>DAPKRQ010000275.1:0-14653 GCA_031800475.1 Myxococcales bacterium LLY-WYZ-16_1
CGAGCAGGGTGTCGCCCGGGGCCAGCCGCAGGGAGGGGGTGGCCGGGACCCGGTGTTCGAGGCGCGCGTCGATGGCCCGTTCGAGCTCGGGGTCGAGGTCGGCCCCCGCGCCCGCCGCCACCGCCGGCCACAGGACGCACCACCCAAGCGCCGCCGTTCGCACTGCCATCGCTTTTAGCAGCGCCCGGGAAGGCGCCGCAATCCGGCCACCCTGCCTCCGCAGGGACGAGGGAAGCGACTTGGCTTGCCATGCTCCCGCACGCCCGAGGATAAACCGAACTCCATGAAGCTGTCGCTGTACTCGGACGACCTCTTGCACGCGCCGGTGGACGTGATCGCCCTCGGGGCCTTCGCCGACGCCGAGGGTCCGACGCCCACCTTCGCGGCCCTCGATCAGAGCCTGGACGGCGCCCTGGCCCAGGCCTGCAAAGACGAAGACTTCAAGGGAAAGCCGGGGCAGCACGTGGTCTTCAACCTGCCGCCGGGTCGTCCGGCCCGCCGGGTGGTCGTGTGCGGTTTGGGGCCGGGCCGCGAGTACGGGCTCGACGCCACCCGAAGCTACGCCGGCTGCGCGGCGCGCGCTGCGGCAAAGGTCGGGGCCCAATCTATGGCCATCGACGTGGTTCCCGCAGACGGCGCCCCGATCCTGGGACGGGTCCAGGCCCTGGCCGAAGGGGTTTGGCTCGGCAGCTATCGGTTCGACGAGCTCAGGACCCGGGACGTGAAGCCGTTGTCCTTGCAGACCGTGCACGTGGGCCTCGACGCCAAGGCGGTCGCCGGCCTGACGGGCGCGAATCTCAAGAGCGCGCTCGAACGCGGCGAAAAGGTGGCCGAGGGTGTCCGTCTCGCCCGAGACCTGACCAATCTTCCTCCCAATGTCCTCCACCCAGTGGAGTTGGCAGATCGGGCCCGCAAGGTGGCCCGCAGCTACGACCTCGGGTTCAAGGTTTTGACGCCCAAGGAGATGGAGCGGCAGAACATGCATCTTCACCTGGGCGTCGGCCAGGGCAGCCGCAACGAACCCCGGCTCATCCATTTGACCTACGAGCCGACCGGTGCCGGCGAAGACGTGCCGGTGCTGGCTTTCGTGGGCAAGGGAATCACCTTCGATGCCGGCGGACTGTCCCTCAAGACGGGTGAGGGCATGGTCGAGATGAAGATCGACATGGGGGGGGCTGCCGCCGTGTTGGGGGCCATGCAGGCGGTGGCGGCCCTGAAGCCCCGGGTGCGGGTCCACGGGATCATCGGGGCAGCCGAGAACATGCCCGATGGGAACGCCATCCGACCGGGAGACGTGATCAAATCGAAGAAGGGAATCACGGTGGAGATCTTGAACACCGACGCGGAAGGGCGGCTCGTGCTGGCCGACGCCCTGGCCTATGCGCAAGAGCTCCGGCCGACCCACGTGGTCGATCTGGCCACCTTGACCGGTGCCTGCATGGTGGCCCTGGGTCGTTCCCGCGCAGCCGCCTACTACGAAGACGGGCCGATGGCCCAGGCGTTCGAGGCGGCATGGAACCGCTCGGAGGAGCTTTTCTGGCGCATGCCGCTGTCGGCCGAGCTTCGGGAGGTTCTCAAGAGCGAGGTGGCCGACATCAAGAACATCGGCGACCGATGGGGGGGCTCGATCACGGCGGCCCTGTTCCTGAAGGAGTTCGTCGACGAGGGGATGTCCTGGGCGCACCTGGACATCGCCGGACCGGTCTTCGCCCAAAGCGAGGGGCCGGTCGGGCCCAAAGGGGGAACCGGTTTCGGAGTTCGAACCCTGGTGGAGCTGGCTCGGGAGCTGTCCGGCGAGGTGCCCGGCACCGAGCCCTGAAGCCGATTCGGGGTAGCCCTTGGTCTTTCGGCCCCACGGGAGAAGTTTCGGGAACTGAAGCCCGGTGTCGGGTGTCTGATCCACCGACGTGCGCCGAAGCCTCGCCACCGCCCTCGACGCGCCCCCGGAGCTCGGAACCCAGCCCCGCCGGCCGCCGGTCGCCGAGGTGAAACCCGTGGTGGCCGAATCGGACGCGGACGGCCGCGCGGCTGAAGACATGGACGAAGTGGCCCAGCTGGGCCGCATCGCCAAGGGCGATGCGCAGGCCATGCGCCACCTGGTTCAGCGATACCAGGACCGCATCTACGGGTTCTGCTGCCGGATGCTCGGCGAGTCGTCCGAGGCCGAGGACCTGGCGCAAGAGGTGTTTTTGACGGTCTATCGGTTCGCCGGGTCGTTCCGGGGAGACGCCCGGGTCTCCACCTGGATCTACCGGATCGCGAAGAACCAGGCCCTGAACCGGATCAAGTACCTGGATCGGCGAGGCCGAGGCCAGCGGACCGCCCTGCACGCCCTCCGGGAGGAGCCGGTCGACGAGACCCACGCCCCCGACCGGATCCACGCGGACCGGCAGCTTCGTGCGCGGGTCCACGAGGCCCTCGAGGAACTCGAGCCAGACTTTCGGGCCGTGGTGGTGCTTCGGGACCTGGAGGGCCTGACCTATGAAGAGATCGAAGAGATCACGGGGCTGCCGAAGGGCACCGTGAAGAGCCGCATCCATCGAGGGCGGTCCCAGTTGGCGAGCCGGATGCAGCGCTGGGTGAAGGACGAGTGAGGGAATCGAGATGACCGGCTTCGACCGCAAGGACATGGATCGAGACGCCTGGACCGATGCGGTGCATCGGCTGGAGCCCCTGCGGGCCCCCGAGGGCTTCGCGGACCGGGTGATGGCGCGGGTGTCTCGGGAGGAAGACCGACCCCCCGCGCCCCAGCGGGCCGCGGCCCCCCGCCGTCGAACGGGTGGGGCCGGTTGGCTTCCCCGGACCAACGGGCTCTGGTGGGGTTGGGCCGCGGCCGCGGCGGGTATCTTGGCGGTGGCCTTCTGGCTTCCGAGTCGACTCCAGGATGACGGCAGCACCCTGGCCACGGCGGGCACGGCGGCCCGGTGGCAACCGGAGCAGGCCCACCTGGTCGTGCGGCCGTCGGACCCGGAGTTGGGGGCGGCGGACGGCGCTCGGGTATTCGAAGAGGTGGTGGGCCAGCACAGCGGGCAGATCGAGCGGCGCGACGGTCTGGTGCTCGGTCTGGTCCCCCACGAGGAGTTGGTTCCGTTCATTCGCAGCCTGGCGGAGCGAGGTCGGTTCGAGGTGAGCCGCGGGCCGGTGCGGGTGCAGTCGCCCGACGCATGGCCGGGCGCGCTCCGGATCCGGTTCGAAGGGGACTGAATCAGAGCATGGCGGCGTAGACCGCTGCGGCCCCCAGCGCGGCGCCGACCCCCAATCCCAACACCAGGCCAAATCCGAAAGAGCGGCCCGTCGGCGCCGCCTCGGGTTCGAAGGTGGGCTCGGCGGCCGAAGGTGTCGAACGCGGTGCCCGTGGCGGTGGCGGAGTACGAGGCGGGTCTCGCTCGGGGCGAACCGGGGCGTCCGCATGACCGGGCTTGACCATGGAGTAGCTGGTCCCTTCCGGCGCGGGGCGGGAGGTCCGGGGTTCCGGGTCGGCCACGGCGGTCAGCGGGGCGGCTTCGGGATAGGCCTGCTCGGCCCGCTGCAGGATCTCTTGCTCGTTTTCGGCGTCCCAGACGAAATCGGGCAGCGGCGTGAGCGCGCGGAAAGGATCCATGTCGCTCAGCTCCGACAGCTCTACCCGCAACTCCTCGGGAAGCTCGAACTGCTCGATGCTGGAGCTCCCGGATGCCCCAGGGCCCAAGAGGCGGTCGAGCTCCATCAAGGTTTCGTCCAGGTCCCGGGGTTTCAGTTCCGCCTGCTCGGGCCGGACTTCTCCGGCTTGGATCGCGGCTTCGAGCGCCGGGTCCATCTCCGGAATGTCCGGGTCGTTTTCGAACAGCCGACGCAGGAACAAGCCCAGGCTGGCAGCCGTGACCGGGCCCCCGGCCTTCGAAAGCTCGATCAGCACGTCCGCGGCCATCTCCTCGGCCGTCCTGTACCTCTCGGCTGGATCCTTCGCCAAAGATCGTTCGAATAGCTGGACCAAGCCAGGGCTCTCCTTCGGAAACTCTTTGGCAAAGTCGGGGAGCTCGTTTCGAGCGACTGCGGAGAGCGTCTCTTTGACCGACGAGCGGGCAAACAAGGCCTGGCCCTTCAAGAGTTCATACAAGATCGCGCCCACTCCGTAGATGTCAGCGCGGTTGTTGACACGTTTGCCGGCCAAGACCTCGGGTGCTACGTACCGGGGCTTTCCTTTGAGAACACCTTTTCGCAGGCCTCCGTCTCGGCTGGTCACGTAGCTGATCCCGAAATCGGTGATCTTCACCTCTCCGAAAAAGGAGAGCATGACGTTGCTCGGCGTCATGTCCTGATGCACGACGCCGAGAGCCTTGCCCTGGTTGTCTTTGAGTCGGTGGACGAAAGCCAGGCCTCGGAGCACCTCTGCAACGATAGTCAGCGCGATCTGGGAGGTGATGGTGTGGCCTTGCTGGAGGGCAGCCCGGATCATCTGATCCAGGTTTCGCCCCCTCACGTACTCCATGGCCAGGTAGGGCACCTCCTCGATCGTCGGTTGGTCGAAGACCTTGACGACGTTGGGATGCTCGACGCGGGACATGACCTCCTGCTCCACGTCGAACATGGCCACGTGATCTTCGCGTTCTGCGTCCGCACGCAGCCTCTTGAGCACCACGAGCTTTTCGAAACCCTTGGTCCCGATCACACGACCCATGGCGATCTCGCCCATGCCGCCTCGGTTGACGGTTCGAAGGATCTCGTACTTACGCGACTGCGAATCTTCGATGGAGGTATGCACTTCGATGGCCCGAGATATCATGCAGCGAACCTGGGGTCCCGAAAAGAGGTGGGTGGGTCATTCTGGGTCGAAGTCCGACTCTTCATGGTGTCGCTCCCGGCGCAGCTTCCGTACGGCTGCCCACACCGCATCGGCCGGAAAACCACGCCGCAGTAGCCGGCGGGCGCCTCTGTCCAAGTCCTGTTCATTTTCGAGAAGCGGGAGCGCTGCTTCGGTGGGACGCCAGCTCGCGAAGGCGTCATCGACCGCGGCCTGTGCGTCGCTGGGCTCGAAGCCCCGGGCGAGCAGCTTGTGTTTGACCCAGGCGGGGGTGGAGCGACTTCGCCGGGCCAGGGCCTCGGCGTGACGCATCGCCATTTCGCCTTCGGCTCCCATCAGCGAAAGACGCTGGGCTTTCGCGATGGCGGCCTCGATGTCCGGCTCCGGATGACCCCGTTGCTGCAGCTTTCTCCTCAGCTCCACCCGGGTGTGGGCTCGGCGTTCGAGCAACCGGAGCACCTGCTCCCACAGGGCCTCGGGGACCGAATCGCTCACCGCTTTTGTTGCTGGCGAATGGAGGCGCTGGGAATGCTGCCCGAGGTCTGGCTTCCGCTCCGAGGCGGCGCGGAGGTCGGCTCGAAGTTGTCCCATTTCGAGTCGGAGGCCGACTCGACGCCCTGGACCCGAAGGGCAAAGTTGCTCGGGTTGGTCGCCTGCCGCAGAGCCTCTTCGTAGGAGATCTTGCCCGAACGGAACAGGGACATCAGAGCCTGGTCGAAGGTCTGCATACCGTAGGTGATGTGGCCTTCGGCGACGGCCTCCTCGATCTCCTTGGTCCGGTCTTTGTCTTCGATCAGCTCGCGCATGCGGGCGGTGTTCCGGAGGACTTCCAACGCCGCGACGCGGCCTCGTCCGTCCTGGGTCGGGACCAAGCGCTGGCAGAGGATGGCCCGCAACGTCGCGCCCAGCTGAAGCCGGACCTGTCGTTGTTGATGAGGTGGAAACACCGAAACGATGCGGGAGATCGTTTCGGTGGCATCCAAAGTGTGGAGGGTCGACATGACCAGGTGACCGGTCTCCGCTGCCAACAGTGCGGTTTCGATGGTCTCGAGGTCACGCATTTCGCCGACGAGGATCACGTCGGGATCCTGTCGCAGAGCCGACTTGAGGGCGTTGCTGAAGGACATGGTATCCACGCCCACCTCGCGCTGGTTGATGACCGAGCGCTTGTCGCGGATCAGAAACTCGATCGGGTCTTCGACGGTCATCACGTGCACCGTCTTGTGGGTGTTGATGTGGTCGATCATCGCCGCGAGCGAGGTAGACTTGCCCGAGCCAGTGGTGCCCGTAACCAGGATGAGACCTCGCCCCTCCAAGGCGATCGTCTTCAAAACCGGCGGAAGGCTGAGCTCGTCGATGGTCTTGACCTTGAATGGGATCACGCGAAGCACGATCCCGACGGTGCCTCGCTGCTGGAACACGTTGACGCGGAAGCGGCCGAGTCCGGGAACGCCGTAGGCCAAGTCGAGCTCGTTGAACTGCTTGAAGCGCTCGCGCTGGTAGTTGTTCATGATCGACAGCGCCATGCGCTGCATTTCTTCGGGCGAAATGCGTTTTCCGTCCTTGAGCGGAAGGAGGGATCCGTTGATCCGAAACATGGGAGGAAGTCCGGCCTTCAGGTGAATGTCGGACGAGCCCCCCTGGATCGCCAACGCCAAGATGTCGTTGAGCTCCATGTCCGCCCGAAGCTACCACGGCTGACCGGCGGGAGCGATCCGCCCGCGAGTCGTCGGCGCGGTCAACGCAAGCGGATCACCGGAGCTTCGGTTCCCTCGGCCGCGCCGGCTGCGCGCCGATCCGGATGCTTGGGGCACTGTTTGCAGTGAAAGCTGCGCCAGCGGACCTCGGCGGCGAAGTTCAGGCAGGTCTGGTAGTGCTCGCAGGTCAACACCCGACAGGCCTGGATTTCGTGAAAGTCCAGGTAAGCCACGGGTGTCGGTCGGGTGCCGGCTGGAAGACGGACGAGGTCGATGACCTCCGCTTCGTCGCTCGGGCGGGATCCGGGGCGGTTCCGGAACAAAGGCAGGGTGCCGCCAGACGGTCCGTTCGGACTCACTGCGCCCGGACCATCGAGCAGACGTGCGGCGAAAGCAAGTCGTCTGCGTCGGATCGTTTGGATGCCCGTTTCAGCCGGTTCCGCTGCGGCGGGTCAGCATCTCCCGAATGTCCTGATTTTCGCGGGAAAGCCGTTGCATTTCGGTCTCGAGTTGGCTCATCCGCTCCGACAGCTGAGACTGCATCACGGCGAGGCTCTTGAACTCTTCCATCACCATCGACACGTCGACCCGCATCGGTTGGGGGCCGTCGGGGCGAAGGCCGGGAGCTGCCGGGGCGCTTTCGGCTGCAGCGGCGGCGGGTGTGGAGGCCGCAGCCTGCGGCGGTCCTGCTGGCGCAGGCGCAGCAGGTCCAGGCGGGGCAGCCGGTGCGGAGGCTCGGGCGGATGCACTCTGGCTCCAAGCGCCCGGTTGCACCGAGCCGACGCTCGGTGCAGGCGCGACCCCGTGAGCCGGCGCCGATGCGGGAATCGGTGCAGACGAAGAAACCGGTGCCGATGCGGTCGACCGGGGCCCGGGCGCTGCTTTGCCGCCGGCCTTGATGTGGTTGAAGACCGACAGCGTGACACTCCGCAAGGTTTCCAGGACTCCGGTGCCGCGGGCCGCCACGGCCGGGATCGCTTTGACCCCGCGCACGTTCAGGGTGGCGTCCAGCTCCGCCTCCGAAACGAGCTGAGGCAGGTCGCGCTTGTTCCATTGCATGACCAAGGGGATCGAGTCGAAGTCGAGTCCGTTCGCGGCCAAGTTCTGGCGCAGGTCCTGAAGCGACTGCCGGTTTTCGTCGAGCATGTGGTTTTGGCTGTCTGCCACGAATACCACGCCGTCGGCCCCCTTGAGCACCAAACGCCGGGTTTCGCTGTAATAGACCTGACCCGGAACCGTGAAGAGCCGGACCATGAACTTCATTCCACTGATCGTCCCGAGGTTCAGTGGAAGAAGGTCGAAATAGATCGTGCGGTCGGTTTCGGTGGCGACGCTCAACAGCTCGCTGCGGGTCTCGGGCCGCATCTTGGCGTGGATCTGCTGAAGGTTGGTGGTCTTCCCGCACCGACCGGGGCCGTAGAAGACGACCTTCGCGATCAGCTCGCGCGATTTGTAGTTGTAGGTGGGCACCCCGGGCGAGTGTCGGTCCGTCTGTAGGTCGGGTCAAGTCGGGGCCCGGCGCGGCTGGACACCGGCATCAGGGCAGCGGCGGCATCAGGGCCGTCTGGCGCGGCTCGGCGAGCACGGTTTGGGCCCGGGGATCCGGGAACACCACCAGCGCTCGGGACAGGGCCAGCTGCTCGGCCGGAGGCGGGGGCGGACTCCTGCGGTAGGCGGCCATCAGCACCGGAAGCGTACTCGGATCCCGGAGCTCCGTGAGCCGCTCGATCAGCTCGATCCGCATGGCTTCCACCCCGGGTCGCGGGCCGTCCTCGGTTTCGTCTCGGGGGTTGGCCGCCAGCATCGACGCCAGCTCCGCGCCCGGGTCTTCGCTGCGTTCCAGCAGTGGAACGATCGACCGCTGGATGCGCGCGTCCGGATGGACCCTGAGCATGGGCAGGAGGCCTTTCAGTCGGGCCGGAAAGTGCTCTGCCAGGACCCGGAGCGCCAAGCCACGGCGCCGGGGTTCGTTGCGGCTATCCAATCCGAATCGTAGCAAGCGGTCTTGCAGATCGGTGCCTTGAATCTGTCGCACTGCTTGTTTCGCAACCGACGCCACCCGGCGGTCGGGGTCGTGGGTCATGGCTTTCAACTCGGGCAGGAACCAGCTGGGGGCGATGAGACCCATGCGCTGGATCGACCGAATCTTGGTGGGCCGAGTGCCGTCGTCGAGGTCTCGGCGGCACTGGGCCAGCTCTCGAAACAGTCGGGCCTCGGAGCGGGCGGTCTTTCGACGCCGATACTCTTCCCCTGGGTCGTCCTTTCGGACGCGGGCATTCAAAGGAAGACATGCTCGCCATGCCGGCGTTTCGTTCGAAAGGAGCATTTGGCGACCGAATGCCCCGACCCCCAGATCGCCGTCGTCTCCTTCGGCCATCAGCTTGGGCATGCCAGCGAGCTTGACCCGTGCGAACTGCCACGGCTCGTTCGCCTCCCGAATTTCTTCCATGGTGGCCTCGACGGCGAGTCGTCCGATGCCGTACCGCTGAGCCACCCGATCCGCCAGCCGCAGACCGGCCTCTTGCAGGCGGCTTCGGTCTCCGTCCGGTTCGAAGGCACGCACGCTTCGCAGGGGCGGGCCTTCGTCCGACTCGTCGGCGAACCGAAAGCCGTGCATGGCGCACACGTACCGGCCGACCCCCTCGGCGTCGATGGTGAGCCGAGAAGAGGGCCCGGTGCCCAGCCGTTCGAGCAGCTGCATTTCCCGGCGCATCAGGTCGGTGGTGATGTTGCGGGATTGGTAGGCGGCATCGACCTCGTCGAAACCCCGATGGATCTCGAGAGACCCGTCCCGGCCTTGCACGAAGGCCCGCTGGCCGATCCAGACCGGCCGTCCGTCCCGGGCGATGCCGACCAGGGTCAATTCCAGCGCTTGGTCGGGAGCAGCTCGAACCTGAATGGAAAAGGTCCGCACGCCCGGAAAGCTGGGCTGAAACAATCGCGAGAGCCCATCGCGACCCACCTCGCGGCCCAAAAGTCGCTGCAGGGCCGCTGCGGCCGAAGGGTCCAGGCGGGGCCCCTTACCCAGATCCGCCAGGATGCGTTCGGTCTGTTCCACCGATTCGCCACGCATTCCCTTGGTTCAACTCCGGTTGTCACCGTATCGTCCAGGCGATGTTGAAGGTGGGCTGGCTGGTCTCGCTGCCGCACCGGGTAAAACGGTTTTGGCTTCACGTCATCTGGCGAAACGAGGCCTGGCCTGCCGGGGCGCGGCCGTGGTTCGGGCGGGCCGTCATCGTCCTGGCTCGCACCCTGTATCTGGTCGGCACCGCCTTTTCTCGGGAGCGCCTCCGTCTTCGGGCCGCAGCCCTGACCCACATCACCTTGCTGAGCCTGGTTCCCGCGTTGGCCGTGGCGTTCTCGGTGTTCACCGCCTTCGGCGGACTTCAGTCCGTGGGCGAACGGCTGAAGAATCTGGTCCTCCAAAGCCTCGCGGGAAACCAGCAAGAGCAGGTGATCGACTACCTCGACGGCTTCATCGAGTCGGCCCACGCCGGCCAGCTGGGCGCGATCGGTACGGCCTTTTTGGTGATGACTGCGGTGGCGCTGCTGTCCGACGTCGAGAAGGCGTTCAACGATATCTGGGGCATCAATCGGGGGCGCAGCCTGCTGCAGCGGTTTCAGGTGTTCTGGCCCCTGGTCACCCTCGGGCCCATCTTGATGGGATTGTCTTTGTCGTTCACCGCCACGGTCGCCACCAGCGACGTGGTGCGCTGGGCAGAAAACGCCCTGCTCGGATTCGAGCTCGTCGGTCAGCTGGCCACCGGATTCCTGGTCTGCGTGTTCTTCGCTTTGGTGTACCACATCGTGCCCAACACCTCGGTCCGACCGCTGAGCGCGGCCATCGGTGGACTGGTGGCGGGGCTGTTGTGGTTCACCGCCCAGCAGCTGTACGCGTACTATGCCGCCTACGCCATCTCGTTTTCGGCGCTGTACGGCTCCCTTTCGGCGATTCCGTTCTTCATCATCTGGGTTTACGTCAGCTGGAACGTGATCCTGCTCGGCGCCAGCTTGACCTTCGCGATTCAGTCTTCTCGCTCCTACGAGCCCGATCGTCGGGTGAGTCAAACCGAACGAGAACTCGTGGCTGCGCATCTGGCCCTGGTGGTAGCCACGCGCTTCGCCCAGGGGCGCGGTCCCGAGGATGCCCAGGCACTGATCGACGAAGCCCAGGTGCCGCCTCGGGTGGCGAATCGGGTGCTGGAGAGCTTGGTCGACGCGCAGGTCCTGACCGAAGCGCACGTTTCGGAAGGGATCGGTTATGCGCCCGGCAAGCCCTTGAACCAGATCACCCTGTACGAAGTGGTGCAGGCCGTCCGCGTTCGGGGTGCCCGGGCCTTCGAGGAGTTGGACCCGATCGGCAGCCACGGCCACGAATCGGTGCGCGAGGCCCTGCGGTCCGCCGAAGTCGCCCTACAGCGGGCCCTGTCGACGCCGCTTTCGGAGCTGGTGGAGCGCGTCGAGTCGGAGGAGCGGGAGGGTCCGTCGGGACCCGAGCCGGTGGCCCTCAGTCGATGACGACCCGCCCGGTTTGGACCAGTCGGACCAAAGGCATGGTGGAGCGCCGGCGGCGGGAACGCCGGGTGCCGACCGCCCGGATCGCCGAGCCCGTGCCCCCTTCTTCGGTGGGGTCGGGGTCGGTCCCGGTTCCTGCGCCCGCGCCGCGGATCCGCCGCTTTCGCATCTGAATGGCAGCCTTCAATGCATCTTGCTGGTCCTGATGGGTGCCGACCGGGTCCAGACCCAGTTCTTTCGAGCTGCGCAACCACTTTCGAAGCTCCTCCGCATCGTTGCGGGCGGCGGCGTTTTCGCTGAGGTGAAAGTCGTGCTCGAAGACCAGGTTGCGGCGGTCCGAGGTCTCTTCGACCCGAGGCCGGTGGCCGCCGGTCGGCAAACCGCGCGGGATCGAACCGGCATCGGTCGGACTGCTATCCGGAGCACCGACGTCCGATACGTCCTTGTCGAGACCGTGAATCTTCATCCCGCGCCCCGGCAGACTAGCACGGTCGACCTCCGCCCGCCCTCCGGAATCGGGAGGAGACCGGGCGCCGGCCCGCCCGGTGGGCCGTGGTCAGCTCCCATCCCGCGGGGGCTTCCGTTCGGTTGCCACCGGGCGGCTTTGTGCTCAGGGTCCGGCCGTGCTCGGCCAGATCGGGGTACTCGCCCTCATCGTCGCCACGCCGGTGCCCACCCGGCTCGCCGCGGACGTGGACGACGTGTTCGCGCTCCGGGGAAATCCGGCGGGCTTGGGCCACTTGGCCTCGTCCGAACTGCGGTTGCTTTACGGATTCGAGAGTCTGGACCCTCGTGGCCGGTCGGATGTGCATGGGGTCGGGCTGTACGGCGGATTTCGACTGCTGGACGGGCTCACCCTGGCGGCTGGGGCGGACTTCGGCTTCGCCAACGAAGGCGGGGTGCGAGAACGGGGCTTGGTCGGCGCGGCCTTCGGCGCGGGACCGGCTCGACTGGGCGTGGCGCTCGAGCACCTGGACCCGCTGGGATTCGGGGGCGATACCCGGGTTCGGGTCGGCATGCAGGTTCGCCCCTCGCGTTGGATCAGCTTGGCGGGGGCGGGTCGAGACCTGAGCGAGACCTTCGGAAACCGCCAGTGGGACCTGGGCCTGGCGTTTCGGCCGGGCACGGAACGCGTTCAGGTCTCGAGCCAATGGCGCCTGACCGAATCCGTACCGGTGAACGGGGAAACGCTGGACCTGCTTTTTTTGCTGAGGGCCGAGCCGATTTCGGGACTGCTCGTCGGTTTCGCCTTCGACCACGACTTCGATCGTTTCAACGGGCAGTTGGCCTTCGACTTCGCTCGAACCGGCCTCGAGACCGCAGTATTTCGAAACGAACTTGCTGATGGCCGCGAGAGCACCGCCGTCGCGGTGAACTCGGTCCTCCGTGAAGATCCGGTCCCGAGCTTGATCGAGCCCTCGACGTTCATCGAACTCGAGTTGCAGGGAAACTTGAAACCCCCTCCGGACTTCGACCTGTTCGCGGGCGGTTTTCGATTCGGTGTGTACGGGTGGGCGCCGCTGGCCCTGGAGCAAGCGGCGGTCTCCGAGCACGTCCACGGCCTTCTGGTGCGGCTCGGGCCGCTCGACGTGGGCTGGGGCAAGGCCTGGGAACTCCACCGGGGGCTGTCTCGGGTTTCCGAACAGGGCAAGGACGTCTTCTGCTTCGTCGAAGGCGCGGGACCTCGAGAACTCCTGGTGGCGTCCGCGTGCGATGAGATCGCCATGCTCCCCGCTGGGATCTTCGACGTGGGCGGGACGGCGACGCGCCTGCTCACGGTCGGGGCGGGGCTGAAGCGCTTTGGGGTCGATGTGGAGGCCCATCGCAGAGGTTCTTACAAGACCGCGCCGGAGCTATTCACCCGGGACGAGCCGTCCGAACAGGCGGTCGAGACCGCAGAGGCCCTGCTCGACGAAACCTACGGGACCTGGGTCGAGGCGCTGGCCCGCGGGCGCAACTTGAGCGAGGCACGGGTCAGTCAGCTGGTCGCTGCCGGCAGCGCCACCGCCACCGTGGCCGAGGCGACGGGACTGGTGGACGCAACCTTCCATCGAGACGAATTCGAGGGCTGGGCTCGACGCCGAGCTGGACCCTTCATCGTTTCCTCCGCCCGGGACCTGATGCGGCGGGAGCGGCCCCGATGGACGCCGGGACCGGAAGTGGCGCTGATCGTGATCGACGCCCCGATCAGTCGCGGTGATAGCTTTCGTTTGCCGTTCGGACTGGGAGCCACGGCCGGAGCCGACACTTTGCTGGAGGCCCTTCGGTCCGCGGGTTCCAACCCGGCCGTCCGTGCGGTCGTGCTCCGGATCGACACGCCGGGGGGCGATGCGGTGGCCTCCGACCGGATCGCGCGCGGTGTGAAGGAGCTGGCCCGAAAGAAGCCCGTGGTGGTGTCCATGGGCGACGTGGCGGCCAGCGGCGGGTACTATGTGGCTGCGCCGGCCCGATCGATCTGGGCGGAGCCGACCACGGTCACCGGCTCCATCGGCGTCTTCAACCTGCGTTTTTCCGTTTACCGTCTGCTGGTGCGCCTCGGTGTGTCGGTGCGGTTGTTGGAGCGCGGCGAACATGCCGGGCTGGCAGATCCCCTGTCCCCGTTGGATCCGGCGGACGCTCCGGTGCTCGAATCGCAGGTCGAGTTTCTCTACCGGCGATTTCTCCAGGTCGTGGCCGATGGGCGGAACATGTCCCTCGACCGGGTCGAGGCAGTGGCGGCGGGGCGGGTTTGGTCCGGGCGAGCTGCCCGGGAACGGGGCTTGGTCGACGACCTGGGAGGTCTCGCCGACGCGATCCGCCACGCCCAGCGCTTGGCGGGGCTCGAGGGCCGCCCGGTGCGGGTGCGGGTCGCACCGCAAAAGCGCAAAGGGCTGCCCCGAGCCCTCCGAAAGCTCAGCCCCGGCGCTGGGGCCGACGCTGAGCCTCGTTCGCCCTGGAACTGGTTGCCGCGGGATCTGCGCCTCATGGCGGCGGCGATGCTGGCGGTTCAGACGGGGCCGGCGGCCCTGCCGGAGATCTGGGTGCAGGTCGACTGAGTCTCGGGCCCGTGCTACCCGTGTCGGGCGGCTGCGCGATGTCCCACCGGATCCTGGTCGTCGACGATGAAGCGTCGATTCGGAGCCTGCTCGAGGACTTCTTCGAGGAGCACGGGTTCCAGGTGGCTTCGGCCGGCGACGCCGACGAGGCCGAGCACATCTTGGGTCGCCGCCGCTGCCACCTGGCGATCATCGACTTTTTGCTTCCCCGCCGAAACGGGTTCGCGGTGGCAGAAGCCATTCGCCACCATCCCGACCGCGCATCCACCCCGCTCATCTTGATCAGCGGCGTATTCAAGAATCCGAAGACGGCCGTCGAGGCCCGAGAAAAGTACGGCGTCGAGGCTTTTCTTTCGAAGCCGCTGGACCTGGATCGCTTGCTCGACACGGTGCGACAGGCCCTGGCCGGGATCCCGGCAGATGCCGAAGCCGACGAGCCTCCACCCGTGGTCTCCCGGTCCATGGACGTGGTGCCGCCGGCGCCTCGGGCGGCTGGGTCCCATTCGGTGGAGCGGGCAGGCGATGTGCCCCCGCCCCGGGGGTTGTCGTACGGTCCGCGCGAAGGTCGCGGGCGCTCCGGGCCATCGGCTGCGGTGCGGGCGTCTCCGTCGTCGTCGTCGTCGTCG
>DAPKRQ010000276.1:0-17184 GCA_031800475.1 Myxococcales bacterium LLY-WYZ-16_1
GCTGCGCGCGCGCCGTCGAACTGGTGCTGCGGCGCCAAGCGGGGGTCGTGACAGCGCGGGTGAGTTTCGCGACGGGCACCGCGGTGGTCGATGTCGAGTCGTCCGGGCCCTCTTTGGACCGGTTGATGATCCCGGTCCGAAAGCTCGGCTACCGACCGGCGCCGTGGGACCCGCACCCGGGGCCATGGCGGCCCGACGAGGCCCTGTCGACCCAGCTGTCGGTCCGGTTGGCCGTGGCCATACTCTTGGGCATGTGGGTGATGCTGTTTCAGCTCGCCCTGTACGTCGGTGAGCCCCGGCCCAAGGACGCCCGATGGCTCGCTTCGTTGGCCGGGGCCTTTTCCACCCCGGTGGTTTGGGTTGCGGGGGCGCGCTTTCACCGGGCCGGGTTTCGCACCTTGCGCGCGGGCGCGCCCGGTATGGACTTTTTGGTCTCTGCCGGATCCATCGCGGCCTGGACCGTATCCATGGCCAGCCTGTGGGCGGGAAGGGTCGAGGTCTGGTTCGACACGGCCACCATGCTCGTCACCCTGCTGCTGGCAGGCCGGGCCATCGAAAGCCGGATCCGAGCTCGGGGCCTCCAACGGGTCGGGACCGTGGTCCGTCCGGCGGTCGAACGGGCCGTGGTATTTCGAGGCGAAGATGAAGTGGAGTGCCCGCTCGAATCCGTATCGGTGGCAGAAGTGTGTCGGGTGGAATCCGAACACCAGATTCCCTTCGACGGGGTGGTGGAAGCGGGTCACGCGGCCCTCGACGCGTCTGTTCTCACCGGTGAATCAGAGCCCGTGCCCGTGGGGCCGGGCGACCCGGTCCAGGCCGGCGCCGTCGTCATGGAGGGCTCGCTCCGCCTGCGGGTCACCGCCGGGGTCGGTGAGCGGCGGATCGACGCCATCGCCGCCCGGGTCTCGGAAGCGCTGGACCAGCGGACCGAGCTTCAGGCCGTCGCCGACGCCTTCGCCGAGCGCTTGGTTCCAGGCGTGGGCGTGTTGGCGGGGGTGACCGGCCTGGCGGTCTGGGCCACCACCGGGGACCCGACCGCAGCCACACTGCGCGCCGTGGCGGTGTGGGTGGTCACCTGTCCTTGCGCATTGGGCCTGGCGGTGCCGGTGGCGGCGGCGGTCTCGGTGGCGGCGGCAGCCCGTCGGGGCATCGTGTTTCGGGATCCGGACGCCCTGGAACGGGCGGCCCGGGTGGAGCATGTGGTGTTCGACAAGACTGGAACGTTGACCGCGGCCCGGCCGCAGGTGGTTCAGGTCGAACCGGAATGGGCGGCCGACCGGGTGCTGGCTCGGGCGGCGTCGGCCGAATGGGGGATCGAGCACCCCCTGGCTGCCACTTTGCGCCACGCGGCCGACCGCCGGGGGCTCGAGGTCGATCGCCGGGGCCGTCGCCGGGTCCTGCCGGGCTGCGGGGTCGCCTGGCAGCCCCCCCAGGGTCCCGAAGTGCGGGTCGGTTCTCCGGAATGGGCGGGTGCCGATGGCTCCGTGCCCGCCGATGCGGTCGCGGTGGCCGAAGGATCCACCCTCCTCGGGTGGGTCCGGGTCGATGCGCCCCTTTTGCCCGGAGCGGCCGAGGTCGTGGGCAGCCTGAAGGCCCGCGGGCTGACGGTCTCTTTGTGGTCCGGAGATGGGGAGGCGCGGGTCCGAGCCGTGGCTGCCGAGCTGAACATCTCGGACGCTCGGTGGCGCCAAGGGCCCGAAGACAAAGCCGAGGCGGTGCGGGCGCGGACGGCCCAGGGGGTTTCCGTGGCGTTCGTGGGCGACGGGATCAACGACGCACCCGCCCTGGCTTCGGCGGATCTGGGGGTGGCGGTCTCGGGAGCGGCCGAAGCTGCGCTGGCGGTTTCGCCGGTGGTGCTCCGGCGGGGCGGGGTCGAGCAGGTGGAGCACCTGCTGCGCGGCGCTCGCCGTGCCCGGAGCGTCATGCGCCAAAATCTGCTGTGGGCCGTGGTCTACAACGCAACCGCCATTCCGGCCGCCATCGCCGGCGTCGTCTCGCCCCAGTGGGCCGCCGTCGCCATGGTGCTGAGCTCGCTCACGGTCAGCGCGAACGCCGTGCGGCTGCAGGATTCGGGGACGCGACGGGACCGCGCGCCGGTGGGCGTTCCGGTGCCTCGAACGGCCGCCTGAGGCGCAATCGACGGTCTCGGCGCCGCCGGCAGGGGGCTCAGCGACCGCCCGCCGCCCGCCGGGCGCGGGTGGGCTCGGGGGTCTTCGACTCAGCCACCGCTTCTCGGTCGCTCCGCCGGGACACCAACAGGGACCGATAGGAGACCACCCGCTCGTCCAGGCGGGCCACCACCAGCACTTTGTTGAGGCCCTCTTCGAGCTTCAGGTCCACGGTGAACGGCACCCGCACCGCTCGTTCGTTCGGGGGCTTGAAGGCCGGTCGGTCGTCCTCGGACGGGGCGTCGCGCCGGGCCCCGCTGGGGCCACTCTTGAACAGGACCTTGTCCCCGTTGAGCAGCACGTACATGTCCCGCAGGCGCCGGCCGAAGATGCTGCCCTCGAGGCGGACCTTCTCGTCCGATACCACTTTGCCCCCGATGGAACCGTCGATCTGGATCGACGGCTGCCTCCGCATGGCGTGCAGCTGCAGGCCTTCGCGAGACAGCGATGCGACGGGCTCGGCTTCGGGGGGCGACTTCCATTCGACCGAGTCGGCCGGCACGTACGCGCTCGCCTCGTCCGAGAGGTCGATCCGCACGAAACCGTTTCCAAGGGCCCGAGCGCGCCACGCCGTCCCCGGCAACAAGGTCGCCAAGACCGGGCTGTCGGCATCGGCTTCAGCCCGGACGCGGGCCGGGCTGGCGGCTCGGACCCGGACCCAGCCTTTCCGTTCTGCTGCACCCCGCCCGTTCTGCGGCCGAGCCTTCAGCGCGAACTGGTCCTCCATCCATTCGCCGGTCGCCCCGTCGTAGATCGTCACCTCGAGGGGGAGGGGCTCCGGGCTCGCTTCTTCGGGCACCCGGAACCGCAGGGTCGCCACGGCGGTTTGGTGGGCCTTCAACTCGCCCAGGTTCGTGCGCCCTCGCTCCAGGAACAGGTTCTCCTTGGCGCCGGACTTCAGACGAACCGACAGCTCGTCCGCCGTTCCCGGGCCCGTGTTCTCGACCCACACCCGCAGGTCGATCCCTTCGCCCCGCTCCAATCGGCCGTCGCCGTCGCCGTTCGCTCGGTCGTCGACGACCCAGCTGTACGCGAAGTGGGGGTGGGGCACGGTTTCGGTCACCACCGCCAGGCTCGGTCGCTCGTCCAGGGTGCCTTCGTCGGTGGCCAAGACCAGGTCCACCATGTCCGAGCGGGTCTCCGATTCCTTCGGGATGGTGGTGCGCACGACCCACTCTCGGCGTTCGCCCGGCGCGAGCGCGCCGAACAAGAGCTCCCGACCCCGAAACGCCGGATGCTCCGATTCGAGCACGCCCCGGACTCGGTAGACCGGAACCTGTCCCACGTTTTCGACCACGCCGGTCAGCTCCACCTCATCCCCGGCCGATACGGTGATCTGCCGACCGGGCTTCGGACCTCGCAGGCTCGCTTTCACCCGCACTTTGGCGGGGTCGGAGGCCTTCCAGGACCAATCCACGCCCAGGTCCTGGGCCCGTTCCACCAAGCGCTTTTCCTGTCGATCTTGCATCCGCTTCAGGTAGCGGGTTCCCTCTCGGAGGCTTGCGAGCCGATCGGCCCGGCCCGCCGCTTCGAGAAAGCCTTGGGCGAACTGGACCTCGAAGTCCCGGTCCAGGCTGCTTTCGGGCGGGTCCCCGTCCGGATCGTCGGGCTCCACCACGTAGGTCATGGATACCTGCGGCCGGGTTTCTCGCGGCGCCTTCGCGTCCCGAATTCGCTCCAAGTGCTGCTCCAGATCCTGCTCCCGGTTGGCGTCGGCTTCGTAGAACACCCGAACGCCGTCCTCGTGCAGCCACGCCGGCTTGAGCGCGATGTCCGGCACGACCCCCTCGCTTTGAATCGAAACGCCCCCGGGCGTCAGGTACTGGGCGATGGTGAGCTTCAGGGCCGAGCTGTCGGTGAAGTCATACAGGACTTGGACCGACCCCTTGCCGAAGCTGCGCTCCCCGATCAGGACGGCCCGATTCAGGTTCTTCAGTGCGCCGGCCACGATCTCGGAGGCGGAAGCCGAGCCCCGGTTGATCAGGACGGCGAGGGGAAGGTCCGCTTCCGTTCCGGACCATCGGGCCCGCTTGGGTTCTCGCAGTTGGTTTCCGTACCCGACGGTGGTGACGATGTCGCCCGAAGTCAGGAACTTGTCGCTGACCCGGATGGCTTGTTCGAGGAGGCCTCCAGGGTTGTTGCGCAGGTCGAGGATCAGCCCTTTCAGCTTTCCACCCGCTTGTCGCTTCAAGCGACCCAGGTTGGCCTCGAGGTCCTGCCCGGTGTTCTGCTGGAAGTTCTTGATCTTGATGTAGCCGACGTTGCTCGAAAGCAACTCGCTGTCGACCGACTCGATCTTGATCAGTTCCCGCACGATGACGAAGCGTCGGGGGTCCGACCACCCTTTCCGGTCCACCCAGATCGTGACTTCCGAGCCCTCCGGCCCCCGGAGCATCTGCACCGCTTCTTCGATGGCCATGCTGACCGTGGACACGTCGCCGATGCGCGTGATCACGTCGCCCGAACGAATCCCGGCCCGAGACGCCGGCGTGTCGTCGATGGGAGAGACGACGGTGAGCTTTCCGTCGCGGCTGGAGATCACGATGCCCAGGCCGCCGAACTCCCCCTTGGTCGAGGTCTTCATCTCGGCGAAAGCCTCGGGCTGCAGCAGCACCGAGTGGGGATCCAGGGTGGACAAGGCTCCGTTCACCGCAGCGTACTCGATGACCCGCATGTCGTCCTGCGGAGGGAGATGCCGCTCGAAGAACCGGAAGACCTCCCGGAGCTTCAGGTTGATCTCCCACAGGCTCTTCACGTCGTCGGTGGTGACCGTGCGCTGCTGATCCAGGACCCGGACGACCAACTCGTCGGGGCCCGTTTCTTCCACCAGGACCTCCGCAACCTGCCGTTCGATCTGCTTGAGGGCCTCACGCAGCATCTCGCCCGGCCGGATCCGCTCCGGCTCCACGTAGTTGTCCTTCACGTGGAGCGCCACGTTGGAGAACACGCTCAGGGAGGAGATGCGGCTGCGAGACTCTCGCTCGCCCTCGTCCCGGGACAGCAGGCGATCTCCGCCCGCGGCGGCCAACACTTCTTGAACCCGGGGCGGCATGCCGGCCCGGTAATGGGAGACTTCGTACCCGCCCCAGGCCAGGACGGCGGATGCCGCCGCGAGGCTGAGCATGGGAATGGGCAGGATCGGCTTGCGGCGGCTCACGTGGAAACGGTTCCCTCTCGGTTCAATCTTCGGTCACCCGAGCAAATTCCAATGGCCCCCGGTAGGTGAGTTCCGAAGTGCTTCCGTCGTCCAACGTGACGCGGGCCTCGATGCGCACCGTACCGACCTTGCCGATCGGATCATTCAGGCTGACAGGCTGAGCCAAAAGCTCGTAAAGCATCAAGAAGCCCCCCGCATATTGGCCGCGGGCGTCTCGAAGCAGCAGTTGCAGGTCGAGGACGCTGGGCGGCAGACCGCCCGGAAGGCGATGAAACCGCCCCGGACGCCGGGCGTTTCCGCTGAATTGGGCCAAGCTTTCCAACAGCTCCCGGAGCGTGGGATCTCGCGGGGTGGGTCCGGGAGCGTCCAAATCGAGGCCCACGATGTCTACGGGGATTCCCGACTGTCCCGGTTGGGGGCGGACCGCATTCAGGGCCCGGTCGAAGGCGTTGTTCGGGTCCGAGAGGTCCGGGACCTGGCTCTCTGGGGACACCGCGGTCAGCAGGATCCGTCCCGGCTGGGCTCGAGCGCGAATGCGTTCGGCGGCCTCGGCCACCGAGTCGAACAAGCGGGTGGGGCCTTGGTTGCCCCCGGCGTTGGCCACCTGCGCGGCCAGGTCGTCCCATGCCGTGCGGATCTCGGCTGGGTCCGCTGCCGACACGAAATCCGTTTCGAGCCGCGGGACCGGTCCGATGGCCATCAGCGCCACCTGATCGATGGCTCGGAGCTGCTCGAGGGCGTCCCGCACGAAGCGATGATAGGTGTCGACGCCCTGCACCCGGGCCGCCGCCTGCGAGAAATCCGCCAGCACGACCACCGATTGCGGCCCGAGGCGCACGTCCCCTTCGACGCCCCGCAGGGGCCGCTGCACCGGCACCGCCTCCGCCCGGGCGCAGGGGCCGGTGGCCGGCGCGTCGTCGGTCGACCGGACCGCGGGGCACAGGGTGACGTCGGTCTGGTCGATGGATGCGGCGGTGATTTGGATGTGGTCGAACGTCAGCCCGCCGGACAGGCAGTAGGCCGGTTCGGCGTCGCTGTCCGGGCACAGACCTCGCCCGTCCTGGCCGGTCAGCACGAAGCGCAGGCCGAGCAGACCTGCCCGGCCGGTGATCAGGTCCGAGGCGGGCCAGACCTCGATCAGCTCGGCCCGCTCCATCGGTGGGTCCGGAACCCGTTTGGACAGGGTCGGCGTGCGAAAATCGTTCAGGTCCACCGCCTGGATGACCAGCTCGTCGTCGCCCTGCGCCCGGAGGTCGGTCAGAACGAAGGTTCCGTCCGTGTTCGAGATCAGGGAGTCCCGGGTGATCGGGTCGGGCACGCCGACCCCGGTGCGACGGCGATTTTCGACCAGCACCAGGCCGTTCGGGATGGTGCTGCCTCGAAGTTCGACCCGCCCCTCGGCGTCGGGAGGGGTGACGGTCACGTCGTCCGGCTCGATCCGGTAGTACTGGCGCTCGAACAGCACGCAGGCTCGGTCGCTTTCGCAGGGGATGAGGGCGTCTTCCGGGTCCGGACAGTCGGGGCTGATGCGGTCGGCGGGGTCGTCCGGGTCCAGCCCGAAGTCGAGCCGGTTCGGTTCGGGAACGCACACGCCCGCCTGCCCGGTGCCTCGCTGGCAGCAGATGTGGTCCACCGTCGGAAACGGGGTGGGCGGGACGCGAACGAACCCCGAGGGCCCCTGGACGGCACCGTCCCCGTCGGCGGCGGCCGCCACTTCCAAGATCTCGCGGCCCGACGCCACCACCGAAAAATCGAAGCCCCCGTCCGGATCCACCGGGATCACGATCCGGCCGACCGCCGTGGGGAGGCTGCGGATCGACACGAAGGGCGGCGGGTCGCCTGCCGGAAAGGTGCCCGGAAACGCGCGCCCCTGCACCGTGCCGCGGCTGCCGTCGCCGGTCGGAAAGAAGACGATGATGCGGGAGGTGTCCGGTGGAGGCAGCTCCGCACCCGGTGCGGAATCGCTGCAGGCTGCGGCGGTGAGCACGGCTGCGGCAAGCCGTGCCCCGCTCGCGAGGGCCCTCGACGCCATGTCCCCATGCTAGCCCCAAGCCGGCCGTCGAAACAGGGTCGCCGTTCGGGGCGCCGGCCCTGCGCCTTGCGAAAGGCCCAGCTCGGGACTTGCCAAGCCCGAACTTTGGCTCTAAACCCCGCGCTTTGCCATGCCGGGCCCGACCTGGCGCGCAGGAGGTTTCGTGAAACCAAGCCCTCTTCAGATCGTGAAAGACAAGTTCGGAAGCCGCGAAAAGCTCGTTGAAGCGCTCGTGCCCATGGTCGACGCCCACCACGGAGACTCGGGCAAAGCCGAGATCCGCAGCCGATTGATGGGTTTGTCCAACAACAAGTTGCTCCGCCTGTACCGGGTCGAGCAGGCCGTGCGGGAGCGTTTCGGAGACCGGGACAAGCTCGTGCAGCACATCTTGGACGCCCGCAAAGAGGCCGGTCTCACCGCCGACAAAGACCTGAAGGCGAAGCTGGACACCCATTCCAAGGCCCGGCTCCTGGACATGACCCGCGCCAACCTGCCCGAGCGTTCCGCAAAGCTCACGCCGGAGCAGCGGCTCGCGCGCAAGCGGGGCAAAAAGGCCCGCGAACGGGCCGAAGCCGCCATCCGCGCCAAGGGCTGAGCCGCGCCCACCGGGCCGCCGGTTCCCTCGATGCGGCCGGCCCCGGGTTCGTCTCAGTGGGCCTTGCCCAGGGCCGTCGCCGCGGCCTCCTGCCAAGAAGGGCTCGCGGCGGCCCGATCCAACCCCGATTCGGCCGCGCCGGAGGAGGTCGAAGGCGACGCCGTCTCGGAGGCTCGCGGGGGCGCCAAGCCCTGCAGGATGAACGAGGCGATCTGGTCGCCCATGCGGTCGAAGTCGCGGGCGTCGGGCTGGTCCTCGGCTCGGGAAGACCGCAGCACGAACTCCAGGGAGATCTCGTCGATGGCGCCGAACAGGGCCCGCCGGAACAAGGCGGTGTCCAGGTCCCGGCGAAACGTGCCCCTTCGCTGACCGTCATCCAGGATCGACCCCAACAGTGCAAGATACTTGGCGAATGCCTTGGGCGAGTATTCTTTGATGAATCGGGCGGACTGCCGAAGTTCGACCGTCAGCACCTGCATCAGCCTCGGTTGCTCGGCCACCATCCGCAGGTGCTCGACCACGTAGCGCCGCAGTTTCGCTTCCGGGCTGTGCAACTCCCCCAGTAGGGTTGCGAACCGCCGGTTCATTTCGCCCATCTTCTCTTCGAACAAAGAGATCAGGATGTCGTCCTTCGATCGAAAATACAGGTAGATGGTTCCGTCCGCCACGCCGGCGGCCTCCGCGATCTCGGAGACCTTCGAACCGAAGAAGCCTTTGGCTGCGAACACGTCCACGGCCGCGTCGATGATCCGCTGGCGCTTTTCGCCGGGCCGTCGAGAGGCAGCCACGCCGATCCTCTAGCAGGCGGAGCCGCTCCGGTCAGCCTTCCCGTCGCGGGGTCCGCGAGCCCGACCGAGAAGGTTTCGCGCCTCGGGGCTCGATGGGGTGCCCGGGCTCGCGTAGGGTGCGCCCATGACGACCCATCGGGCCGCCGTATTGGGGGGAACCGGATACGGGGGTGGAGAGATGATCCGACGGTTGCTGCGCCATCCGCAGGTGGAGCTGGTTCGGGTCACCAGCATCGACCATGTGGGAGAGCCCCTCTCGGCGGTCCACCCGAACCTGGAGGGGCAGACCGACCTTCGTTTCGAGCAGCTGGGTTGGCGGCAGGCGGCCCGGGATGTGGACGTGGTGCTGTTGGGTCTTCCCCACGAGGTGTCGTTGGAGGCGGTGCCCGAGCTGGCTCGGAGCGAGGCGCGGATCGTGGACATGTCGGCGGCCTTCCGCCTTTTGACGGCCGACGCCTACGCCGAGCGGTACGGACGGGCCCATCCGGCGCCCGACCTTCTGCCTCGTTTCGTCTACGGGCTTCCGGAGTTGGACCGAGAGGCCATCGCCGGCGCTGGCTACGTGGCGAACCCGGGGTGTTTCGCCACGTGCGTGCAGCTCGCGCTGGCCCCCTGGGTCCGTAGCGGGCCCCAGATCCCCAGGGCTCAGGTGGTCGCCATGACCGGCTCGTCCGGGAGCGGCTCCGAGCCACGGGCGACCACCCACCATCCGGTCCGGCACGGCAATTTGCGGGCCTACGGAGCCCTGCGGCACGTTCAGTCCCACGAAATGGAGGAACAGCTGCGGGCCCTGGGGGCGCCGGAGCTGGAGCTGGCGTTCGTTCCCGTCTCGGCGCCCTTGTCCCGGGGGATCTTGGCGGTGTGCACCACGGAAGTGCCCGAAGAGTGGACGCTCGAAGCCTGCGTCGAGCGCCTGTCCGAGGCCTATGCCCGGGAGCGGCTGGTCCGGGTGCCGGCTCGCCGGGGCCCGGAAGTGGCGGCGGTCGCCCACAGCGCGTACGCCGAGGTGGGTGTCGAAGTGGGACCTGTCCGGGGCGGACGCCGAACGGCGTCCTGGTTGGCCGCCTTGGACAACCTGATCAAGGGCGGTGCGGGTCAGGCCATTCAAAACATGAACCTGATGCTCGGCCTCCCCGAGACCACCGCCCTCGATGCCCCCGGCGCCTTTCCCTGACTCCCGCTTGCCGTCTTCGCTCAGCCCAGACCCCCGTCGGCCAGACTGGGAGCCCGCTGGATCGGCCGGGTTGTCGCCCGAAGCTGGGCGCGCAGGGTTTCGGGATCGGTGGTCGGCTCCGTGCAGACCCGGGCTTTGCACACGTAGGCCGTGGTGCGTCCGTCCACTGGCGTTTTGCCGGCGGCGAGCTCGGCCACCGCTGCGGGTGGCTCGGTGCCGTCCAAGATGAGCAGGACCCGGTTTGGGACGAACTCGGATCGTAGGGGGCCGAGGATCGGTTCGGGGTCGTCCTCGCCGACCGCCACGACCACTTCCAGTGCGTCGTCCAGATGGAAATCCAGGGCCTGGGCCATCTTGGGATTCTCCATGGCGCCACCAGACAGGCTCTCTCCGGCGAACAGCAGCGTGCGTTCGGCCCGCTCCCGGTGTGTCTCGTCTGCCGTCCAAAGATGCAGCCGAAGGTGATTCGCGCATGCTACCGAGTTGCCGGAGGGCTGGGCGCCGTCATAGACGGGCTTGTCTCGAACCAACAGGGATTCGGCGTCGTCGGCCGTCCCGAAGTATCCCCCGTGTTCGGGATCCCAAAAGTGTGCCGCGAGGACATCCATCAGGTGGAGCGCTCGGTCGAGCCACCGGGACCGGCCGGTGGTCTCGAAGAGGTCCAGGTAACCTGCGGCGACAAAGGCGTGGTCTTCCAGGACCCCTGCGTGGCGGCTTCGACCGGCCCGGTGCGTGCGAAGCAGACGGCCGCTCGGGCTGCGTAGCTGCTCCCACACGAAGTCTGCAGCCCGTTCGGCTTGCTTCGTCCAACGGGGCTCGCTGCACACGAACCCCGCCCGAGCGAATGCCGAGATCATCTGTCCGTTCCATTCGGCAATGATTTTGTCATCGAGCAACGGCGGCACCCGTTCGCTCCGGGCCGCCAGCAGCTTCGAGCGAACGGTGTTCCATCGGGCCCGAACGGCGTCCTCGGTGGTGTTGAGATGGCGGGCCAGCTCTCGATCGTCTCGGATCCGATGCAGGACGTTTCGGCCCCCGAAGTTGCCGGCTTTCGTCACGCCCCATCCGGCCTGCAAGAGCTGAAGCTCTTCGGGCTCCAACCGGGCCTCGAGCTCGTCGACCGACCACACGAAATATCGGCCTTCCTCGCCTTCGCTGTCCGCGTCCGTGGCTGAGAAAAAGCCGCCTTCGGCAGAGGTCATCTCCCGGGCCACGTAGCCGCACACGGCTTCTGCCACCTCCCGAAAGCGCCGGTCTCGGGTGGCTTGGAACGCCTCGAGGTACAGGCACACCAATTGGGCGTTGTCGTAGAGCATCTTCTCGAAGTGGGGGATGAGCCACCGGTCGTCGGTGGAATACCGGGCGAAGCCGTCGCCGACGTGGTCGTAGATCCCGCCGTCCGCCATGGCGCGCAGGGACTTGCTCACCATGTGAAGCGCCGCGGGGTCTTGGGTGCGCCGGTGATATCGAAGGAGCAGCTCGTAAGTCGGGGGCCGGGGAAACTTGGGAGCTCGTCCGAATCCCCCGTGCTCCGGGTCGAAGCGGCGGGTCAGCCATCGGGCCGCGTCGACCAAGGCGCGCTCGTCGGGAAGGGATTCCGGGGGCTGCCGTCGGCTCGCTCGGGCCAAGGCGCTCGACAGCTGGTCGGCGGCTTTCAGCACCCGCTCCGCGTCCTGTTCGTACGCTTCGCGGAGCCGTCGGAGGATGCTCTCGAATCCGATCCGGGCGCCACGGTCTCCGTCTCGGGGAGGAAAGTAGGTCCCGCCGAAGAAGGGGCGACCGTCGGGGAGCATGACCACGGTCATCGGCCAGCCTCCGCCCCCCGTCATCAGTTGGACCACCGTCATGTACACGCCATCCACATCGGGGCGTTCTTCTCGATCGACCTTGATCGGGACGAAATGCCCGTTGATGTAAGCAGCGATGTCCGTGTCTTCGAAAGACTCCCGCTCCATGACGTGACACCAGTGGCACGTCGAGTACCCCACGCTCAGCAAGATCGGACGCCGACTCCGTTCGGCCTCTTGAAAGGCCTCCTCGCCCCAGGGGTACCAGTTGACTGGATTGTGGGCGTGCTGAAGCAGGTAAGGGCTGGTCTCGAGGATCAGGCGGTTGGTGAAACGCGGTGCGCCGTCCGGGTCCAGGTGGTGGGTCCGAGGGACGTAGTCGGGGCCCTTCGCCCGCAGCGCGTTTTCGAGCGTCGTCGACAGCTCTGGGGAAAAGCCGGGGCTACCCGGCAGCTCCATCACCATGGACGGTCCTCTCGCAGACCCGAACCGCCGGGGCCAACCGGGAACGTACGCACATCCTCGAAGCCCGGAGGCCGCACGCACTGGCGCGACCCGAGCCTTTCAGGCGGCCGAAGGCTCGGTGCCGTCCCCGGGCTTTCCGCTTCGGTCGGGCGCGGCGGGTTCGGCACTTTGCCCGTCCGCAGCCGCAGGGTTCATGTCGAGCGCTCCTGGATCGAAGGGGGCGTCGTGCAAGACGGCCTGCTCCAGCGCCGTCACGACCGCCGGACGGGCGGCGAGCCAGTCCCGGGCTTTTTCCCGCCCTTGGCCCATCCGGTGGGCACCGACGGCATACCAGGCGCCGGACTTTTCGATGAGCTTTCGCTCCACAGCCAAGTCGAACAGTTCAGAGATCCGGCAGATCCCCTTTCCGTACAAGATGTCGAACTCCGCCTCTCGAAACGGGGGAGCGAGCTTGTTCTTGACCACCTTGACGCGCACCCGGCTGCCCACGACCTCATCGGCCGTCTTCACCGCGCCGATCCGGCGGATGTCGAGTCGGATCGAGCAGTAGAACTTGAGGGCGTTGCCGCCCGTGGTGGTCTCGGGAGACCCGAACATGACGCCGATCTTGTGGCGGACCTGGTTGATGAAGATCAGGGTGCAGCCGGATCGGGCCGCGTGGCCGGTCAGCTTGCGCATGGCCTGGGACATGAGGCGGGCGTGCAGCCCCACGTGCGAATCGCCCATCTCTCCTTCGATCTCGGCTTTCGGGGTCAGGGCGGCCACCGAGTCCACCACCACCAGGTCGACGCCGCCGCTCTTGACCAAGGTTTCGGCGATCTCCAGTCCCTGTTCGCCGCAGTCCGGCTGAGACACCCACAGCCGGTCCAGGTCGACGCCGATGGTTCGGGCCCAGCGCGGATCCAGGGCGTGCTCCGCGTCGACGAAGGCGGCCGTTCCTCCAGCCCGCTGCACCGAAGCCAAGGCGTGCAGGGCCAGGGTCGTCTTTCCAGAAGACTCGGGACCGAACATTTCGACGATGCGACCTCTCGGCAGGCCCCGGATGCCCAGGGCCAGGTCCACCCGGGTCGACCCGGACGAAAACGTGGCGATTGGACGGTCGACGGGCTCGTCGCCGCCCAAGAGCATGATGGCTCCCCGTCCGAACTGCTTTTGAATGTCTTGAATGGCGGACCGAATCGAAGCGGTCACTTCCTCCGTGCGCATGACCAGCGGCGTTTCAAGCTTCGTGCCGTGCAGGGACCGTCGATCGGCGGCTCTCGAAGCTCGCCCCGTCCGACTTTCGGACCGGGCACGACCGACATTCGAGCCCCGTCGTCCGAAATCCGGACATGCCCGCCGCGGTCGCCGACCGCCCCGGCCGGGGCTCCGAGAGCCGGGCGGCGCGCCCGCACGGTGGCAGGGGTTGCGGACTCAGGGAGCGCTGGGCACCGGGCCGAATGTACAGGGGTGCTGCAAGGCAGCCTGCAGACGCTGGAGATATTCGCGGCGAGAAATCTCCACCGCGCCCATCCGGAGCATGTGGGGTGTGGCCTGCTGAATGTCCAGGAGCTGAAAGTTTCGACCCCTCAGGATCCGGACCAGTTCGACCAGGGCGACCTTGGAAGCGTTGCTGACCCGAGAGAACATGGACTCTCCTGCGAACAGCCCCCCGACGCTCACCCCATACAGTCCACCGACCAGCGCGTCGTCGAGCCAGACCTCCACCGAATGGGCGTGGCCGTGGGCATGCATGGCGTCATAGGCCGCCAACAGGTCTTCGGTGATCCAGGTGCTGGGCCGGTCGGGAGCGGGCGCGGCGCACCCCCGCAGCACCTGGGCGAACGCCTGGTTCACCGTGATCCGAAAGGTCTGCTTCCGGAGAACCTTGGCCAGGCTGCGCGACACGTGCAGCCGATCCAGCTCCAAAATGGCGCGGGGATCGGGCGAAAACCAGGTCATCAGGTCGTCGTCGAAGATCGGCCAAGGGAAGATGCCGCTGCGGTAGGCCAAAAGCAGGCGTTCCACCGATAGGTCCCCGCCGACGGCCACCAGGCCATCTCGGTTTGCGGTGGTGGCAGGGGGGAACTCGAGCCGGCGGGTCAGGATCGCGACCACCGTCTTCCCTTATAGGCCGATGCATCCAGTGGACAAAGCCGCGACGCACCTTGCTTGCCCCGATGCGCCATCGATGGCTGAGTCCAGCCGATGCCCACGAAGCGGGTGGCCGAGCACGTGCAGGCCGCGATCGAGGCCCTCCGAGAAGAACGCAGCCAGCTCGATGCCCAGATCACGCACCTGGAGGGGGTGCTGGCCCGTCTGGGGGACACCGACGGCTCGGACGATACCGGCGGGTCGGCGGGCGGGGCCGCGGTCTCTGGGAAGGTTTCCGGCTCGGCAGGAACCGACGGGGCCGATCCGGCGGACCGAGTCGGCTCGGCGGACCGAGTCGCTCCGGCGGCCGGGGCCGATCCGGCGGACCGAGTCGCTCCGGCGGCCGGGGCCGATCCCGTCCAAAGCCAGGTGCCTCCGCCTCGGGCCGCGCCTGGAGTCCAAGGTGCCTCCGGCGCACCGCCGGGGCCGAAGGGGGCGCAGTCTGGGGCTGGCAGTGCGCCATCGGCCCCGAAGCGGACAAACCGAAGTCGCGGTCGCCGCGGTGGGCGATCCCGATCCGGGTCGGGCGCTCCGTCCCAGACCGAAGCGCCCAGCCCCTCGGACCCCTGACCCCGCCATCGGCGGGCCATCACCGAAATCCCAAAGCCTCCAGGACGTGGTCGGCCTCGATGTCCGGTCGGCCCTCCATGTCCGCCACGGTCCGGGCCAGTCGGAGGGTGCGGTCGGTGGCCCGGGCCGATAGGTCCATTCGACGGGCCGCGTCCTGGAGCTGCTTGCGGGCGGCTTTCGACAGGCCCGCTCGAAGCCGCCGGGGCTCGTCGGCGCCCTGTCGGGCACGACGGTGGGCGGCGCGGCTTCGGGCCTCGAGTACCCGGGCCCGGATCGCCTCGCTTCCCTCCTCGGGCCCGTCCTCCCGCAACAGCTCCCGGGCCTCCACCGGGGGGAGTTCCACCCGAAGGTCGAAGCGATCCCGCAGCGGTCCCGACAGGCGCTGCCGGTAGCGCTCGACCTGCAAGGCATCGCAGCCACAGCGCCCGCTGGGGTGCCCGTACCAACCGCACGGGCACGGATTCATGGACCCGACCAGCATGAACGCAGCCGGAAAGCGGACCGCTGCTTCGCTGCGAACCACCACCACTTCCCGGTCCTCCAGCGGCTGCCGCAAGGCCTCGAGCAAGCGGCGCGGAAGCTCCGGCATCTCGTCGAGAAACAGCACGCCGTGATGGGCGAGCGCCACTTCGCCCGGCCGGATCGGCCTTCCTCCGCCGATCAGCCCGGCTTCGGAGAGGTTGCGGTGGGGCGCCCGAAACGGGCGGCTCCGGGGCGGAAGGCCCTTTTCCAGGATCAGCCCAGCCGCGGAGCCGATGCGCGCCACCTCGAGCCATTCGCTTCGAGCGAGGGGCGGCAGGATACCGGGAAGACGGCGGGCCAGCATGGTCTTGCCGCAGCCGGGATGGCCGGTCATCAGCAGGTTGTGTCCCCCGGCTGCAGCGAGCTCCAATGCCCGGCGCCCGAGGGCCTGACCGCGCACGTCCGCCAGGTCCGGCACGGACCGGTCGGCGTCGGCCGGCGCTCCATCTCGGGCGGGGGGAAGGAGCCGGTCGCCCCGCAGGTGAGCCACCACGTCCGCCAGGCTGTCGGCCACGCGAGCCGGACCGACCAAGGCTGCCTCTGGGCCGGATGCCGCGGGAACGATGGGCGAAAGACCCTGCTCCGCTGCCAGCATCGACGCAGCCAGCACACCCCGGACCGGGCGCAGGCGGCCGTCGAGCCCCAGTTCGCCGTAGGGTAGGGTCTCGTTCAGGGCTCGAGACGGCACTTCGCCTTGGGCGGCCAGCACCGACAGCGCGATGCTCAAGTCCAGCGCGCTGCTGTCCTTGCGAAGATCGGCGGGGGCCAGGTTGACCGTGATCTTGCGGTTGGCGGTGGGCTTTTCGATGGCTCGCAAGGCTGCTTGCACCCGGAAGCGGGACTCCCGGACTGCCGTGCCGCCCAGACCCACGATGGAAAAGGCGGGCAGGCCGTTGGTCAGCTCGGTCTCCACGGTGACCGGGATCGCTTCGATTCCCACGAGGTTGGCGCTGACCACTTGGGTGAACACGCGAAGAACGGGCGTTGCAACCGCTGTGCCGCAAAGGAAGGACCGGCCCAGTCGGCAGCGAAACGCTCGCTTCGAGCGAATTTCGGACGACCTCCGAACTTCGGACGGTGCCCTTCGATTCGGGGGAGTGGCGCTGGGGCTGCCGCTTCGGGCCGCGGCCCTTCGATTCGGGGGAGTGGCGCTGGGGCCGCCGCTTCGGGTCGCGGCCCTTCGATTCGGGGGAGTGGCGCTGGGGCCGCCGCTTCGGGGCGCGGCCCTTCGATTCGGGGGAGTGGCGCTGGGGCCGCCGCTTCGGGCCGCGGCCCTTCGATTCGGGGGAGTGGCGCTGGGGCCGCCGCTTCGGGCCGGGGCCTGTCGATTCGGGGGAGCGGCGCTGGGGCCGCCGCTTCGGGCCGGGGCCTGTCGATTCAGGGCACCCGCGCTGGGCCGCTTCGAGCCGGGGCCTCCCACAAGAACTCGCGGGGGGGTACGGGCCGGTCGTTTCGCCGGACCTCGAAGTGCAGGTGGGGACCGGTCGAGCGGCCGGTGCTGCCCACCAGGCCCACCGGACTGCCGGCCTCGACCCGCATGCCCGCGCTGACCACCGCCCGCTTCAGGTGGCCGTACAAAGTGCTCCACCCGCCGGTGTGCTTCAGGACCACCACCCGGCCGTAGGCCCCCTTCCACCCCACGAACTCCACCCGGCCCGATGCCGCCGCAGCCACCACCTGGCCCGGCGTTCCCGCCAGGTCGATGCCGGCATGAAACCTCCGCTCGGCCGTGAAGGGGTCCCGCCGCCAGCCGTACTCGCTGGTGATCTTCTGGGGGGGCAGGGGCCAGTCCC
>DAPKRQ010000277.1:0-20433 GCA_031800475.1 Myxococcales bacterium LLY-WYZ-16_1
GCGGCCATGAAACCCCGGCCGGAGCCGTCAGCGGACCGGGGCCCGACCCCACAGGTGTTCCCGAAATAGGACCGGTACCGTGGGCTCTTCGATCCGTTCGAGCGAAGACGTGTCGAAGCCGGCCTCGGCCAGGGTTCGGGCCGTGTCTCGATTGAGGTTGCAGCCGCAGCCGAGCCGCTGCTGAACCGGGTTCAGCCGGTCCTGCCACCGGCGGACGCCCGGCCGCTGGGAAGCCACGTGCTCGAAGACGTACAGGTCTCCGCCGGGGGCCAGCACCCGGCGCATTTCGGCCGCGGCGGCTTCCGGGTCCGCGACCGTGCACAGGGTGAAGGTGCACACCACCGATTCGAAGGTCCCGTCTTCGAAGGGGAGGGTCTCTGCCGCAAGACGGTGGGTCCGGACCTGGATCGGAGAGTCCCGAACTCGGCGGGCCGCCTTGGCGTGCATGCCCGCCTCCGGGTCCAGGACGTCCAACTCCCGCACCGAGGCCGGGTAGTGCGCCAGGTTGAGCCCGGTGCCGAATCCGACCTCCAGGATTCGCCCGGACACCTCCGACAGGAGGCGTTGCCGGCCGTCCCGGGTCCACGGCGCCGAAAGGGCCCATTCGGTCAGGTGAGGACACAGGTAGCGGCCATACAGTCCCACGCGCCGGACCCTAGACCGGTCGGCGTCTGGGTTGAACCCAGACGCCGAGACGTGCGGCGGATGGGGACGAAACTCCCGCGGAAGGGCTCCCTTCCGACCCGAACAGCGCGGGACCCCTTCGCAAGGCCATCTTCGACCGCGGCGCGGCCTCTGAGGCCTTGCAGAAGAAACTTCGCGTCAGGAAAGATTGACATCGCCGCGCTGCGGGCCTCACGGAGCCTCGGTGCTGAACTCATCGGTTGTGGGGGTCATCGGCGTGCTGTCGCTGGGGGCCGCGGGACTTCAGTCCGAGACCAGCTATGTGCGCAGCGAGGTGGGCGCCGGGCCCGCCACCAATGCGGTCTTTGCCGTGGGGGAGGTCGAGGCCCGGTGGACCGCCACCCACCTGTTCGCGTTCGAGCTGACGATCCCTTGGATGTACTTCGACTCGGCAGACAATCCCCTGTTCCAGCCCCTCGGAGGGCCCGACGCCGCCCAGCTTGCAAACCCGACCTTCGCGGCCCTGGGCCGTACCGTCTTGGGCGTGAAGCAACGGGGACGACTCGAATCGGGGGTCGGATTTGCGGTGGGGGTCACGCCCATCGATCGGTTTCTCCAGGTCGGAGGCGCGGCGGCCCTCGATGGGTACGAGTCGTTCTACCGCTTCGCGACCGGTCATGCAGCGCTGTTCATCCCGCTGCGGATCGAATCGCGAGGCGAGTCTGGATTTCTCTTCGAAAGCGAGACCCAAGCCATCGCCTACTTGCCGGCCGGGAATGGCTCACCCGGAGCGGGCATCTCGACGGCCTTCGACTTCGGCTACGGGAAGGGTCTTTTGGAGGGAACGGTGGGTCTGGGCGCCACTTTGAACTATTTCTTCACGACCGGCCTCGACTACGGGACCCTGTTCATCGAACCGAAGGTCCGGGCCTGGACGGCCCCACCGACCGATGGGAACAACCGCTTTTGGTTACAGATGAGGGTTCGCTTCGTTCCTGCCTTGACCTCCAGCGGCCAGAACTACGGGATCGACTACGGGGCGTTCTTGGGGCTCGGGTTCGCGTTCGACGCCCGTCTCGACCGCAAAGACGCCGGCCATTCGGAGGACCGCTCGGGCGGCTGAGGCCCGGCTTCGGAACCCGCGGTTTTCCGGACGGGTCATCAAAAACGAAAGGCGGGCCCGATGAAGGCCTTCAGGTCTTGGATGTTGCCCCGCCCTTCCAGGATCACTTTGTAGTGCACCGAGGTCACGGCCTCGAAGTTCCGGGTGATCCGCCAGCCCAGGCCCGCCTGCCCGCCGAAGTGCACATCCAGGTCGCGGGCGCTGGTGAGCCCCGTGGTGAACCCGGCGAACAGCTCGAGGGCGCTGATCGGCACGACGAACTTGAAGCTCAGGGAAACGTCGGTGGCCGATACGCCAGCAACTTCGTCGCCTTCCGGGTCCAACTCGTAGACGAGGGCGCTGGGGCTCAGCTGAAAGGACTCGACCAAGGGCAAGTCCACGAAAAAGCCCCAGCTGAAGCTCGGGTCCCAGCTTCCGTCGCCGTGGGGAAACGACGCCCCGAACAGAGCACCGAGACGCGGGCCGGATCGGCCACCCTCGGCGGGGGCGCCCTCCGCGGCCAAGGGGATGAGGCAGCAGCACAGGGCCGTCAGGCCGACGATCGCGCGCACGATCGCCGCACATTGAGGTGTTTCGATCCGTCCGGCAAGCCCGAAGCGCCCCGGACGGCCTGGACCTCGAAGCAGGACGTCGCAAGATCCCCGCGGACGGCGGCTTGGATTGCTTCTCGAACGCCGCCGGTGCTAGCGGCGCAGCGGTGGACACGCGGAACGTGGTGATCATCGGGAGCGGGCCGGCGGGCTACACCGCTGCGCTCTACACCTCTCGCGCCAACCTGAACCCGGTCCTCATCGAGGGCGGCTTCATCCCGGGCAACCAGTCGGTGCTCCCCGGTGGTCAGCTGATGATCACGACCGACGTGGAGAACTACCCCGGCTACCCGGAGGGCATTTTGGGGCCGGAGATGATGGAAAAGTTCAAGCAACAGGCCCAGCGTTTCGGGACCGAGATCGTCCACGGCTTCGTGACCCGGGTCGAACTCTCCCAGCGGCCGTTCCGCGTCGAGGTGGAGGGAGAGCCCCGGTACCTCGCCGAGACCTTGATCGTGGCCACCGGCGCGGTGGCGAAGCTCCTCGAGATCCCGGGGGAGCGAGAGCTCATGGGCTTCGGCGTGTCGGCCTGCGCCACCTGCGACGGGGCGTTCTTCAAGGAAAAGCACGTGGTGGTGGTGGGCGGTGGCGACACCGCCATGGAAGAGGCCCTGTTTTTGACCCGGTTCGCCGCCAAGGTGACGGTCATCCACCGGCGGGACAAGCTTCGGGCGTCGAAGGTCATGGCGAATCGAGCCTTCAAGAACCCCAAGATCGAGTTCGTGTGGAACGCCGTGGTGACCGAGGTGCTCGGCAAGCGTCCTGCAGCCCTGGGCGAGCCGGGGGGCATCGAAGGGATCCGTCTCGAAGACACCCAGACCGGCGAGACCCGACAGATGCCCTGCGAAGGTTTTTTCGTGGCCATCGGCCACCAGCCCAGCACCCAGTTGTTCGAGGGGCAGCTCGACATGGACGAGGCCGGCTACCTGAAGGTCCAGGCCGGCTCCTCCCGCACCAATGTGCCGGGCGTTTTCGCCGCGGGCGACGTGCAGGATGCGGTCTACCGGCAAGCCGTGACGGCGGCTGGAACCGGGTGCATGGCGGCCATCGACGCGGAACGATTCTTGGAAGCGCAGGAAGATTGATGGTCCACCCCGATCGAAAAGGCACGGTGCGGCCCTCGGACCCCAGGGAAGTGCTCTGGGCCCGGCCTCCCGTCCACCGCCGGCCGCCTGGGTTCCGCAGGGCACTTTGGGCGAGAGTGCTGGCTGGGGGCCTCGCCCTCGGAGGGCTCGGCTGCGACGACGACGGGCCGGGCCTCGTGGTTCAGCCTCCGGCACCGGACACGGGTTGTACGGTCTCCATCTTGCGCTCGTTCGAGGTCTATTTCGTCATCGACGTGTCCCAGTCGATGGAGGAGTTCCTGGGGGCGGTTCAGGAGCAGCTCTTTCAGTTCGCGAACAGTTTTCCGGAGCGGGACGCCAACGAAAACCGTGTCTTCGTGGACTACTACGTCCTCGCCTTCGTGAACGACTGGGCCTTCTTTCCGAGGGGTGCGGCCCGCATGACGTCGCCCTTGGCGGTGCGGGACGCCATCGGCCAAGCCATTCGAGTGACCTCGGACGGCAGCAACCTGAATGACGACTCTCTCAATATCGACCAGCCGGAGCAGCAGGGCGAGACGGGACCCGAGAATCTATTGGATGCCCTCGCTCAAGTGTATGCGCGGACGCCAGCGTCCGATCGGGTGCTGGTGGTGGTGGCCACCGACGCCGACTTCAAAGACCAAGGCGACACGCTGACTCCGAACATTCGGGTGGAGACCTCGTTCGAAGATGCGAAGACGGGACTGGCCGGCATCGATGCTCGGGTCTACGCGTTCACCGATGGCGAGGTCGAAGGCTTCGACCGAAACTTCGAAGGTCGCGCACCGTTCGAGGTGGAAGAGCTCTTCGATCTGACCGACCTGGCCGACGACTCCAACACGGTCGGGCAGATCCTGAGCCAGATCGCCGTCGAGTCCGCCTGCGAAGAAGACCGAGAAGCACCATCGGCGCCTTGACGCCGGGGGGGCGGCGTCCCAGCGGCTGCTGGATCAGCCGCTCGGGGCGTCGAGGAGGTTCGGCACAGGCTCACCCGTTGCCGGACGAACCAGAAACGGTGGATTCGTCAGGTCCGGTTTATTGAAACGAAGGGGGAGGCCGTCTCGCAGGGACAGGGTCTCGTAGCCGGTCTCGCCCACGATCACCACGCCCGCGGCCACATCCCACTCCATGGTGGGGCCGACCCGGGCGTATAGGTCGGCTCCGCCCTCGGCCAGCCGCCCGAACTTGACGGCCGAGCCCACCCGACGTTGGGCGTGCACCCCCAGCTGCTCCAGGACCCGATCGGTGCTGCCACCGGACCGATGAAAGCGGCTGGTCAGCGCCACCGGGCGTTCGGGCAGTTCGGGAGGCCGCACCGCCAGCGCGTGGTCGCCTTTGGGCGTCCGACAGAAGGCACCCCGACCCACTTCGGCCCACCAGGTCTTCGCCAGGAACGGCGCGTGGATGATCCCCAAGGTGGGCCGACCCCCTTCCAAGCGGGCGATGCACACCGCGAAGTCGCCGGTTCGTTGGACGAAGTCCCGGGTGCCGTCCAGGGGGTCGATCATCCAGAAGCGGCGCCAGTCGGTACGGCTTTCGGGCGCCGCCTGTTCCTCCGAAAGGACCGGCAGGTCTTCGATGTCCGACAGGCCCTTCACCAGATGCCGGTGGGAGGACAGGTCCGCCTCGGTCAGCCAGGAACCGTCATCCTTCTTTCGGGCGTGCTCGGGGTGCTTTCGATAGATGCGCAAGATCTCGTTTCCGGCGCTGCGGGCGAGGCTCAGGGCGGCGTCGATGTCGGCGTTCATGGAGGTCCTCGAGGGCCCGGCTTGTGGTCCGGGCGGAACGGGGCTAGGCCTCGCGGTGGGCCATGCGCGTACTGGTAACGGGAGGAAGCGGGTTCATCGGTTCGGCGGTGATCCGGTACCTCATCGGGCAAACCGACGTCGAGGTGGTGAATCTCGACAAGCTGACCTACGCAGCGCCCCCCGGTGCCCTGTCCGCGGTGGAAGGAAATCCGCGGTACCGGTTCGAACGGGTCGACATTTGCGATGGAGCCGAGGTGGAACGGGTGTTCGCGGTCCATCGACCCGACGCGGTGATGCACCTGGCGGCCGAGTCCCACGTGGACCGCAGCATCGACAGCCCGGCGGAGTTCATTCGGACCAACGTGGTCGGAACCTACACCCTCCTGGAGGCGGCCCTTCGCTACTGGCGGCAGCTTTCCGACGACGGCAAGGCCGCGTTTCGCTTCCACCACGTCTCGACCGACGAGGTGTACGGCTCTCTCGGGCCCGAGGGCCTGTTCACCGAACAGACGCCGTATGCGCCCAACAGCCCCTATTCGGCGTCGAAGGCTTCCTCGGACCACCTGGTCCGCGCCTGGTACCACACCTTTGGCGTCCCGACGGTCACCAGCAACTGCTCCAACAACTACGGGCCCTACCAGTTCCCCGAAAAGCTCATCCCCTTGATGATCATCAACGGGCTCCTGGAGCAGCCCCTCCCGGTCTACGGAACCGGAGACAACGTTCGGGACTGGCTGTTCGTGGACGACCATGCTCGGGCTCTGCATGCGGTTTTGACCCGCGGGCGCCCCGGCGAGACGTACAACGTGGGCGGAAACGCGGAGAAGACCAACCTGGAGGTGGTCCACACCCTGTGCGACCTCATCGACGCCGACACACCGCGGCCGTCGGGGGCCCCCCGCCGAGATCTCGTGAAGTTCGTCACGGATCGGCCGGGACACGACAAACGGTACGCCATCGACGCCAGCAAGATCCGGGCGGAACTGGGCTGGGTGCCGCAGGAGACCTTCGAATCCGGCCTGGCGCGCACGATCCGCTGGTATTTGGCCGAGCGGGACTGGTGGGAGCGGATTCGCTCCGAGCGCTACCAGGGGCAGCGCTTGGGCACGTCGCAGGGTTGACCCCCCCGTCTGGGGACGCTCGAAGCTCGAAGATGACGATAAGGGAAGGTTTTGCTTCCCTCCGTCCGAAATCTGCCCTACACGTCAACTCGGAACGAAGGCATGGCCGACACCGTGATCCTCCAACCGGGCGCGAGCAAAGCGTCCCTCAAGATCGGCGACCTGGCGCGCAAGGCCTCGAAGAGCCCACGCGCCCTGCGCCTGTACGAGGAGATGGGTTTGCTCGGGCCGGCGGTCCGGACCGAAGGAGGACACCGGCTGTACTCGAACGACGCGCTGGTGCGCCTGTCGTGGATCGATCGGCTGCAGCTGCTCGGCCTGTCTCTCACCGAAATTCGCGATCTTTTGGGAGAGCTCGAGGGCTCCGAAACCGGTGCTCGCGCCATGAAGCAGGTGGATACCCTGTTTCGGGCCAAGCTCGCCGAGGTTCGGAGCCAGCTCGAAGCCCTCCAGAGCCTGGAGCGGGAACTCGAAGACTCCATTCGATATCTGGAGTCCTGCCACTCCTGCCCCACGCACGTCGGCGTTGCGGAATGCCGGGATTGTGCCCAACCGCACGCCGTCGATGAACCCCTTTTGATCTCTGGCATCCATCGCAACGGAGGCAATTCGTGATCAGTCTGCCCATCTACATGGACTACAACAGCACCACGCCCCTCGACCCACGGGTTCGGGAGGCGATGGCGCCCTATGAGACCGACCAGTTCGGGAACGCCGCGTCCCGTTCGCACAAGTTCGGCTGGGTCGCCGAAGAAGCGGTGGAGACCGCCCGGGAGCAGGTCGCCGACCTCATCGGCGCCACCTCGGCCGAGATCATCTTCACCAGCGGCGCCACCGAGTCGGACAACCTGGCTTTGAAGGGTGTGGCGCACCTGTACGGCATGACCCGGGCCGAAAAGCTCATGCTCGACAGCCTGGCCAAGGCCAAGCAGGACGGCAGCATTCCCAATGCCGAGGACCTGGTGCCCCCCAAGTTCGGTTCGGTGGACCTGGACGAGGTGGCCGAAAAGGGCGCCAACGAGGTGTTCGCGTCCCGCGGCGACCACATCATCACCCTCGAAACCGAGCACAAAGCCATCCTCGACAGCGCCAAGCGCCTCGAAAAGGAAGGCTTCCGGGTCACTTATCTGCCGGTCGAACAGAACGGTCTCGTGAACCTGGACAAGCTTCGGGAGGCGATCACCCCGGACACCATCCTGGTCTCGATCATGTACGCGAACAACGAGATCGGGGTCCTGCAGCCGATCGCCGAGATCGGGAAGATCTGCCGGGAGCACAAGGTGTTGTTCCACACCGACGCCGTGCAGGCCGTGGGCAAGGTGCCCATGGACGTGAACGAAATGAACATCGACCTTCTGTCCATCTCGGCCCACAAGATGTACGGGCCCAAGGGCGTTGGCGCGCTGTACGTCCGGCGGCGTAAGCCCCGAGTTCGGCTCGAAGCGGTCATCGACGGCGGCGGTCACGAGAGAGGCATGCGGAGCGGCACGTTGAACGTCGCCGGCATCGTGGGCTTGGGCAAGGCTGCCGCCCTCTGCAAGGAACTGATGGACGAGGAAGCGAAGCGCATGATCGAGCTGCGCAACCGCTTTTGGAGCAAAATCCGCGACAACCTGGACGAAGTCTACATGAACGGTGACGAAGAGGCCCGGCTGCCCGGCAACCTCAACATCTCCTTCGCGTTCGTCGAAGGCGAGGCGCTGATGATGGCCATCAAAGACGTGGCCGTGTCTTCGGGCTCCGCCTGCACCTCGGCCTCGCTCGAGCCCAGCTACGTGCTGCGGTCTTTGGGCGTGGGCGATGACCTGGCCCACAGCTCGATCCGGTTCGGCATGGGGCGGTTCACCACCGACGAAGAGGTGGACTACGTGGCCGACCTGGTCGTCGAGCGTGTGAAGAAACTGCGAGACATGTCTCCCTTGTACGAAATGTTCAAGGAAGGCATCGATCTCAACAGCATCGAGTGGGCGGCTCACTGAGTCGCTCGAAACGAATCAAGGGAAAGGGAACGAACCATGGCATACAACGACAAAGTCATTGACCACTACGAGAACCCTCGCAACGTCGGGTCGATGGACAAGGAAGACGAGAGCGTGGGCACCGGCCTGGTGGGCGCGCCGGCATGCGGCGACGTGATGCGGCTGCAGATCAAGGTGAACGACGATGGGGTCATCGAGGATGCCAAGTTCAAGACCTTTGGCTGCGGCTCGGCGATCGCTTCGTCGTCCCTGGTGACCGAGTGGGTGAAGGGCAAGAGCCTCGACTATGCCGAGAACCTGAAGAACACCGAGATTGTTCAGGAGCTGTCCCTTCCCCCGGTCAAGGTCCACTGCTCGGTGCTCGCCGAAGACGCCATCAAGGCGGCGGTGGCCGACTGGAAGAAGAAGAAGTCCGCCCAGAGTGGCGACGCGCAGACCGAACAGGCTGCCGAGGCCGAGGGCCAGGCCGAGCAGCGGGCCTGAGGAAGGGCCCGTCGGGCGAGAGGGATCCATGGCAGGGCTCAACGTTCTACAGAAGCGCCGAGAGGCAACCGGTACGCTGACGGTGACATCGTCGGCGGCGGCGGCCATCGGGAAGTACCTCCGGGAGCACGATGCGCCCGAAGGTGCGGGCCTGCGGGTCGGCATCCGGGGCGGCGGATGCAGCGGGCTTCAGTACTTTCTAGACGTGGAGACCCGACCGAAGGAGACCGACAGGGTCATCGAGCAGGACGGCGTGACCGTCTACGTCGACCCCAAGAGCATGGTGTTCCTGCAGGGGTCGACGCTCGATTACGTGAAGGGCTTGATGGAGTCGGGCTTCAAGTTCACCAACCCGGGAGCAGCCAAGGGTTGCGGCTGCGGCGAGTCCTTCACGCCGCGCTGAACAGCCGACCGAAATGACCATCTGCTGGAGCTGCGACCGCGACCCATCGGGTTCCGGGGTTGCGGCGAACAACTCCGAAGCCTCGCCGCAACTGCTGTGCGTCCATTGCGGGGCCCTTCAACCCCCCTCGCCCGACGGGACCTCTTTCGATGCCCTGGGCCTTCCTCGGTCCATGGGCCTGACCCGTGCCCAGGTCGAAAAGGCCTTTCGGACCGTCTCCCGGACGGTCCATCCAGACCGGTTCCGGGCGAAGTCGGCGGTGGAGCGACGTTTGGCTCTCGAGCACACGACCCGGGTGAACGAGGGCTATCGGATTTTGAAGGATCCGCGGCGCCGGGCGGAATATCTTCTGTCCCTGGCCGGTCACGACCTGGGCTCGGAAGAGCAGCGGACGGAAGATCCGGAACTGTTGATGGCCATGATGGAGCGGACCGAAGACATCGATGCCGCCCGAGACGTGGGATCGCTCGAGAAGGCCATCGCCGATCTCCAAAGCGAAAGCCGCGCTCACTTGGAGACGGCCCGGGCCTACTTCGACGACGGGGTCGGGGAGTTGTCGGACGTGATTCGACGCCTCGAACACAACCGATACTTGGTGCGCCTGTTGGAGCGCGCCGAGGCGAGATTGGAGGACATGCAGTGAGCCTGCTTCAGATCGGGGAGTCCAAAGGCCCTCGGCGAGGTCTCGGATGAGAACGTGCGCCTGCACGACCTGGCGGACCGCCCGGCCGTCCTCGAGGCGGATCTCTCGCATCTCCAGACACTCCCGCGCGCCCGGACGGCCTATACGCAACTCCCGCGGCACCCGGCCGTCCGCCGGGATGTGGCGCTGGTGGTGCCGGAGAGCATCCGCTGGCGCGAGATCGGGCAGGGGGCCGGGTGGGCCGCACCATTGCTTCCGCCAAGCGGTTCATGGGACGCGGTCACGCGGAAGCCCAGGCCATGGAAGAGCTTTCGCCGTACCGGTTCGCTGCCGACAGCGAAGGGCCCGTGGTTTACTTCGATTTGGGCGATGGGCAGCGGGTCACCCCGATCCAGGTGGCGGCCGAGGTCTTGAAGCCGCTCAAGGCCCGGGCGGAGGCGGCCCTGGATGGGCCGTTGCAGGGAGTGGTGATCACGGTCCCGGCCTACTTCGACGATGCGCAGCGTCAAGCCACCAAAGACGCGGCGCGCATCGCCGGGTTGAACGTGCTGCGCTTGCTCAACGAGCCCACTGCAGCGGCCCTGGCCTATGGCCTCGACAAGAAGAAGGAGGGGATGTTCGCGGTCTTCGACATGGGCGGAGGGACCTTCGACATCTCGATCCTTCGATTGGAAGATGGGGTTTTTCAGGTCCTGACCACCGGCGGGGACTCTCGACTCGGGGGGGATGACTTCGACCGGGCGGTGGCCGAGTTCTTTTTGCGAGAGCTCGGCTTGTCGCCCGACCAGGCGGCGCCCGAAGTGGCGGCCCGGGCTTTGGCGGCGGCCCGGTCGGCCAAGGAGCAGCTGACGGACGCAGCCGAGGTCACCTTGAAGATCGAGGGGAAGGAATTTCGTTTGGACCGGCCCACCTTCGATCGACTGGTGTCGCCCGTGTTGGACCGTACCCGCGGCCCCATCCGCCGGGTGCTGAAGGACACGGGCCTGGACGGCGCGGAACTCGACGGCGTGGTGCTGGTGGGCGGGTCGACCCGGGTGCCGGCGGTACGGGCCTTCGTGGCCCAGCTGTTCGGGCAGGAGCCCTTGGCCGACCTGGACCCGGATCAGGTGGTCTGTCTCGGCGCCGCAGTCCAGGCCGACATGCTCGGGGGCAGCGGGCCCCGGGACGACGTGCTGCTCCTCGACGTGCTCCCCCTGTCCTTGGGCATCGAGACCATGGGCGGAGCGGCCGAAAAGATCCTTCACCGAAACCAGGCCCTGCCGGCGACCCAGGCCCAAGAGTTCACGACCTACGCCGACGGCCAGACCGCGGTGGACGTGCACGTGGTCCAGGGCGAGCGGGAGATGGCCGGTGACTGCCGGTCCCTGGCCCGGTTCAAGCTCCGGAACATTCCGCCCATGGGCGCGGGGATGGCGCGGATCGAAGTGACCTTCGACGTGGACGCCGACGGCATCCTCCATGTTTCGGCTGAAGAGACCACCACCGGCCAGCGGGCTTCGGTGGAGGTCAAGCCGTCCTACGGCCTGGACGACGACACCGTCGAAAAGATGATCATGGACTCCTTCGAGCACGCCGAAGAAGACGTGCGAAACCGGATGCTCACCGAGGCCCGGGTGGACGGGCAGCGGATCCTGGTGGCCCTGGAGGGGGCGTTGGCCGCCGATGGCACCTTGGTGGACCCGGACGAACGAAAGCGGCTGGACGAGGCCATGGATGCCTTGCGGACCGCCATGGAGGGCGAGCAGCCGCACAGGATCCAAGAGGCCATGGAGAACCTGGACAAGGTCTCCAGCGAGTTTGCCGTGCGCCGCATGAACCAAGCGATCTCGCAGGCGCTCACGGGGCAGAAGGCCCGATCCCTCGAATCCCCCGCCTCATCCTGAGCCCGAACCCGGTCCGTTCCCGAATTCTTTGCGGGCGGCCTGAAGCCCGCCCGAGGGCCTCCTGGTTGAGCCAGGCGCCCCCGCCGTCGGCGACCCCTGAGGTTGTTGTCCGTCTCATCCCGACAGTCGCGAGATTTCACACACCGTCATCGGTCCGACATGGGGGCTCCACCGATACGTCGTTCGGGCCCTTCATGTTCCCGCTCGTCCAACGAGGGAGGGAAACACATGAAGAGACGGTACGGTTGGAAATGGTTTGGCCTGACGGCCCTGCTCGCCCTGGCGGCGTGCGGAGAAGACGGAGACCGAGGGCCCCAAGGGGAGCCTGGCAACCCCGGAAGTCCGGGGATGGACGGAATGGACGGAGACGACGGCTTGTCCGCCTTGGTGACGCAGACCGAGGTGGGCCCCGGCGCCGACTGTCCCGCCGGCGGCGTTCGCGTCGAAAGCGGCCTCGACGCCAACCGCAACGGCACCCTGGATGCCGGCGAAATCATGGCCACCCACTTTGTCTGCAGCGGTCGGGACGGCGCAGACGAGCCTTTCTTCCTGCAGCTGTTGCACTTTGCGGACGTGGACGGCAGCGAGCCGACCGCCCTCGGGAACATCGACGCGTTCTCGGGCCTGGTGGACGGCTTTCGTAACGATCCCGTCTTTGGGCCCGCCACCCTGCTCGTGTCCTCGGGCGACAACGTGATCCCCGGTCCCCGCTGGTTCGCTGCCGAAAACGGCGACATCCGGTCGTTCTCGGGCAGCAACGAGCCCGGACACGCCGACCACTTCATCCTGAACCAGTTCGGCGTCGTCGCCTCGGCTGTGGGCAACCACGAACTCGACCAAGGGCCGGGCGAGTTCGCGGGTTCCATCGCGCCGGAGTCCCGGGGGGACGCGTTCTTCCCCGGAACCCGATTCCCCTACCTCGCGGCCAATGTGGATTTCAGCTCGGAGGAGGATTTGGTCATCGGCGACGAGGGGCAGGACGCGCGCCTGCTCGGTGGCCAGGTGGCTCCCAGCGCCACCTACCGGATCGGTCGAGAGGTCATCGGGCTCGTCGGGGTGTCGACACCGGAGCTGCCGGACATCACCACCACCGAGGGGCTGACCATCTCCGGAAGCACGGACAACATCGCCGAGCTCGCGGCGGCGGTGCAGCCGACCATCGACGCTCTGGTGGCCCGGGGTATCGACAAGATCATCGTTCTCGCTCACCTGCAGCAGATCTCGCTCGAAAAGGCCCTCGCCACGGAGCTTCGTCACGTGGACATCATCGTGGCCGGCGGCTCGAACCGGCGGATGGGCGATCCCACCGACACCCTCTATCCGGGGGACTCCGAATTCGAGGAAGCCTACCCGTTCGAGACCACCGATGCCGACGGAAACCCCCTGCTGATCGTGAACGTGGACGGTGACTACAAGTATCTCGGCCGTCTGGTGGTCGGGTTCGACGAGATGGGACGCGTGCTCCCCGAAACCATCGACGAGACCCTCAGCGGTGCCTGGGCTTCGACCGAAGAGAACGTTCTCCTGTCTGGCGGTCAGCCCATCGAGCTGGCGGTCGAGATGAGAGACCGCATCCAGGCAGTGATCGTCAGTCAGTTCGACAACGTCATCGGCCATACGGATGTGTTCCTGGAGGGCCGCCGGGGCGTGGTGCGCACCCAGGAGACCAACCTCGGCAACCTGACCGCCGATTCGCTCAAGTGGTACTCCGAGCAATGCGGCGCGCTGACCAACGTGCTGGCCCTCAAGAACGGGGGCGGTATCCGAGCCGAAATTGGAAACGCCGTCGTGGAAGGAACCACGACTACGCTCAATCCCCCGTTCAACGAAGGCCTGCCCAACGCCTTGCCCGGAGATGTGAGCGAAGGCCACATGCGAGGCACCCTGCGTTTCGACAACGGAGCGACCATTCTGTCGGTGACGGGCGTGGAGCTGAAGGTCCTGCTCGAGCACGGCGTAGCCGAGACGGCCGAAGGCGAGACGCCGGGACGTTTTCCGCAGGTCGGCGGCATATGGTTCAGCTTCGACGCCACCCGGACCGCTCAGGAGCTGATGTTCGACATGGACGGCGACCCGGTCTCCGTCGCGACCCCGGGGGAGCGGGTGCGGGATCTGTGGGTCGACACCGACGCGGACGGGTTGCCGGACCTGGCCCTGTACACCGATGGGGTCGAGCAGCCGGCCGCTGCCAACAGCTTCGATCTGGTGACCCTCAACTTCCTGGCGAATGGAGGCGACGGGTATCCCTTCGAACTGCTCGCCGCTCCGAACCGGCGCCAGCTCTACGACTTCGTCGGATTCGGGGACCCAGACATGGACGGCAACGACCAGCCCGACTTTCCGGTCCTGAACGACTGCGATCCGGGACGACAGAGCACGTTCAGCACGACCGGCGCCGAGCAGGACGCCCTGGCCGAGTATTTCCTCGAGTTCCATCCGGACATGGCCAACGGCTTCGACATCGCCGAAACCCCGCCGGAGCAGGATCGCCGGATCCAGGACTTGGGGGTGGTCCCCGCCTTCGTGACCCCCTGAGTCCAGCTGCACCGTTCGACGGTGAGAGTCGGTCCGCCCCTTCCCCACCGGGGGCGGGCTCCGTCCCCCCAGTCCCGACACGCCTCCTTTCAACCGAGCACTCGCGGCAAGCGAACCTGCAAAGGGGGAGAATGTAGCCGTGACCCGTGGTCGTCACCGGCCTAAAGTTGCGCCCTCCGCAGCCGCGGATAGAGGTGAGGATGCGACGTACTCCGGCCAAGGCTCGGTTTTCTCCCACGTGGGACCTGGTGGAGCCCTCGACCCGTTGGGTGGGGCGCACCTTCGGTCCATACCGGATTCGAAAGCTCATCCATTCGGACGAACGTTCGGTCTCTTGGCTGGCAGACGATCGTTCCGCCGCCCGGTTGCGCCGGGTGTTGATCAAAACTCCCGCCCACGCGGATCGCTTGGACGATTTCGAGCGGGAAGCGGAGGTTGCCTTGCACCTGCGGCATTCGCAGCTGGTCCAGGGGCTGGCCCGGATCGACCTGGAAGGGCGGCCGGCCCTGGTCTACGAGTGGGTCGATGGCTTGCGGTGGGCCGAGGCGCTGGAGCTCGGGCGAAAGCGAAACGAGGCCTTCCCGGTGCCCGCGGCCGTGACTTTGGCGCTCCGGGCGCTCGACGGGTTGGGGCACGCCCACCGCACCACCGGCTCCAACGGGGCTCCGACCGTGCACGGGGGCGTCCATCCAGGCGTGTTGTGGATCACCCGCGACGGTGACTTGCGGGTGTCGGGCTTCGGGGACCGAGGGACCCACTCCCGTGTCCAGGTGCGCTTTGCCTACCTGGCACCGGAGCAGGTCAACGACGGACATCCCGAGCCGCGGAGCGATGTGTTCGCTTTGGCGGTATGTCTCGTCGAAGCGGTGAGCGGCGTTCATCCGTTCGTTCGAAAGGACGCACGCAGTACCCTGCAGGCCATCAGCCTCTCGGATCGCAGGCCCGTGGCGGACCTGCTTCCCCATCGATGGCCGGAGCTCGAGGCCGTCCTCGAGACCGCCCTGGCGTCACGGCCCACCGACCGGTTCGAGTCGGCCGCGAGCTTTGCCCATGCGTTGCAGCGGGCCCTAGCCAAAGCGGGCCATCGGCCCACGTCCAAAGGCGTGCTCGCGTGGCTCAAGGCCTGGTCCCGCGGGCAGCCCTACGAGGCAGTGGACCGGGCCGGGCAGCCCCAGAGCGCGGTGACCCTTCCGGGTACCCGTGGCGGGCAGCGATGGGCTCCCACTTCGCCGGCGGCCGTGGCTTTGCCGACGCCGAGTCTTTCCGAGGCAGCCCGCGGAGCCCGGCCGCTGACGGCCGAGCGCTTCGATCTCAAGGCTGCGAAACGTCTTCCACCTGCGCCGAAGCCTTCCCCGGAACTCGACCGGCTCCTCGAAGGGGCCTTGGCTTCGGGCGATGCGGCCGACACGGAGGCCTCGGGATCCGCACCGGCCCTGGTGACCGACGACCTGCTCGCCCTCGCCAGCCGGGCGCAGGGCTGGCGGGATGTGCCGCCTCCGGCGTCGCCGCCCGGGAGCCCGGAACCGGAGCCGGCTCGAAAGCCCAGGTCTTCTTGGTGGCCCTGGCGGCGGCGCTCTGGATAGACCGGTGCCCGGCTGGGTTCACAACCCAGCCGACCGGTGCTCCGCCTTGCTTCGCAAGGCTGCGCTCAAAAACGAAGCACGGACCCGGGGCCCTGGGGGCTCGGCCGCGGTCAAAATGGTCTTCGGTCGCGTCAGTAGTTGAAGGTCGCGTTGACGAACAGAGAGCTCAGGTTGAGCTCGGGGTCGGCGGCGTAGAAGGGGTTTACGAGGGAACGCGGGTTGTTTCCGGACTGGATGATGGCGCTTTGGAAGGTGCTGAGGCCACCGCTCACCGCGATGTGGTCGGTGATCGCATAGCCGACGCTGACCGATGTGAAGAGCAGGGCGCTGGCGCCCACGTCTCCGCTGTCGAATGGGCTGGTCCCCACCTCGTTCGGCGTGCCGCCCCTGTCGCCCTCGACGCCGTTGATCGGCGAGTTCCGCAGATCGTGGCTGCGCAGGTACAGGCCCGCCACCGTCACGCCGAAGTTCAGGCCGATGTTCATCAGGTATCTAAGGCTCAGGCTCGTGCTCAGGCCCCAATCCACCGAATTGATCGACGACGCGCACTCGTCCGCGGAGTTGCCGGGCTCGTCGCAGATCTGCACCAATGACGGGTACTCGTTCAGGTTGACCGTCGGGTTGGCCGGACCGATGTCGTAACGAAAGCCCTGGCTGAATCCGAGGATCATGTTGCCCGGCCCCACGCCGGCAAACACCTTGGTCGCGTTCACGCTCAGGTCGGTCCGCAGGACCCGGTCCACGGCTTGAGACTGGTCTCCGGTGGGCAGGCGAAAGATCAGATTCGACCCGAAGATGATGCCGGTGTTCTTTTCTTTGAACAGGCTTCGGCCCAGAACGCCGAGCCGGATGTCCTCGAAGAAGACCGGACGGGTCGTTTCGGTCTGTCCCAGAGCGCCGGTGGTGAAGGTCTCGGTGGCGATCCCGTTGAATCCGACCCGGGCATAACCGTCGAGTCGCCCCATCCACAGCTTGGTCAGTTTGTAGAGCCCGACCGTGCTGAAGTTGTAGCTCACCAGCGCGTCGGCACCCCGCCCTTGGGGGCCCGGCCCCGGTCCGTTCGGGGCGGTGGTGTTCGACCGAAATCCGGCCGTGTCGAAGTCGCTGACCGTGGTGACGAATGCGCCGGTGCCCACACCCAAGCCGAGGTTCACCGACAGGGTCCACGGCTTCACGCCCTCTTGGTCCGACACCATGGCTGAACCTGCGCCCAGCGCTGCCACCGAGCCGGCTTTGCTGTCTTCTTCACCCTCGGCCGGCGCTTCGCCCTCGTCCTCGGGAGCGGCCATCTCCTCGTCCACGTCGACGGCGGGGGCCAACGTGGGGCCGGCGGCCGCCGGTGCGTTCGGCACGCCGCGACCGCTGCCGCCTGCGGGCGCTTCTGGACCGGCCTCGTCCAGGTCCTCGTTGGCATCGTCCTCGGTCGACGATGCCTCCTCGGTGGAGGTCTCTTCGGACTCCGACCCCTCTTCGGCGGAGGTCTCTTCGGACTCCGAGTCGTCGCGCGACCCTTCGGACGCGGAGTCGGACTCCGCGCTCTCCTCCGACGACTCGGCGTCGCTGTCCGCGTCCGACGACTGGGCCCAGGCCACGGTGCCCCACGGGACGGGACTGGGAGTCGGGGCACCCAGGGACACCCACAGGATCACAAAGGCCAGGACGGTGCTTCTCTTCATGACGATCGCTTCCACCTAGGAGACCCGGGCCCACGACTCAATGATCGTTTCTTGACCCCATCTCGACCCGACTCTTCCAAGCATGATCTAGGCCACAACCATTCGCCCGCCTCCCAAGCAGGAGCGCGCCTCGGGCGGCCTGGGCGTCGTCAAAAAATGCACGGGTTGGCCAAACGGCGAGTTGCCTTGACCGTTCGGCCGCCGATTCGAAGATGGCGCCACCATGCAAGGGATCGTGGAGCTCCACGGTGTGTATAAGGAATACCCTCTGGGCTCCACCACCGTCCAAGCGCTCAAAGGCGTCGATCTGACCATCGACCCCGGGGAGTTCGTCAGCATCGCCGGGCCCAGCGGTTCCGGGAAAACCACCCTCCTCAACTTGGTGGGTTGCGTCGACGTGCCCACCCGGGGGGAGGTTCGGGTGGCCGGACAGTCCATCGGCACGTTGACGGAGGCCGAGCTCACGCAGCTGCGGCTCGAAAAGCTCGGGTTCATTTTTCAAAGTTTCAATCTGATTCCGGTGCTCGACGTCTTCCAGAACGTGGAGTTTCCGCTTCTGCTTCAGGGCAAGCTCGACAAGGCTGCTCGGCGCCGGCGCACCGAGGACATCGTCGAGCAAGTCGGCTTGACTCCCCAGATGCGCCAGCGCCCGAACGAACTCTCGGGCGGCCAACGTCAACGGGTGGCCATCGCCCGGGCTTTGGTGACGGAGCCCGCAATCGTGCTGGCCGACGAGCCCACCGCCAACCTGGATTCCCAAACCGGAGCTTCGATCATCGACGCCATGAGGGCCCTGAACGACAAGCGGCAGACCACCTTCATCTTCTCGACACACGACCCGAGCGTCATGGGTCAGGGGCGCCGGATCATTCGGCTGGTCGATGGCCGTATCGCCGATCCCGAGTCTGGGCCGGAGTCCGCCGCCGAAGGTCCCGCGGCCGAAAGCGAAACTACTTCGCTGCGGGCCAGCTGAGCCGTGGGTACCTTCGTTCGCCAAGGGACCCTGGTGGTCCGGATAGCGCTGCGCAACCTGGTGAGCCATCGGTCCCGCAGCGCCCTGGTGGGGTCCATTTTGGTCCTGGGAACCGCCTTGGTCTTGGTCGGTGTGTCGCTTCTGTCGAGCATCGAGGGTTCGATGGAAGCGAGCATCACCCAAAGCATGGCCGGACAGCTGCAAGTCTACTCGAGCGAAGGCCGCGATGACCTATCGTTGTTCGGCGGTGGGTTCATGGGACAGGACGACATCGGCCGGGTCGACCGGATCGACCAGGTCGCTCGGGTCCTGCGTCCGGTAGAGGGCGTGAAAGCGGTGGTGCCCATGGGCATCGACTTTGCCACCATCACCCAAGCCGGTGAGCTCGAGTCGACTCTGGCGGATCTTCGGGCAGCGGTGTACCGAGCCCGCCAGTCTGTCGACCGAGATGGCGGCTTCGACGGCGCAGACTCGATCGGCTCCGACGATGGAGTGGACGACTCAGAGGAGCGAATGGTGCGCGAGCTGGCATCTCGCGTGCGGCAGCTCGTGACCAAGGTGGCCGACGAACTCGAACGCCGGCTCGCGGTCAGCTCCGATCCCGAAGCTCTCCGAGAATCGGTGGCACAGGTGCGCCGTGCGTCCACCGACGACTTTTGGGCGCGCTTCGAAAATGCGCCGCTGGAGCAGCTGGAGTATCTGGACACCCGAGTCGCTCCCCAGACCACCGAGGGCCGCATCATCTACTTCCGATACCTCGGCACGGACGTGGACCAGTTCGTGGAGCACTTCGACCGGTTCGACCTCGTGAAAGGGGAGCGCATTCCGAGTGGACACCGCGGCCTGATGTTCAATCAGAAATTCTACGAGCGCGAGATCAAGCACGATGTGGCTCGCTCCCTGGACCGCATTCATCGAGGTATCGTCGAACAGGAGCTGCGGATCGACACCGACCCCCTGTTGGGCACCCTGGCTCGGCGAGTCCCGTCGCAGTACCGTCGAATCACCTATCAGCTCGACGCCGGCGAGGCGGCGAAACTCGCCGAGGAGCTTCGGGCGTACCTGGAGCTCGGCCCGGAAGGCTCCCCATCCCTGGACGAGCTGGTGAAGGAATTTCTTTCCGTCGACGATGAAACCTTCATGGACCGGTATGAGGCCTTCTACGACCTCGTTGCGCCCAAAATCGACTTGTACAAGCTGGACGTCTCAGACACGGTCACGATTCGGACCTTCACTCGAAGCGGCTTCCTGAAGGCACTCAACGTGAAGCTATACGGAGTGTTTCGCTTCAAAGGGCTCGAGGGCTCGGACCTGGCGGGCTCTCACAACCTGATGGACCTGGTGACCTTTCGAGAGCTCTACGGCCTCATGACTCCAGCGAAGGCGCGAGAGCTCGACCGGATCCGCGACGAAGTCGGGGTCCAGGATGTCTCCCGGGAGTCGGCGGAACGGGCGCTGTTTGGCGAATCGGATGAACTCGTCGACCCAGTGGGGCCCGATGAAGCGGTCGGCGGCTTCGACGAGTTCGAAGGCATCGACTTCTCCGAGCTGCGGGGTCGCTCGGAGCAGGTGTTCGACGCTCGGTTCTCTCGAGAAGATCTGGAAACCGGCATGGCCCTGAACCTGGCGGTGGTGCTCGAAGACGATGCGGAGGCTGCGGCGGTGCAGCAAAGGTTGCGAAAGGCGGTCGACGGGGCCGGCCTTGGCCTGAAGGTCGTCACCTGGCAGGAGGCGGCCGGGCTCATCGGGCAGTTCGTGACGGTGATCCGCTTCGTTTTGTACATTGCGCTCTTCGTGATCTTCTCGGTGGCGCTCGTGATCATCAACAACAGCACCGTGACGGCCACCCTCGAACGGATCCCAGAGATCGGGACCATGCGGGCCATCGGGGCTGGGCGGGGTGTGGTGCTGGGCTTGGTCGTTGTCGAGAGTCTGGCCCTTTCGCTGGTGGCCGGCGCGTTGGGTGCGGCCATCGGCGCCGGCC
>DAPKRQ010000278.1:0-58999 GCA_031800475.1 Myxococcales bacterium LLY-WYZ-16_1
GGGCAGGCGGGGCTCGGGCGAGGGTTCGAGACTCAGGTCTTTGGCGCGACCGGATCTGCACCCGGCGCGCGGCTCCACCGGATCCGGATCGGGCCCCGGGCGGTGGACGGGTCCACGACCCGCCCCTTTTGGGTGATCTCGACTTTGCCCTCGGCCACCAGACGGCGGGCGGCCTGGCGGGCCGGTTCCATCAGCTCGCGCCAATCGGTCTGGCCCACGGCTTTGGCGGCTTCGCTCGGGCAGATGGAGGCGCCGTTTTGCCGCTCGGACAAAAGCTCCAAGATCGCTTTCTCGAGGGCCTGATCCCCGGAGGACGGCTTGTGGCGCCGGCAGCGATCGCTGCAGTAACGCACGTGGTCCCAGTTTCGGGCCCATTTCTTGCGCCATACGATGGTCCGCCCGCAGGTGGCGCAGGGCTTGGCCGGAAGCTCCCGTCCGCTCACTCGAGGTGCCCAGCGGTCTTCAGGAGCGCTCGCCCGGTCCGGTCGCCGGAAAGAAAGGCCCCTTGGACCTTGGCGCCCCACAACCAGTCGCCGGCCAAGGCCAGTCCGATTCCGGGGTCGATCGCCAGCTGCTCCGCGCCTGGAGCTTTCGGTGTCGCGTACCGCCACCGATGGGCCTGCAGGGTGGTCGGAAACAGGGGAGCCACGCCCACGGCCTCGAAGAAGGCGTCCGCGCAGGTGCGGGCCACGGTTTCCGCGCCGTCCTCGAGATGTTCGGTGCTGAACTCCGGGTTGGCCGACAACACCCATGCTTCGTCCGCTGGCCGGCCGGGCTTGCTGCTGTTGCGGGCGCACCAGGCGACCGGACCCGTATTGACGAAGATTCCGTCGTACGCCACCGGGACCCGCTCGGAAAACGAGAGCATGGTGGTCCAACAGGGCCACATGGCGTGGGCCGAGGCGATGGACTCGAGAGAAGTCCCTCGGACGAGGCCCGTCGCTTGAATGGGGGGCGCGGTGACCACGACCCACGAAAAGGGTCCGGCCGACCGGCCAACGCTTTCGTCACCCGTGTCCAGCAGGTTCAGGTGCCACCCGTCGTCGTGTCGGACGAGCCGGTCCACTCGGGTGCCGACCTCGATGGAAGCCAGCTTCGCCGGCAGGGTACGGGCCAGCTGGTCGGGGACGGCGCGATTGTGCGGGACTCCGACCCAGCGCTCGGGGTTCGTGGACTTTTCGCACACTTCGCCAGGCCGATCGACCGAGGCGATCCGGCCCTCCCATCGGGCGACGACGCCCGCGTCAGCCCAGTCGGAGACCACCCGAGCAAACTCCGGATCTCGGGCAGTGAAGTACTGGGCGCCATGGTCGAACGACCCGCCTGTCCGGGGCTCCCGGGTACTCGACCGGCCTCCGATCCGGCGACCCTTGTCGAACAGCGCCACGGATCGACCCGCAGCGGTCAGAACCCGGGCTGCCGCCAGGCCCGACACGCCGGCGCCGACGATGGCGACCGGTCTCATCGCCTCAGGCGCTCGCAGTCTTCGGCCGGTCGCGGAGCGTCTTTTCGATGAACAGCTCGCCGGCCCGGTACGAGGAGCGGACCAAGGGGCCGCTGGCCACGTAGCCGAATCCGAGCTCCCGGGCGCGCTCGGCGTAGCGGTCGAAGGTGTTCGGATGCACGAACTCCACCACTGGATGGTGTTTGCGGGTGGGGCGCAAGTATTGGCCAAAGGTGATGATGTCCACGCCCACCTCCCGAGCGTCTCGCATGGCCTGCTCGATCTCCTCGGCGGTCTCGCCCAGTCCGACCATCAACGAAGTTTTGGTCAGCAGCTGGGGCTTCTTTTCTTTCGCCCACCGGAGCACGTCCAGGCTCTGGGCGTAACTCGCCCGCGGATCCCGGACTGTCGGAGTGAGGCGCTCCACGCACTCCAGGTTGTGGGCCAAGACGGCCAGGGGGGCGTCGACCACCTTTTGCAGGGCGTCGGGGTCTCCCTGGAAGTCCGGGATCAGCATTTCCAGCAGCACGTCCGGGTTTTGGGCTCGGATGGCCCGAAGACACTCGGCCAGGTGGCCTGCACCTCCATCGGGCAGCTCGTCCCGGTTCACCGACGTGAGCACCACGTAGCTGAGCCCCATGGCGTGCACCGCGTCGGCCACGTTCTGCGGCTCTTCCGGGTCCAAGGCTGGCGGACGCTTGGCCGTGTTGACGGCGCAGAAGCGGCAACCTCGGGTGCAGGTGTCGCCCATGAGCATGTAGGTGCCCGTACCGATGCTCCAGCACTCCCCGATGTTGGGGCATTGGGCTTCTTCGCAGACCGTGGCGAGCTTCAGATCCCGCGAGCGCCGTTTGAGGGCCGCATACTTCGGGCCTCCAGGTGCCCGAACCCGAAGCCACGGGGGCTTGCCCCGGCCCTCGCGGCCGATCGGGCCCGTTGGTTGGCCGTTTTCGTCTTGAAGAATCGGCAGTCGATCCCGCACGCCCCGACCGCTAACAACCTCGGACGTCGGGTACCAGCACAAAGGCGGTTCACGCCTGGGGCCCCGGCTTCGCTCAGCCAGCGCCCCTCGGTGCGGCAGATGGGGAGGGGGGCCTTTGGAAAGCTCGATGGGTGCCCCGGGGTCACGACCCCGGGGCCCATCGCCGTGGGGGACCGGCCCCGGGGCCGGTCCGAGCTCAGTTCGCCTCGGACCAGTCGGCGTCGATGACGTCGTCGTCCTTTTTCTGTTCGGACGCGCTGCCCCCGCCGCCCGCCGAGGCACCACCGGCGCCGCCGTCCGACGGCGGCTGCTGCTCGTCGGCGGTCTGCTTGTACAGGTGCTCCGCCATCTTGCCGGAAGCCTCTTTGAGCTTCGTCTCTGCCGCATCCCAGGCCGAGGCGTCGTCCTTCTTGAGGGCTTCCTTCGCCTCCTCCAGGGCGGTCGAAACCTCTTGGCCCAGCTCCACCGGCAGCTTGTCCTTCGCGTCGTTCATGGTGCGCTCTACCTGATAGACCAACTGGTCCAACTGGTTTCGGCGCTCCACCTGCTGCCGGCGCTTTTCGTCCTCGGCCTCGTTCTTCTGGGCCTCTTCGACCATCTTGTTGATCTCGTCTTCGTTGAGGCCGGACTGGGCCTCGATGCGCACGGACTGCTCGCGCCCGGTGGCTTTGTCCTTGGCCGAGACCGACACGATGCCGTTGGCGTCGATGTCGAAGGTTACCTCGATCTGAGGCATGCCCCGGGGCGCCGGCGGAATCCCGTCGAGCACGAACTTGCCGAGCGTCTTGTTGTCGTTGGCCATCTTGCGCTCGCCCTGAAGCACGTGCACCTCCACCTGACTCTGGTTGTCGGCGGCGGTGGAGAACACCTCGGACTTTCGGGTCGGGATGGTCGTGTTCCGCGGAATCAGGGTGGTGAACACCCCGCCCAACGTCTCGATGCCCAGGGACAGCGGGGTTACGTCGAGCAGCACGATGTCCTTCGCTTCGCCCGTCAACACACCGCCCTGAATGGCCGCACCCACCGCGACCACCTCGTCCGGATTCACCGAGCGGTTCGCGTCCTTGCCGAAGAACTTCTTCACCTCTTCCTGGATCAGCGGGATGCGGGTCGAGCCGCCGACCAGCACCACTTCGTCGATCTCGCGAGGCGACTTCTTGGCGTCCTCGAGGGCCTTGCGCACCGACTCGAACGAATTCTGCACCAGGTCCCCGACCAGGGCTTCGAACTTGGCCCGAGACAGCTTGAGCTGCAGGTGTTTCGGGCCGCTTTGGTCCGCGGTCAAGAAGGGCAGGTTGACTTCGGTCTCGAAGGCGCTGGACAGCTCGATCTTCGCCTTTTCGGCGGCGTCCTTCAGGCGCTGCATGACCATCTTGTCGCCGGACACGTCGATGCCTGTGTCGCGCCGGAACTCGTCGATCAGCCACTTGATGATCCGCTGGTCGAAGTCGTCGCCGCCCAGGTGCGTATCGCCGTTGGTCGACACCACTTCGACCACGCCGTCTCCGACCTCGAGGATCGAAATGTCGAAGGTCCCGCCGCCGAAGTCGTAGACCGCGATGATCTCGTTCGTCTTTTTGTCGAGTCCGTAGGCCAGGGCCGCCGCCGTCGGCTCGTTGATGATCCGCTGTACGTTGAGGCCCGCGATCTTGCCCGCGTCTTTGGTGGCTTGGCGCTGGGCGTCGTTGAAGTAAGCCGGCACCGTGATCACCGCTTCGGTCACTTCTTCGCCCAGGTGGGACTCGGCGGCCCGCTTCAGCTTCTGCAGCACCTTGGCGGAGATTTCGGGGGGCGCGTAGCTCTTGCCCCGGATCTCCACGTGGGCGTCGCCGTTCGACGACTTCGTGACTTTGTACGGCACCCGTTCGGTTTCGGTTTCCGCGTCCTGGAACTTCATGCCCATGAACCGCTTCACCGAAAACACGGTGTTTTCTGGGTTGGTGATGGCCTGCCGCTGGGCGGCCTGGCCGACTAGGGTTTCACCCTTTTCCGTCCACGCGACCACCGAAGGGGTGGTGCGCGAGCCTTCCTCGTTGACGAGGACCTTCGTCTCTCCCGACTCCATGACCGCGACCACGGAGTTGGTGGTGCCGAGGTCGATGCCGATGACTTTTTTTCCCATAAGTGTCCGTTCTCCCTTGATTTCGACGCCCCCTGCGTCTCCGCGGCGGCTTCCGACGGACCTTAGGCACTCGCGCCAACCCGTCAAACTGGCACTGAGAAAACCCTCTCGTCTGCGGGGTGTGCGGCCGAAGTCGGCCCCCCGCTCTCGGGGGACGGGGCCGCCGGTAAGGGGGGACGGGGCCGCCGGTAAGATGGCCGATCGGGAACGGAGCGTTCGGTTTGACAGAGTCTTCGGGAGCGCTATACCCGTCCGCCAATTCCGGCGCGGGCGCCGTCCCACGCCGTGACTCGAGGGCAAAACATGAAAACGGGAACTCTGTTCGGATACCTGATCGCGGCGGCCATCGGCTTCGGCGTCGGGTTTGCCGTCAAAGACAGTCGAGACGGGACCTTGAAGGCGGAGGCGAAGAAGCCTCCGGAAGCGGCCGAGCCGAGCGAGGCCCAGGCGGCCGCCAAGCCCAAGCCCAAGGCGAAGGCGGCCGGCGCCAAAGACGCGGACGTTTTCAAGGTGCCGGTCGGCGACAGCGTCCAAAAGGGGCCGGACGACGCCCTGGTGACCATCGTCGCCTTCTCCGATTTTCAGTGCCCCTTTTGCTCCCGGGTGCTGCCCACCCTGACGAAGGTCGAAGAAAAGTACGGCGACGACGTCCGGATGGTCTTCAAGCACAATCCGCTTCCCTTCCACCGGCAGGCGCCCCTCGCCCACGAATACGCCCTGGCCGCGGCCGAGCAGGGGAAGTTTTGGGAGATGCACGACAAGCTCTTCCAAAATCAAAAGGCCCTGCAGCCCGATGACCTCGAGAAGTACGCCGAGGAGGTGGGCCTCGACCTGCAAAAGGTCGAAGCCTACCTGGAGTCCGGCAAGGGCAAGAAGGTCATCGCCGAAGACCAAAAGCTCGCCCGGCAGATCGGCGCCACCGGCACGCCGTCGTTTTACGTGAACGGGGTCAAGATCGCTGGAGCTCAGCCCTATCCGAAGTTCGAACAGATCATCGACGCCCGAATGGCCGTGGCCAAAAAGGCCCTCGAAAAGGGCGTGCGCCGCTCGGGCCTGTACGCTGCCCTGATCGAGGACGGGCGCACCAGCCCGCCTCCCCGTCCCAAGCGAAAGCCCCGAAAGCAGCCTCCCGCCGTTCGACAAGAGGTGGCTCTGTCGGACGCCACCCCGACGAAGGGCGCCGACGAGCCGCTGGTCACGATCGTCGAGTTTTCGGACTTTCAGTGCCCGTTCTGCGCCCGGATCAACCCAACCATCGACCAGATCCTGAAGACCTATGGCGACGAAGTGCAGGTCCGGTTTCGAAACCTGCCTCTGGGCTTTCACCAGCGCGCCGAGCCGGCGGCCCGGGCGGCGCTGGCTGCCCACGCCCAGGGCAAGTTCTGGGAGATGCACGACAAGCTCTTCGCGAACCAGCGCGCCCTGCAGGACGACGACCTGAAGAAGTACGCCGAGGAACTGGGGCTCGACGTGGCGAAGTTCGAAGAGGACATGGCTGCGGAGGCGATCAAAAAGCAGGTGCAGGCCGACATGGCCGCAGCCCGCAAGTATGGCGCCCGGGGTACGCCCACGTCCTTTGTCAACGGGGTGCCGGTCCGGGGGGCCCAGCCGTTCGCCCGCTTCAAGGGTCGCATCGACTCGGAGATCGAGCTGGCCGAAAAGCTGATCGAAGAAGGGGTGAAGCGTTCCGAGGTCTACGCCGAGATCCTGAAGCGCGAGGCCGGAAAAGCCCCGGACGGCGGGGAAGCGCCGCCGCCGGCGGCCAAGCCGCAACCCGAAAAGGAGGAAAAGCCCGTCGACATCGAGCTCGGGAAGGCTCCGCTGCAAGGAGACGAAGACGCTCCAGTCAAGGTGGTCGTCTTTTCCGACTTCGAGTGTCCCTTTTGCGGTCGCGTCAATCCGAGCATCGACAAGCTCAAGGAGGAGTACGGAGACAAGGTGGCGGTGGCCTTCAAACACTACCCGCTCCCGTTCCACCAAAACGCTCGCCGGGCGGCGATCGCGAGCTTGGCCGCCCACCGGCAGGGCAAGTTTTGGCAGATGCACGACAAGCTGTTCGCAAACCAGCGGGCCCTGAGCGAAGACGACATTCGGGGCTACGCCGAAGAACTCGGGCTCGACATGGACGATTTCGAGGCCGACATGGACGACCCGGAACTCGAGGCCTGGGTCGACGCCGACATGAAAGAGGGTCGGGGCTTTGGCGTCACGGGCACGCCGGCCACGTTCATCAACGGCCGGAAGATCGTGGGAGCCCAGCCCTATTCCGCCTTCAAAAAGAAGGTGGACGAAGTCCTCTCCGAGTCCTGACGCGGTCTCCTACCCGTCGGCCCATCCGAGCCCCTCACCCTGAAGTTTCGCCGAGCTCGCCCACGCTGCCCGAATGCCCTTGGGGGCGCTCGACCCGGCGAACTGGGGGTTCATGGGGGCCCATCCCACGGCATCGCCGACGCGCGGCTTGCACACCCGGGCAGCACCGCTCCCCCGTCCGCGCAAACCGTTCGGCAGCCTTCCAAGTCGGGGACAGATGCGAGCACCGACTCCGAAGTTCAGTCGCGGGACAGGGGGGCGGGTTCGAAGACCACCCGCCCGTGCGCGTCGAGCTGCTCCAGCAGGTCGGTCTCGCTGGCCGGGGCGGGACACGCGAAGGGCGCCGGTTCCGGCTCGACCGACTCGATTTCGGCCGTCACCCGCCCCGTCAGCGGAAGCGACGGCGTCCGCGCCGACAGCCCCGCCACGGACTCGGTCGAAGTGTCTCCCCAACGGGCCAACAGCACGTGTGCGACGAAGAAGATGATCGTCGCCAAAGCGGGGGACACGAACCACACGCCGGGGGCCGGTTCGCTCGGACGGCGCAGCATGTTCGTGTGATTTAAGGCATGGATTTCGGAAGTGTCGAGCCCCGAAGTGGATACCGCGCACAACCGATCGATGGAGCGCACTCCCTGCGGCCCGGATCTGCCGAATTTTCCCCGAGTGGGCCCATGAATCCGGGTGCGGAGCGGCCCCCACCGTCCGCTCGAGGCCGTTCGGCTCGAGGTCATCCGATCCGGGCCAGACCCAGGAGGGTGCCGGTGGCCGGGCTCGCCAGATGGATCGGTTCGCCGGACGCGGGTCTCCATCCACGACACAAGCCCTCCAGCTCGATGCGGCCCACTTCTCGGGACTGGACGACCGGCGCGCGCTCGGCCGTGCCTCGGTCCCAGTCCAGTCGACCGAGGATGCGCCGGACCCGGACGTCGGCGCTTCCCGACAGCCCATGGGCGAGCAGTGTTTGGCCGGGCGTCAGGGGCTGCGGACCGATCCACTGGACCGACACCGGGTTTGGGCCATCTTTTGCCGGCTCGACCGAAGCCATCGATACGGATGCGCACCAGTCGGTCACCAGACGGGGCCCGGTGTAGCCGTCGGGATGGAGGCGGTCGGACTCGGGCGCCGGGCGCACGGGAAAGACCCAGGTCGGGCCCAAGCCGAAGTTCCGCAGGGTCGCCTGCACCCGGGTTTCGCTCCAGTCGAATTCGGAGCGACGGCTCCGCCGGGGCAGCAAGACCGCCGTGGGCAGCCCGAGCCACCCCAGAAGCGACAGACCTGCCGGGACGCCGAGCCCGGGACGGGTGACCTGGGCCACCACGACCGCCGCCCGGGCCCGAAAGACCCCGTCCACCCACGAGGACGTTTCCGGACGACCGCAAGATGGAGCGCCTTGCTGGCCGCATACGGCCGCAGCGCGGAAGGCCCGCGCCACCGCCTCCCGCACGCTCCGGGTTCCGGGCGAGCCCAACACGACCACGGCGTTCATCCGACCTCCTGCAACCGGGAGCTCGGATGGGCGGTGTGAAGGCCGCATTCTTTGTGCTCGGGCCGTTCCCACCACCAGCGCCCGGCCCGTTCGTCCTCGCCTTCACGGACGGGGCGCGTGCACGGGGCGCAGCCGATGGAGGTGTAGCCCCGCCCGTAGAGCGGATGGATCGGCAAGCCTCGACGCTCCACCTCGGACCGAACCTGGTCCAGGGACCAGCGGGCCAACGGATTGATCTTCCAAGGTCCAGTGGAGTTCGGTTCGACCACCTGCAGGTCGGACCGGGTCACGGACTGGGCCCGCCGCTGTCCGGTGACCCATGCCCGGACGCCGGACAGGGCCCGATTCAAAGGCTCCACCTTGCGCACGGCGCAGCATTCGTGTCGATCTTCGAGACTGTTTCGGAACGAATACAGGCCTTTGGTGCGTTCGAGTTCTTCGACCGCTACCCGTTCGGGAAACTGCCACTCGATCTGGATTTCGAGCTTTCTCTGGACCGCGTCTGCGGTCCAGTAGGTCTCTTCGGGCAGGCGGCCCGTATCCAGCGAGAAGACCCGAATGCCGGGCTCGACTTCCACGGCCATGGCCATGAGCAGCACGTCCTCCATGCTGAAGCTCGAAGCCACCACCAACTCGGGATGAAACCGCCGCACCGCCTCGCGGAGCACGGCTCGGGGATCGTCGAAGTCGACGGCCCAGGCGGACTCGGGCTGGGGACTCACGATGCCAATCCCTCCAAACGAGCCGGTGTTTCCGGGGACCCAAGGGTCTGCGCGGCCGAAACGACCCAGCCGAACACCAAGACGGCGGGTGCCTGAATCCGTGCCTGGGTGAGGGTCGTTTCGAGCGAAGCCAGCTCGGTGGTCACGACCCGCTCCCCGGGTTGGTTGGCCCGCTCGATGGCGGCGACCGGCAGATCCTCGGGATAGCCCGCGTCGCGCATGCTCTCCCGGATCTGGGATGCGCGCCCAACGGCCATGAGCAGAACCACGGTCTGCTGCGCTTGGTAGGGGGGAACGGCGACCGAGCTTCCGTGGGCACCTTGGCCCGTTCCGACGACGAAGCGATCGGCCACGCCGCGCTGCGTGAGGGGGACGCCGGCGGCCAGCGGTGCACAAAGGGCGCTCGACAGGCCGGGCACCACCTGCACGCGCAGTCCGGCGGCCGTGAACCGCTGCAGTTCTCCGGCCGCTCGCCCGAACACGAAGGGATCGCCTTGCTTGAGCCGCACCACGCGGCGACCCGCCGTCGCCGCTTCCAAGACCCAGTCCTCCAGCTCCTGTTGGGCGGCGCCGGATCGGCCCGGGAGCTTGCGGGCGATGCGAAGCTCTCCGGGGACGCGCTCCAGGATTTCGGGGGACACCAGACGGTCGGCAACCACCAGATCGGCGGCGCGAAGCACGTTCCAAGCCCGAAGCGTGAGCAGCTCCGGATCGCCGGGTCCCGCGCCGACCATCCAGACCGTATCGGTTGGGGCCGTCTCGGCGGCACCTTGGGGCACGGGCTGTTTCGGCGGGGGTTCGGGCGGAGGCCCGCCGGCGGCGTAGCGGTCCACCAGGCGGTGGACCGAAGCCTCGTCGAGCCGCGCCAGGTCCGAAAAGGTCCAGTTGCGACCGACCTGTCCGAGCCACTGCATGCGGCGCGGGCTCGATTCGGGGGCGGGGTCGGCTCTTCGGATCGCGCTTCGAAGCTGGCCGAAGCGCTGCACCGCCTGACCGAGGCCGTCCGGCAGGGCGTCGGCCAGACTGCGGATCAACCGGCTCGCGATGCTCGGACCCTGCCCATTGGTCGACACGGCGACCTGAACCGGCCCCTCTCGATGGACCGACGTGAACCAGAAGTCGCACAGGTCCGGGACGTCGGCCACGTTCACCGGGATCCGAGCGGCCCGGCACAGGCCCGCGATGCGCAGGCTTTCGTCCGGGTCGTCGATGGCGGTCATGACCATGGACGCCCGGTCCAGGTCCCCGTCGGCGAAGGGGCGGGGCACCCAATCGATCTCCCCCCGTTCGTGCCGCCGCCGGAGCTCCGCACCGAGGTCGGGGGCCACCACCCGCACCTGCCCGTCGGCCTGAAGGGCCAGCCGGACCCGGCCGGCGGCCACGGGCCCACCGCCGACCACCAGCACCCGCTGGCGGTCGACCCGCCAGGCCAACATCAGGGAACCCCCGCCTTGGATCGGCGAGATCTCCGGGGTTCGACTCACGGAATTCCCCCCCGACCGGACGCGCGCCGTCTCATATGACGGACGTACGTTAAAACGGACGAGAGTTCAAGCGGGACCGGCTTTTGGCCCAGCGACCGAAGCAGCCGCCTATCAGGCGGGGTGCTCGCCGCTTTCGTGGGAGCGAATGGCCCACTTCCACAGCACCATGTCCGGCACCGGGAGGGCCAAAAACAGGTGCTCCAGCACGGCCAGGGCGAGCATGGTTGCCACCAGACTGAGGCCGATGGCCTCGAATCCTCCGGTGGGCGCCGACATGGCCCGGCCGGTCAAAAAGCCGACCACGCCAGAGCCCACCCCGACCGAGATGGGCATGAGCGGATTCAGGTCGGCCTTTCGAAAGTAGCTCTTCAGGTAGGCCAGGTGAGGAGGGATGATCTCGACGGCCAGGTTGCGCACACCCCAGAAGATGTTGAACTTCGCGCTGATGCGCATGGTCCAAAGCACCCACAGGGTCATCGTCCCGACCTGATTCGGGCCGTTCCAGGTCAGCGCCACCACCGCGGCCAGCGTGGCGGCCAGCGCGACCTCGTGATGGATCACCGTCTCGGTCGCGCAACGAAATCGCTCGAACCCCCGGGCGCCGGGGGGGCAAGCCGTCTTGCGGGGACCCGTGATCAGACCCATCAAGAACGTGAGCTCGTGCCACCCCCAGACCACCACGGCCGAGCAGAACGCCACGTAGGCGCCGAACACGGTGTCGTCTGCGCTGCTGACCGCCAATCCATAGACCGCCGCCAGCCCCGCCACCGTGGTGAGCGCCAAGCTGACGCGAAACGTCCGCGGGGGAAGACCGTCGATGTAGATCAGCACACCGGTGCTGAACCACCACAGGAACATGGCGGACGCGGAAGCGAGGACGATGTCGACCATCGAGGTGCTTACCACGCCGGCTGAAGCCGGCTCGTCTCCGGGAGGGTGTTCTTCTTGACCGGCAGGAAGTACAGCCGCGCGAATGTGGCCACCGCCTGGGCCTGCAGCCCGAGCACCTTCACCCGGTTCCACAAACCCCCTTTCCGCTTGGCATCGTCAATCTTGGTGGCGATTCGAACCATGCGGTCCAGATTCGCTTTGAACGCGGGGTTGTCCAAGTCGAGCAAGACCGGAAAGACCTGCTTGCAGATCTCGAGAGTGATTCGAAAGACCTGCATACCGTATTCGCTCGGATCGATTCCCAAAGCCTCGTGGAAGGCGTGCCGATGGTGATCGCGCACGTACATGGTGGCAAAGACGGCGAGCTGGAAGAATCGAATCCAGAGCTTGTTGGTGCCCTGGAGAAGCTTCGGATTGGCCCGCATCAACAGCGCGAAGGCCTCACCGTGCCGGAATTCGTCGTTGCACCACTCTTGGAACCACTTGAAGATCGGGTGGAAGCGATGCTCCGGGTTCCGCTGCAAGTGCCGGAAGATGGTGATGTAGCGGGCGTATCCGATTTTCTCGGACAGGTAGGTCGCGTAGAAGATGAACTTCGGGCTGAAGAAGGTGTACTGCTTCGACCGGGTCAAAAAGCCCAGGTCTACGCCCATGTCGAAGTCCTTCAGACTGTCGTTGATGAACCCCGCATGCCGAGCTTCGTCCCGGCTCATGTACTTGAACAGGGCGCAGATGTCCGGGTTGGTGCCGCGCTTGCGCATCTCCGCGTAGAGCACGCAGCCCGAAAACTCGGCCGTCAGGGAACTGACCAAAAAGTCTAGGAACTCCTTCTTGAGATCCTCATCCAATTTGGACGTGTCCAGATCCCACTCTTCGGTTCGCTTGAAGTGACCCTTATTTGGGTCGCTGGCCATTTCGGCGATCAGCTCGTCCCATTCGGCCCGCACCGGACTGACGTCCATGCGGTCCAGTTCGTCATAATTGGTCGTGTAGAACCGCGGACTCAACACCGTGGTCTCTTGCGCCTTTTGGGTGCTGGCGTTGACGTTCTTTTCGGTGCGATGTCGGGGCTTCATGTCGAGTTCGGCGATGGTCATAGCGTTCTCCGTTCCGTGAAGCTCACGTCGAGCAAATCAAGGCACTCCAGGTTGCCGACGAGTTTGGTCCACTGGCGCTCGAGCCAGTTGGCTCGAGTCACCGTGGCCGTCCGACGCTCCACCACCCGCTCTCCGAAGGGCGGGTGGATCGGCCGGCCGTGGATCAGAACCTGATCGCCAGGTTCCATCTGAATGCCCCCGTCCAAATCGACGTGGGCATGAAGGCTTTCGAAGGTATGCGAGACGTCGACGGTACAGCCGGTCTCGAAGACCCGTCGGCGCAGCAGATTCCAGTTCACGGTGTGCCTCCATTCATCGCCTGCTCGGGGCCCGAGGGCGCGTCCAGCAGGCGAGCGAAACTATCGAGGTTCGTCGGACCAAAGGCGTTCAGGTAGACGACCCGGTCCGTGGACGGGTCGTGCAAGGACAGGCGCCCGTCGGCCCAGTGCGTGAGGGTGTACGGGGCATCCGGCTGTGCGCCTTCGAGCATGCGCTGCCGGTCCATACCCCGCACGACCCCCCAGATGAAGCCCTGAGAGCCCATTTCGAACTCCGCGATCAGGGTGTCGGACCGACCTCGATACACGGCGATGGAACCGTCCGGCCGTTCGTCGAACCGAACCTGGACCGCCTGCACCGGTTTCGTGTCGGGGACCTCGACCACCCCGTAGCCCGTGGTGCGGGCCACCGCCACGATCCCGATGGTGAACAGGATCAAAGCGCCGGCTGCGACCAGCACGCCCTTCGGAAAGGGTCGGTTGCCATGTGGATCCGACATGTTCATCTACTCCTTCGTCCATTGCGTTCGGTCACGCTGACGCGAACCCGGCCATGGGGTTCGGAGTCGAACGCTCCGACGATTCACTTTCGACCGAAGATGCGGCTGCGGCAGTCTGCTGATCATGGGCTTCGCGAAGGGCGTCGCCCAGCAGCTCCGCCACCTTTTTGCCCTCTGGAACGCACCGCATCATCGGCTGCGTGGGGTTGTACTTCCACGGCCGGGTGTGAGGCCACAGATGCAAGAAAGCGAGGTTGCCCGTGCCGGCCATCTCCAGCGGAATCTCGCCCGCACCGCTTTTGTCCGGCTTGAACAGCGCCGACTTCACCTGTTTGAAAGGCAGGTTGACCGCCATGGTCAGGGCGATGCCGTACCGAAGCACCACGCGCCGGTTCGTGATCGTGTAGATCGTGGTCCGTGCGTTCCAGTAGGCCAAGCCGACCAGTACGGCCACCAGGACCACTCCGACCGGAACGAGCGACAGGGAAGCGAGGACGGCGCCTCCGAGGGTCGCGCCCTCGGAAGCGGCAACCAAGCCTCGCACGACCACCAGGGCGGCGAAGTAGAACGCCGCGGCTCGGGCGTGAAACACCCGGCGGGCCATGACTTTCCAGTCCGGCTGGCCCTGCCACAGAATGTACTCACCTGCCGGAAGCAGCTCCGGCAGACCTTCGATCGGTTCGTATTCGAATTCTTTCACAGCAGCGGCCCCATCCGGGAAGCCTTCCCGTACAGCTTTCCTCCGGCGAAGAACGCCTGGATCTTCTCTTCTTCGAGTATGGTCACCTGGTCCGCCTTGGCGAGGCGCGGAACCTTCGGAAAGTGCTCCGACATCAGGGCTTGGACATGAACGTACTTCTTCTTTTCACCCTGAATCCGAAGCATGGTGACGGGGATCAGTACGTTGGATCCGCCCTGCAGCGTCGCCTCCAGGTAGCGCACCTGGTTTTCGCTGCGGTCGACCCAGATGTCCTTGATTTTGCCGACCGACTTCTTGTCGCCCGCAAACACCTCCATGCCGCGGGGATCCTCCTTTTGCTTGGCCACGTCGTACTCGTTGCTGGCCCTCAGAGGCATCAACGCGGGTTTGCCGTCTCGGGTGAGCTCCGGTTCGTCGTGACGTTCCGCCCAAGAGGCCGGGCCGACGCCGTCGACCATCGGGTCTCCGGTGGGCTCATACGGTGATCCAGGCCATGGCGCGACCCGCTTGATCTTGTGGTTGCGGGTGTCCCGCTTGTCGTTTGGAGCGAAATAGCTTCCACCCTCGGGGAGCTTGTACTCCTTGGGCTTCGCCATCAGGATCTTGTTCTTCTTGCCGACCTGTCCGGTGAGGTCGGTCTCCAGCGGATAGCCTTCTCGCCGATCCTCCCGGCGGATGTAGAAGACCAAGCCCGCGAAGAAGAGCCAGAAGATATAGAGTGTGACTTGAGCGACGTCGATGTAACCTGTGAGTGCACCCGTAGGCATCTTGAACTCCTTTGGCTGGAATCAGCCAGGCAGCTCGGCCAATCCGAACCGCGATGGGGATCCTCCCGGATCCTTGAAACGACGAACGAGCGGTCCGATCGCGACCAGCGACGCGAACAACAGCCCGATTTCGATGTGGTAGACGACACAATATCCCGCCGCTGGACCGGTGAGGGCGGGGCCCAGGTATCCGCGCGCAGCCAGGTCACCCAGCACGTCCCGGATCGCTCCACCCATGGCCAAACCTCCGCCGGCGGCTGTGGCTTGCACGGCTCCCCAGGCTCCGAGAGCCAGGCCGCTCCCACCGGTCTCGGACAGTCCCATGGCAGCGGTCAGTGTACCCACTGCGAACAACCCGCCGCCAAAGCCGATGAAGAAGGTCCCGGCTCGAAACAGCAGGACCGAGTTCAGGGGATCGGCAAAGATCACCGCCGAGAACGCCCCGATCCCCGCGAGAGCGCCCATGGCAGCCAGAAAGAACGGATCGTGGTCGCGGCTCAGTGCTCGAGCCGCGAGAGCCAGGCCCAACAGCGTTCCCCCCGCCAAAATGGCCGTCAAGAAAGTCGTGTCCGACACCGACAGGTTCAGCACCTCGCCGCCGTAAGGCTCGAGCAAGATGTCTTGCATGCTGAAGGCGGCGGTGCCCAAACCGACGATCACCAAGAGGCGACTCGCTTTGCCGCCGGCCGAAAACTCTGCCCAGGACTCGGCGAAGCTGGGTCGAGGCCGGTCGGGGGCAGTCCGGCTCGGGTCTCTCGCTTCCTGCTTCCACAAAGCGACTGCGTTGAGCACCAGGGTCAGACCGGCAGCGCCTTGAATGACCTGAATCAGCTTGACGGATCCGAAGTCGGCCAGGAGCACCCCGAACGCCAGCGCGCTTCCCAGCATGCCGACGAGCAGCATCACATACAGGAGTGCAACAACCCGAGGCCGCGAGTCCTCCGGTGCGTTGTCGGTGGCCAAGGCCAGCCCGGCGGTCTGGGTGGTGTGCAGGCCGATCCCGGTCACCAAGAAGGCGACGGCCGCGCCGATCTCTCCCGCCAACGGCGGGGCGTTCACGGCGTCGCCCGACAGGATGAGCAGCGCGAAGGGCATGATCGACAGGCCCCCGAATTGAAGCATCGCGCCCAGCCAAATGTACGGGATGCGCCGCCAGCCGATGACCGAAGCATGATTGTCCGATCGAAATCCGACCAGAGCTCGAAACGGGGCGAAGAGCAGAGGCAGGGACACCATGGTGGCCACGAGCCAGGCGGGGATGCCCAGCTCGATGATCATCACCCGGTTGAGGGTTCCGTTCAACAGAACAGTGGCCATGCCCACCGAAATCTGGAACAGGGACAACCGCAAGAGCCTTCCGAGCGGCAGCTCGTCGGTGGCCGCATCGGCGAACGGCAGCAGGCGTGGGCCCACCTTTCGCCAAGCGCGGACGATGCTGTCGTTCCAGGTCTTCATGCCCGTGTGACCTCCAGCGCTTGCGAGGTATAAAAGCCTCGCTGAATCCGGCGGGTCCGGCCCGGAGTCCATCCGACCAGGGCTTCGCTTCGGTCCATTCGCCGAAGCAGGCCCCGGGCCGAGATAGGCTCGATGGCCGGGGCTCGGTCGCTTCGGGGGAACAGTCGACCGACGGCGTGCATGGCCGACAACAGAACCGTACGCGGGGCGAAGGTGAACAACACCTGGTAGGTCGAAAGTTCCGCCAATCGCTCGATCATGCGAACCATGTCGTGGGCCTGGTAGTGGATGAGCGAATCCATGGCCACCACCCGATCGAAGTGGCCAAGGGACGGATCCATCATGTCACCCACCCGAAAGTCGATGTGGACATCGTTCGGGAGTCGCTCTCGAGCCACCCGTACCAGGTTCTCCGCCAGATCGATGGCGACCACTTCGGCGCCGCGCCGGGCCGCTTCGACCGCCAACATGCCCGTGCCGCAGCCTGCGTCCAGGATCCGCTGACCCGACAGATCCGCAGGCATCCAGTCCAGGAGGGTCTGGCGCATCTCGTCTCGTCCAGCCCGGACCGTCGCCCGAATCCGGCTGACCGGAGCGTCCGAGGTGAGCAGGGCCCACGCCTCGGCCGCTGTCCGGTCGAAGTAGGTTTCGAGCTGGCTCCGGCGCCGCTGGTAGGAGAGGGCCTTCATCAGTCGAATCCCAAAAAGTCGAAGATCTCCCGATCCTTCATCGGCGTCGCGACCGTCGGTTCGGTTCCGTTCCAGAGCTTGGCGGCCAGGTTCAAGTACTCCTGCTGGACCGCCTCGAGCTCGGGCGAAGTGTCCATTTCGAACAAGGTGCTCTTTTTGAGCCGGCTCCGACGGATCACGTCCAGGTCCGGGAAGTGAGCCAAGGTGTTCAAGCCGACCGCATCGTTGAAGCGATCGATTTCGTCGGTGGCCCGGCTTCGGTTGGCGATGACCCCGCCGACTCGCACTTGGTAGTTCTTGGACTTTGCGCCGATGGCCGAAATGATCCGGTTCATGGCGAAGATCGAGTCGAAGTCGTTGGCGGTGACCACCAGGGCCCGCTCTGCGTGCTGAAGGGGGCTGGCGAAGCCGCCGCAGACCACGTCGCCCAGGACGTCGAATATCACCACGTCCGTGTCCTCGAGCAGGTGATGCTCTTTCAACAGCTTCACGGTCTGGCCGACCACGTATCCGCCGCAGCCAGTACCTGCCGGGGGCCCGCCCGCTTCGACGCACATGACCCCGTTGAAGCCCTCGAACACGAAGTCTTCGATCCGCAGCTCTTCCGAGTGGAAGTCCACCGACTCGAGCACGTCGATGACCGTCGGCATCAGGCGCTTGGTCAGCGTGAACGTGGAGTCGTGCTTCGGGTCGCACCCGATCTGCAAGACGCGCTTGCCGAGTTTCGAAAACGCAACCGAGAGGTTGGACGATGTCGTGCTTTTTCCGATGCCACCCTTGCCGTACACGGCGAATACCTTGGCCCCGCCGATGTCCATGTTCGGGTCGAGGTGGACTTGGACGCTGCCCTCTCCATCGGGGCGGCTGCGAGTCGAAAGTTGAGTCAACTGCTGCATCGTGATCTACCTGCCTTTTGCTCTTTTGGAGGCCTAAGCGGCCACCGCGCTGTTTCCGATACCCTCGAGCCGGTCTTCGAGTTCGGCTCCCGCTTTCCGGAGTGCTTCGAGGGTCGATGGGTCCGGCTCCCAGTAGGAGCGCTCGTGGGCTTCGAGCAGCCGGTTGGCCAGCTTCACCGACGCCTTCGGGTTCAGCTGAGCCAGCCGCTCTCTCATTTCGGGGTCCAGAACGTAGGTTTCCGACAGCTGCTGGTAGACCCACGGCTGAACTTGGCCGGTCGTCGCCGACCAGCCCATGGTGTTGGTGATGCTGGCTTCGATCTGGCGGACGCCCTCGGAGCCGTGCTGAAGAAGGCCTTCGTACCACTTGGGGTTGAGCATGCGGGTTCGGCTTTCCAGGGTGACCTGTTCGCCGAGGGTCCGAACGGTGCCCTCACCCCGGGTGGTGTCTCCGATGTAGACCGGCACGTCCTCGCCGCTGGCGCGGCGCACTGCCCGCCCGATTCCACCCAGGGTATCGAAGTAGTGATCGATGGTCGTGACGCCCAGCTCGACCGATTCCAGGTTCTGGTAGGTGAGCTTCACGCCGGACAGGACGCTCTTGAGCATTTCCTCCTGGCGAACGGGCCGCCCGGAGCGGCCGTAGGCAAAGCACTTGCGCCGGCTGTAGGCTTCAGCCAACTCGTCTTCTTCGTTCCAGGCGCCGCTGTCCACCAGTTGGTTCACGTTGGAGCCGTAGGCTCCGTCGGCGTTGCTGAAGACCCGCAGGGCGGCGGTCTCCATGTCGCAGCCCTGCTCCCGTTGAAAGCGCAGGCTGTTGCGCCGGATGTGGTTCATCTCCTCCGGCTCGTCGGCCGTCGCCGCCAGATACGCGGCCTCCGCCAGCATCCGGGTCTGAAGGGGCATCAGGTCTCGGAAGATGCCAGACAAGGTGACCATCACGTCGATCCGGGGCCGGCCCAGTTCCTCGAGTGGGACGAGCTCCGCCCCGGCCAGTCTGCCGTAGCCGTCGAAGCGGGGTTTGGCGCCGATCAGCGCCAAGACCTGACCGATCGGTCCGCCTTCGGTCTTCAGATTGTCGGTGCCCCACAGGACCAGGGCCACCGAGTCGGGGAGCGGATGCCCGTCGGCCGTATACCGATCCAGCAGCTTTCGGGCCTGGCGCTCCCCTTCTTTGACCGCGAACTTGCTCGGGATCCGGAATGGGTCGAAGCCGTGGACGTTGCGTCCGGTCGGCAGGATGTCCGGGGTCCGAAGCAGGTCTCCTCCCGGGGCGGGTCGAATGAATCGCCCGTCCAGGGCCCGCAGGAGTGCCTCGATCTCCGGGTTCGTTTCGAGCAGAGCGGCCGTCTTCGACAGCTCCTCGAACAACTGCACGTCCTCGGCGGTGGGCTCCACCCCCGCTGCCGTCCACGCCTCTTTGGGCGAGCTGCCGAGGACGAGAGCCCTTACCGCGTCCTCAGGCGGGCGGGTGCCGCTCGAGGCTTCGGCCATGGCCAGGAGCTGATCGGTTCTCTCCTGCTCGGAACCAGGTTCTCCGAGTACGTGGAGGCCGCAGGGGATCAGCGTGTCCTGAACTTCTTGCAGCTCGTCGGACACCCGTTTCACTTCGGTCTCGTCCGTCCAGGCCGGTTCGGCATCCGCGAGCTCGAGCTCGGCGGCCTGGGCCTGAATCAGCTCCAGCAGGCGCTCCCGCTCCGACACGTCCTCCGGGGGCAAACCGCGCCAGCGGTCGATGGACTCCTTGAGCTCCAGAAGACCCTTGTAGATGCCGGCTTGGGCCACCGGCGGGGTCAGGTAGCTGATCAGGGTGGCGGCCGCCCGGCGCTTGGCGATCGTGCCTTCCGAAGGGTTGTTGGCTGCGTAGAGGTAGATGTTGGGCACGTCGCCGATCAGGCGATCCGGCCAACAGGTGTCGGACATGCCGCACTGCTTGCCGGGCATGAACTCCAGGGCCCCGTGGGTGCCGAAATGCACGTAGGCATCGGCGCCAAAGTCCTGCTGCAGGTAGCGATAGAAAGCCGAAAAGGCATGGGTCGGCGCGAAGCCCGATTCGAACAGCAAGCGCATCGGGTCGCCCTCGTAGCCGAAAGCGGGTTGCAGACCGACCATCACGTTGCCGAATTCCGCCCCGAGAACGAGCAGAGAGGCACCGTCCGTCTGTTCCCGGCCCGGCGCCGGGCCCCATTGGGCTTCGATCTCCTTCAGGTACTTTTCCTTGCGGACGTGGTCGTCCACCGACACCCGGGCGCAGACGTTGGCGTCGGTGCCGTACTGCTCGGCATTGCCTTGGACGATCCGGTCACGGAGCTCGTCGACGGTGGCCGGAACCTCCACCCGGTATCCCTGGACCTTCAGGGCCTGCAGGGTCCGGTGCAGGGACTCGAACACCGACAGGTAGGCGGCGGTGCCCGTGGCTCCGCTGTTCGGGGGGAAATTGAACAAAACGATGGCGACCTTTCGTTCGCTCCGGGGCTTGACCCGCAGCGAAGCCCAGCGCGCTACCCGTTCTGCCAGGGTGTCGACCCGGTCCCCGACCGGCAGCATGGCCCGGTCCGCACCGTCTTGGCCGGGTCGACCGCCGAACACGATCCGGCCGGTGGCGCCGTCGAGCTCGGGGATCGCCACCATGATGGTGGACTCCACGGGCAGCAGACCGCGGCCCGAGTCCTGCCACTCGCGGACGGTCTGGAACTCCAGGGCCTGGCCCGAGATGTAGGGTACGTCGAGCTGGTCCAGAAGCTCTTCGGCAGCGGCCGAGTCGTTGAAGGCAGGGCCGCCGACCAAGGAGAAGCTCGTCAAGGAGACCAGGGCGTCGATCTCGGTCTTGCCGTCTTTTCTGAAGAAGGCTTCGACGGCGGGCCGGGCGTCCAGACCGCTGGCGAACGCCACCCGGACCGCGAATCCCCGCTCCTCGAGGGCGCGGACCACTGCGTCGTAGTGCGCGCAATCTCCGGCCAGAATGTACGAGCGCAGGACCAGCACGCCCACGGTGCCCCGGCAGTTCGCGGGCGGCGGGGGAAGCTCGTCCAGGCCATGAGCGATCCGGTTTGGCAAATCCGGGTGGTACAGACCGGTGTCCGGATACTCCACGGGCTGGGCGGCCTTGACCGAGCCCCGGAGGCTCTTTCGTTCGCCGGATGCGTAACGGGTGACCAAAAAGCGCACCATGTTGGCGATGTTGTCGTCAGAGCCGCCGAGCCAGTACTGCATGCTCAGGAAGTAGGCCCGAACGTCCTGGGCGGTCCCGGGAATGAACCGAAGGATCTTCGGCAACCGGCGCAGCACCGCCAGTTGCTGGGCTCCAGCGCTGGCTTTGCTGCTCTTCTTCGAGCCCCGCAGTCGCTTCAAAAGCGCCATGGGGCCCTTTTGGGGACCATCCATCTTGAAGCCTCCCAGTCGGGTGAGCTTCACGATCTCGCCAGCGGAAACCGCGCCGAGCATGGCGTCGCATTGGTCGCGGCGGGCTTTCAGAGCCGGCAAGACGGCCTGCACGTGCTCTTCGATGAACAGCATGGCCACGACGATGATGTCGCCTTGCTCGATGTCTCGAATGCACGCGTCGAGTTTTTCGGGATGGCTGGCCCAGTCCGAAGCCGCGTGCATGCTGAGCTCGAGGCCGGGAAGGTCTTGCCGGACCTGTTCGCGGGCGCGGTCCACCGCCCCGGCAATGTGCCGATCCATGGTGATGATGACGACCCGGATCGGGGTCACTTCATCGGCTGAAATGGGCTTTTGCATCGTAAAGCGTCTCCACAGTGATGGTCGTCAGACCGTGCTCGGTGGCGAAGCGCTCGGTGTTCCGCCGAGCTTTGCCCCGAACGAAGAACGGAATCTTGTTCAGTTCCTTCTTGGCGTCGGGCTCCCAGCTGAGGCCCGCTTCTTCCTCGGAGGGGCCTCGGCTCGCTGCCTTCCGCCCGTTGTCCGCTCCGTGGGTCGCGGCCTGGCCGTTGGTGCCGGCGTGGCCGTTGGTACCGGCGTGGCCGTTGGTGCCGGCGTGGCCGGCGGCTGCCGCGTTCGGGTCCGGTGGGGCCTGATCGCCGGGAGCCGCCTCTTCGGGGGCCCGATCGGCCGCGGTCCCCACCGTCTGCGCGTGGGCGGTGGCCGGGGAGAGCGTGGGGTCGTTCGGATCCGCCGCGCCCGATTTGCCCAAGTGGGAGGGGGCCGCCCCGTTCTTGAACTCGAAGTCCTCGCTGAACATGCCCAGAAGGTGTTCTTCGAGACCCATCATCAGTGGATGAACGAAGGTGTCGAAGAGGACATTGGCGCCCTCGAAGCCCATGTGGGGCGAGTACCGGGCCGGAAAGTCCTGAACGTGCACCGGAGCCGAAATCACCGCGCACGGAACACCGAGGCGCTTGGCGATGTGCCGTTCCATCTGGGTTCCGAGCACGATCTCGGGATGGAGTTCCGCGACGCGGTCCTCCACCTCCAGATGGTCGTCGGTGATCAGTGCCTCGAGGCCGTACTGCTCCGCGGCAGCTCGGACGTCCCGGGCGAACTCTCGACTGTAGGTACCCAGACCCACCACTTCGAACCCGAGCTCGTCCCGGGCGACCCGGGCCGCGGCGATGGCGTGGGTCGCGTCGCCGAAGACGAAACAACGCTTGCCGGTCAGATAGGTGGAGTCGATCGACTTGGAGTACCACGGCATCCGGGACATCTCTTTCGAGAGGACCGGCTCCGGGTCGATGCCGCAGAGCTCGGCCACCTCTTTGATGAAGTCGCGAGTGGCTCCGATGCCGATGGGCACCGTCTTGGTCATGGGCTGCTTATGGGTTCGCTGCAGCCAACGGGCTGCGGTGTCGGCCACTTCCGGATACATGACCACGTTGAAGTCCGCGTCGGGGATTCGGGTCAGGTCCGCCGGGGTGGCTTCCATGGGTGCAGTGACGGCCACGTCCACGCCCAGTTGATTCAAAAGGCGCGTGATCTCGGTGATGTCGTCCCGATGCCGAAAGCCGAGGGCCGTGGGGCCGAGCAGGTTGCAGGTGGGCCGTTGGCGGTTGGGGCGTTCGGCCGGCTCGCTCCGGCGACCCGCGAAGGCGCGGATCATCTGATAGAAGGTTTCGGCTGCCCCCCAGTTTTCCTTTCGCTGGTAGGAGGGGAGCTCGAGCGGCACCACTGGCACATTCACGTTGAGCGCTTTCGAGATGCCAGCCGGGTCGTCCTGAAGGAGCTCGGCGGTGCACGAAGCGCCGACCATGATCGCTTGGGGCTTGAACCGCTCCACCGCCTCTTCAGCTGCGGTCCGAAACAGCTCGGCTGTGTCGGAACCCAGATCCCGGGCCTGAAAGGTGGTGTAGGTGACGGGCGGCCGGTGATCCCGGCGCTCGATCATGGTGAACAAGAGATCCGCGTAGGTATCGCCCTGGGGCGCATGCAGGACGTAGTGCACGTCCTTCATGCCCGTCGCGATCCGCATCGCGCCGACGTGGGGAGGGCCTTCGTATGTCCAAACCGTGAGTTTCATCGGGTCACACCTTCAGCTTGGTCCGGCGGACCAGCGGCCGGGCGAACAGCTCGGCCAGGTCGCCTGCCTGGTCGAATCCGTGGATCGGGGTGAAGACGAGCTCGATCGACCACTTGGTGGTCATGCCTTCCACCTCGAGGGGGTTGGCGAGTCCGAGACCGCACACCACCACATCGGGGTGGGCGGCCCGACAGCGGTCGAGCTGCTTGTCGACATGCTGCCCCTCGCTGAGCTGCACTCCAGCGGGAAGCATCTCGAGTTCCTTGGCCAGGTGAGCCTGATGGAGGTAGGGGGTGCCCACCTCTTCGAGCTTCATGTCGAGCTCGCTCGACAGGAATCGAGCCAATGGAACCTCGAGCTGCGAGTCGGGGAAGAAGAACACCCGCTTTCCCGCCAAGCGATCCTTGTAGTGCGCGAGCGCCTTTTGGGCGCGCTTTTGTCCCGGAGACATGACCCGGTCGAAGCGATCCTTGGGCACGTCGAACAGGTCGGCCGCGGCCCGAAACCAGCCGGTCGTTCCTTCGACCCCAAAAGGAAAGGGCGCCGGAACGTGCCGAGCGCCGCGGTCGTCCAGAAAGCGGGCCGTATCTGCCAAGAAGGGCTGCGCCAACAGGTACGGAGTGTTCGGCCCGACCGAGGGCAGGTTCTGGGAACTGCGCGGCGGCAGAAAATCCACCGGAATGCCCAGGGCGTCGAAGGTGCGCCGAAACTGATCCTCGACCACGTCTGGAAGCGTGCCGACGACCAGGAGCGACTCGGATTCGGTGCGCTCGGGCAGTTCGGGGACGAGGGAAGCCAGGCAGGCGTCTTCGCCCTGGGTGAACGTGGTCTCGATACCGCTGCCCGAATAGTTGAGCACCCGAACTCGCGGGGAATGGGTCCGAGACAAGCGAAGCGCTGCCCGGGACAGGTCGAGCTTGATGACCTCGGACGGACAGGATCCGACCAAGAACAGCATCTTGATGTCCGGTCGCCGGGCCAGAAGGCGATCGACCACCTTGTCGAGTTCCTCGTTGGCGTCTGCGAGGCCGGCCAAATCCTTGTCTTCTATGACCGCCGTTCCGAACCGGGGTTCGGCGAAGATCATCACGCCGGCCGCGGACTGCATCAGGTGTGCGCATGTCCGGGAGCCGACGATCAGGAAGAATGCGTCTTGGATCTTGCGATGCAGCCAGACGATGCCGGTCAGGCCACAGAATACCTCGCGTTGCCCGCGCTCCCGAATAACGGGGAGCTCGGAGCATCCCGAGGGGGCCGGTCGCTGGCCCAGTTCGACGAGTGCCGTCATGATCCCACCTCCGCTGGGGCCAAGGCGGTGCCCTGAAGACGGGCCGCTCTCAGCTTCAAGATGAATTGCGCGGCATTGATGACGTAGGCGGCGTACGCAGCCAGCGCCAGGAGCATTTGTGCGCGGTAGCCCAGGTCGCCCGTGAACAGCGCGTACAGGTACGCGGTGTGAAGGGCGAGCACCAGCATGCTGAAGACGTCTTCCCAAAAGAACGGTTTGGCGAAGAGGTAGCAGCCGAAGACGACCTTCTCCCAGATCGCTCCGGTCACCATGATGGCGTAGAGCACCAAAGTCTTCACGACGACGGACACCGAAGCCGCCACGAACCCGTCGCCGGTGATCAGGTAGCGAACGACGAGGGCCAGACTGATCAAGAAGACCAAGAACTGAAGGGGAGCCAGGATCCCTTGGACCAACGTCCAAGAAGTTTTGTCCCGCCGCTCCCGTTGCTCGGGCGTGTATAGGGGCTCTCCCGTTTTCGCCCCACCGCCGATGTGGATCCCCGCCATGGTCGTTTCGCTCCGGTCCGGGCTTGCGTGGTCGCCCGAACTCGTCCCGAAGCTAGAGGGACGCCATCGCGGGTGTCAAGCATTCTGGACGTAAATGAAGCTTTACAACGTCGGCCGGGTTGCCCTAGAGAAGGGAGCAAGGGGGGTCCGTTGTAGACGCGGATCTTTTCGTGGTCAGCTCCGCGAAGATGACCGAAGCGCCCATGGGGGGTGCGGGTGTCACCGCGGAGGGGGTTTCGATGCCGGGCATGACGAATTTCACGAAATCCAACGGGAGCAGCCACGAGGCGGGCCAGACGGGCCTGGCGGATCGGGATGAGCTGCCTCCATTCGGGGGCCAGCTCAGGCAGCTGGCCCGGACCATCGAGACGGAGATCGTGCCCCGACTCATGTTGAGTCAGGCGAAGACGCCCGAGGCGCCCTGCGCGGAGGAATCTGCGCAATACGCCCCACCGGGCGCCGAAGAAGTCGCAGAGCTCGCTCGACTCACCATGCACCACGAGGTGTGCGCCACGCGCAGCTTCGTGGACGCCCTCCGACAACGGGGCGTGCCGGTGGACGCCATCTTCATGGACCTCGTGAGTCCGGCGGCACGCCTGCTCGGGCAGATGTGGGAGACCGACGAAGCCACCTTCGCCGACGTCACGATCGGTTTGTCGCGCCTGCACGTGCTGACTCGCGAGCTGGGTCGCCAATTCGTCGACGACTTCGACATGGCGCTCGGCGCGCACCAAGCCGTCCTGGCTCACTGCCCCGGCGAGCAGCACACCCTGGGACTGTACATACTCGAAGCCTATTTCCGTCGGGCAGGCTGGGACGTGTGGGTGCTGCCTTCGTCCCGCGATAGAGATCTCATCCACGCGGTTTCACGGGACTGGTTGAGGATGCTCGGCCTTTCCATTGGAACGAGCGAAGGCATTCCAGCAGCGAAGAAGCTGATCGACTCGGTCCGAAGGGCATCACTCAACCCGGACTTGGTCGTCATGGTGGGAGGAGCGGCCGTCTTGGAACACCCCGAATGCGTCGAGCAGATTGGCGCCACCACTTGGGCGGCGAGCGCACGCGAAGCCACCGAATTCATGCAGCGGCACGTGGAAGCTTATGGGCCATCGGCTCGCTGAAGCGGTCCTCCAGAGGCGCGAGATGGACGGACTCGGTACCCGCGGCAAGTTGACTCCTTTCAAGGAGCCTGAGACCTACTTCGGTGAGGTCGATCCGCGGGTGTCGGCGGAAGCGATCGCTGCCACCGCCGACATCGCACTGATCGTCGATTCCGAGGGGATCATCCGCGACATGGCGGTGCGGGATTCGGATCAGGTACCCGTGTCTCCGCAGCACTGGCTGAATCGACCTTGGGTCGAGACCGTTGCCGAGGACAGTCGCTCCAAGGTCGAGCAGATGGTCGACCGGGAACAGGCCACCGCCGAGGGCTCCAAGCCGAGGGATCGGGAGGTCAACCATCGGACCCAGTCCGGCTCCGAAATCCCGGTCAGCTACACGGTCGTCCCGCTCGGCGTCGAAGACCACCTGCTGGCGGTCGGACGAGATCTGAAGCCGATCTCGCAGCTTCAGCAGCGATTGATCAGCGCCCAGCAGACCATGGAGCGGGATTACGCGCGGCTTCGGCATGCCGAAACGCGCTACCGTCTCTTGTTCAACTTGGCGTCCGAGGCGGTGCTGGTCGTGGATTCGGTGAGCCAGACCATCATCGAAGCCAATCCGTCGGCTGGAAAGTTGGTCGGTACGTCTGCCAACCGTCTGATGGGTCAGTCCCTGGAGACGTTGTTCGAGTCTGCGAGCTGGGCCGAGGTGCAGTCGTCCCTGGCTTCGGTCCGTGTCGCTGGGCAGCAAGAGGGTTTGCGAGCCCAGATCCGCGAGTCTGGCGCTTGGGTGGAGCTTTCCGCGTCCTTGTTTCGCCAGCAGGGCGGGCCGCTGTTTTTGGTGCGCATGGTGCCCGTCGACCGAGCCGTCCCGCAAGAGGACGCCCGGGATCGGCAACTTCTCAAGGTGCTCGAGAGCCTTCCGGACGCCTTCGTGGTGATCGATCCCGACCATCGGATCCTGACCAGCAACACTTCGTTCTTGGACCTGGTGGAACTCGCCACCGAAAACCAGATCCGGGGCGAACCGCTCAGCCAGTGGCTCGGGAGGCCCGGGGTCGACCTCAACATCTTGATGGCCAACCTGAAGGAGCACGGGGCGGTGCGAAACTTCGCCACCGTGGTTCGGGGTCAATACGGTGCGTCTTCCGAGGTGGAGGTATCTGGCGTGTCTGCCATGAACGGGGAGCAGCCCTGCTTCGGATTCATGATCCGGCCGGTGACAACCCGATTCAACATCAGTGGGCCGAGCTCGCCCCTGCCGCGCTCGGTGGAGCAGCTCACCAACTTGGTGGGGCGTGTTCCACTCAAAGAAATCATTCGAGAGACGACCGACGTGATCGAGAGCCTGTGCATCGAAGCCGCGCTCGAGGTCAGTGGAGACAACCGGGCCTCTGCGGCCCAACTGCTGGGTCTGAGCCGCCAAAGCCTATACGCCAAGCTTCGCAGGCACGGGCTCGGAGACTTGGATCCGAACGACCAGGGGACCTGATGAACGAATACGTGTTGAGGAGAGCTCCCGAGACGGAGCCAACCAAGGCCCGCACGTTCCCGGAACCGGGGGCAGTGCTCGAGCTTCTCAAGCCGATAACCTGGTTCGCGCCCATGTGGGCTCTGGGCTGTGGGGTCGTGTCCGCCGGCCGACCGATCCTCGAGCAGTGGGGGGTCATTCTGGCCGCGGTGCTGCTCGCCGGACCCTTGGTGTGCGGCACCAGCCAGGCGGTGAACGATTGGTTCGATCGAGACGTGGATGCGATCAACGAGCCCAATCGTCCGATCCCTTCGGGCCGGGTGCCCGGGCGCTGGGGGCTGTACGTGGCCATCCTCTGGAGCTTGGCCTCCCTCGCCCTGGCTGCGGTCCTGGGCGTTTGGATCTTGGCCGCCGCCGTCTTGGGTTTGGCGTTGGCCTGGGCCTACAGCATGCCTCCCTTTCGGCTCAAAAAGAACGGCTGGTGGGGGAATCTGGCCGTTGCGGTCTGCTACGAGGGCCTTCCGTGGTTCACCGGCGCCGGGGTCATGGCCATGGGGTTGCCGGACGGACGGATCATCGCGTTGGCAGCGCTGTACAGCGCCGGCGCCCACGGCATCATGGTCCTGAACGACTTCAAGGCCGTCGAAGGCGACATCGAGATGGGAGTCCGATCTCTTCCGGTTCAGCTCGGCGTGGCCCGGGCCGCCCGGGTCGCCTGCGCGATCATGGCGGTGCCGCAGATGGTGGTGATCGGGCTTCTCTTCGCCTGGGGCCAGCCCTTCTTCGGCGCGCTGATCGCCGGGTCTTTGACCATTCAAGGGATCCTGATGACCCTTTTGGTCGACGACCCGAAGGGGCGGGCCGCTTGGTACAACGCCACCGGCACCACCCTGTACGTCCTCGGCATGCTGGCCAGCGCCTTCGCGGTGCGGCCGCTCGTGGGAGGGATGTGAGTCATGTTCGGTCTCGTCGGCATCATTCGCCTCGGCCTGGTTCAGATGTCTTTGGGGGCCATCGTGGTCCTGACCACGTCGACCCTGAACCGCGTGATGATGGTCGAGCTCGCCCTCCCGGCCATGCTTCCCGGTTCCTTGGTGGGGCTGCATTACGCGGTGCAGATCCTGCGTCCTCGGTTCGGGCACGGTTCCGACGTGGGCGGGCGCAGGACGCCGTGGATCGTGGGGGGCATGGGGCTGTTCGCGCTGGCGGCGATCTTGGCCGCGGTGAGCGTCGGCGTGATGGAGACCCAGCTGTGGGCGGGCGTGGCTCTGGCGGTCCTCGCCTTCTTCGGGATCGGCGTGGGGGTCGGCATCGCGGGCACAGCGGTCCTCGCCCTGCTCGCGGCGAAGGTCCCCGAACACCGAAAGGGCGCCGCCGCGTCGATCGTCTGGATCATGATGATCATGGGGATCGTGATCAGCGCCGGAACGGCGGGCAGCTTTCTCGACCCCTTTTCCATCGGCCGACTGATCGTGGTGACGTCGGCGGTGTCCGCGTCGGCCTTTGTTCTGACGTGCCTGGCCGTTTGGGGGATCGAAAAGAATGCCGTCGTCGTGGGCGAGCGCGAAGCAACCGCCGTGAAGCCCGGTTTTCGAGAGGCGTTCGCCGGGGTCTGGCAAGACCCGAAGGCCCGGGCCTTCACCGTGTTCGTGTTCATCTCCATGCTCGCCTACGGCACGCAGGACCTGATCCTCGAGCCGTTCGCGGGCAAGGTCTTCGGATTGAGCCCCGGTGAGTCCACGAAGCTCGCGGCCGTCCAAAACGTGGGTGCGCTCCTGGGCATGATCGCCGTGATGTTGGCCGTGAGCGCCCGATCCCCATGGCTCGGTACGACCCGATCGTGGACGGTTCTCGGCTGCCTGGGGTCCGGCGTCATGCTGGTGGGACTGTCCCTGGCGGCGTTCGTCGGCGATGCATCGTGGCCGCTGCGGCCCATGGTCTTCTTTTTGGGCCTCGGGTTCGGAACGTTCGCGGTCGGTGCCATCGGATGGATGATGAGCCTGGCCAGTGACGGGGGCGGGTCACGCGAAGGCATTCGCATGGGCCTTTGGGGCGGCGCCCAAGCCGTGGGATCGGCCCTTGGACAATTTCTCGGAACCGTGGGGGTCGACACCGTTCGTTTCACGGGGGGCAACGACGTGACCGCGTTCGGGCTGGTCTTCAGCGCCGAAGCGACCCTCTTCATCATCGCGGCGTTTCTCGCGGCTCGCTTGATGCGAAGCGAGCACGCAGCGCCCCGAGCAAAAACCATCGTATCGAGTCCGGCCGCGGTCGGAGCAACGGGAGGCAGTGCATCATGACGGAGAACAAAGTGTACGACGCGGTCGTGGTCGGCGGTGGGCCGGCTGGGGCCACTGCAGCAAACGACTTGGCGCAGGCGGGGAGGAACGTGGTCCTGCTCGATCGAGCCGGACGCATCAAGCCCTGCGGCGGGGCCATCCCACCCCAGCTCATTCGGGAGTTCGACATTCCGATGTCGCTGTTGTGCGCCCAGATTGGCGCGGCCCGAATCATCTCGCCGAGCGACCGGCGCGTGAACATGCCGATCGAAGGAGGCTTCGTGGGCATGGTCAACCGCGAAACCTTCGACGAGTACCTGCGGGATCGGGCCGCCGAAAGCGGTGCGGAGCGACGGACCGGGACCTTCTCGCACATCACCCGAGACAGCGACGGCCTGCCGGTCGTGCACTACAACGCCGGCAACAAGGACGGCGAGGCCCGTCAGGTGAAGGCGCGCCTGGTTGTCGGAGCCGACGGAGCTCGCTCCCAGGTCGCCAAGCAAGAGGTGCCGGGAGGAGACAAGGTCAAGTGCGTGTACGCGTACCACGAGATCGTCGACATTCCCGAAAACTCCGAGGGTCGTTTCGACTACGACGGCAAGCGCTGCGACGTGGTCTACAACGGAAGGATCTCGCCCGACTTCTACGGCTGGGTGTTTCCGCACGGCTCCACCGCCAGCGTCGGGACGGGGAGTGCCCAAAAGGGCTTCGGGTTGAAGGCTGCCGTCGAAGACCTTCGCAAGTCGACCGGCCTCGATCGGACCGAGACCGTTCGGCGGGAAGGCGCCCCGATCCCGATGCAGCCCCTCAAGCGCTGGGAAAACGGCAAAGACGTGATTTTGGCCGGGGATGCCGCCGGGGTGGTGGCGCCGTCCTCCGGCGAGGGCATCTACTACGCCATGACCTGCGGTCGGATCTCCGCCGAGGCGGGAGAAGCGTTTCTGGCCACGGGCAACCCCCGTCAACTCAAGCGAGCGCGACGCAAGTTCATGTGGGCCCATGGGCAGGTGTTCTGGGTGCTCGGGATGATGCAGTGGTTTTGGTACACCACCGACAAGCGCCGTGAGCGCTTCGTCAGCATCTGCGCCGACGAAGACGTGCAGAAGCTGACCTGGGAGGCGTACATGAACAAAAAGCTCGTTCGAGCCCGACCGGCGGCCCATGCCCGGATCTTCTTCAAGGACATGGCCCACATCCTCGGGCTGATCGACCCGACCACGGGTGCGCGGGACGCGAACAAGCCGAAGGAGCTGAGTCCCAGCAATTGACGGTAGGGTCCATTCGTCCGGATGTTCCTCCGCCTTCCGCCGCGTGCGGCGGGACCGGTGGCGGGGGGCCATCCGGGCGGGTGGCGTCGGGCCCGAGCCCGCGGTCCCGGAACCTTCCAATCGTGTCGGAATTCTTTGCGGAGCTCTATCGGTCCGGTCGGGTGGTCGACTTGGTCTTGGTGGTGCTCGCCACCGAGGGCGCCGTTCTCGTCGGCCTGCATCGTTGGCGGGGCGGACTGTCTCCCCTCGACGTCTTCGGGCACCTGTCTGCGGGCTTGTTCCTGCTGCTCGCCCTTCGAACGGCGCTCACCGACCTTCATTGGGGTTGGACCGGGCTCTTTTTGACGCTGTCGCTTCCCGCCCATTTGTTCGATCTGTTCCGCCGCTGGCGCGCCGCCGTCGCCCGTGCTCGGCCCGGGTCCTGAGCGTGCTCGGGCCGGATCCCGAGCCGACCGGCCGCCCGATGGACCGGTTCGCGGGGCGGATCGCCCCAGAGAAATCCCGCGCAAAGCAGATCGCAAAGCTGTCAGCCTGCCGGGGTTGTGATAACGCCCGGCCCGGGACGGGAGCCTCGGGCTCCCGGAGATGGAAAGGATTCAGAGGAGACGACCATGGAGAACAACGAGTCCAAAGACGTGACCCGGCGCCGCGCATTGCAGGTGATCGGCGTGGGCGTCCTGGTTCCGGCTGGTGCGCTCATCGGCTGCACCCAGGAAAGCGGGACGAAGGAGGCCAAGTCGGGGCACTCCGATTCGGACCCCGAGAAGTCGGCGGCCTCCAAGCCCAAGGAGGACGAAAAGAAGAAGCCCGAAGCTGCCGCGGACGGTGAAAAGACCTCAGGCGGCGAAATGGCCAAAAGCGGCGAGGCCAAAGGCGGCGAGGCCAAAGGCGAGGGCGGCGAGGTGGTCTGCGACACCAGCGGCATCGACGCCCAGTCCAAGCAGATGCGGAAGACCCTTCAGTACGTGTCGAAGAGCCCGAAAGAGGGCAAGCAGTGCAACAACTGCATGCAGTGGATCAAGCCGAAGGCCGGCGAGAAGTGCGGGGGATGCAAGCTGTTCAGCGGCCCGGTGAACCCGAACGGCTACTGCCTCAGCTACGCGCCGATGAAGAAGGCGTGAAGTAACTCGCCCTGGGGCGCGGGTCCGGCATTCGAACGGACCCGCGCCGCCCCTTCTGTTAGACGCGGCCCATGTCGGCTCCGGCCCCCAGTCTTCCCCCGGCGTTTCATGCCGAGCGGGCCACCCGCGATGGGCGGGCCCGCCGATTGAGTTTCTACGTAGACGGGAAGGGCCCGCCGATGCTGCTTTTGCACAGCATCAACGCCGCCGCTTCCGCCTACGAGATGCGGCCGATCTTCGAGCAGATGCGGAACCGGTTTCGGGTTTGGGCCGTGGACCTGCCGGGGTTTGGTTTTTCGGACCGTTCGAACCGCGACTACACGGTGCGCCTGTTCGTCGATGCCGTCCGCGACATGCTCGATGCCATCGACGCCGAGCAGCCCGATGAGCCGGTGATCGGTGTGGGGCTGTCGCTGTCGTGCGAGTTTCTCGCCCGGGCTGCGGTCGAGGTTCCCGACCGGTTTCGGGCCCTCGTCTTGATCACCCCCACGGGCTTCAACGCCCGGTCCGACAGCTTGCGCAAGCCCGGCGCGACCCGGGAGGTGCCGGGCTTCATGCAGTTGTTCCACCATCCTCCCTGGGGCCGCCCGCTGTACGACCTGCTGACCAAGAAGGGGACGATCCGCTATTTTCTTCAGCGGACCTACGGCTCGAAGGACGTGCACGAAGACATGGTCCAGTACGACCACCTGACCAGTCGCCAACCCGGCGCCCACCACGCACCCTGGGCCTTCTTGTCGGGACGCTTGTTCAGCAAGGACATCCGGAGCGTCTACGAGCAACTCGACCGTCCGGTGTGGTTGCCCCACGGAACCCGGGGAGACTTCAGCGACTTTCGCGGAGCCGAGTGGGCCCGACAGAGGCCCAATTGGAAGGTGGAGCCCTACGAAACCGGGGCCCTGCCGCACTGGGAGCGCCCGGGCGAATTCTTCGAGCGGTTCGATGCCTTCCTGTCGACGCTCCCGCCGACCCACTCGGGCTCGGAGTGACCGGCTCCGTTGCCGGCCCCAGCCTTCGAGCTGCGAACGGTCTCTCGGCTTGACACCTGTCAGCTTCGCTTGACACTCACGGTTCGACCGGACCCGCCGGCACCGAAGGAACCGCAGAATGCGCGCCGTTTTTCCGTTTTCCGCCATCGTCGGCCAGGACGAGATGAAACTGGCCATCCGCATTGCCGCCGTCGACGCCTCCGTCGGCGGGGTCCTCGTGTTCGGGGATCGAGGGACTGGGAAATCCACCACAGTCCGGGCCTTGGCCGCATTGCTCCCGCCGATGGAAGAAGTGAGCGGGTGCCCATACCGCTGTGATCCCCACAAGGACCGAAGCCAATGCGTGGCGTCCTGCCCGATCATCGAGTCCCAAGGGAAGCGCGAGGGCCACCAGACCGCCGTGCCCGTGGTCGACCTGCCCCTCGGCGCCACCGAGGATCGGGTGGTGGGTGCCTTGGACCTGGAGCGCGCCCTGTCCCAGGGCGAAAGAGCCTTCGAGCCCGGCTTGTTGGCCCGGGCGCACCGAGGCTTTTTGTACATCGACGAGGTCAACCTCCTCGAAGACCACCTGGTCGACCTGCTCCTCGACGTGGCGGCTTCGGGAGAGAACGTGGTGGAGCGCGAGGGCATCAGCATCCGGCATCCGGCCAAGTTCGTGCTGATCGGCTCCGGAAACCCGGAAGAGGGCGAGCTTCGGCCCCAGCTGCTGGACCGGTTCGGGCTCTCGGTGGACGTGCGCACCCCCACCGAGCTCGCGACCCGCGTCGAGGTGATCAAGCGAAGAGATCGCTTCGAAAGAGACCCCGACGGTTTCGTCGATGATTGGCGGGCAGAGGATGCGGCCTTGCGCGAACAGATCCAGACCGCGAAGGGCCGGTTGTCGCAGATTCAAATCCCCGACAGCTTCCTGGAACGGGCCTCGACTCTGTGCATGGCGCTCGGCACGGACGGCCTTCGCGGCGAGCTCACCGTGATCCGGGCAGCCCGGGCCCTGGCCGCTCTGGAGGGAGACGGTGAGGTGGGTGACACCCATCTGAAGCAGGTGGCAGCGCCGGCTCTGCGCCATCGCCTGCGGCGCAACCCCCTGGACGAGTCGGACTCCACCACCCGAGTGGAGCGGGCAGTGGCCGAGGTGCTCGGTTCGTGACCTTACCCGAGGATCGCTGGGAGCGAGCGGCCCAAGCGGCCAGCTTGGTCGCGGTGGATCCGGCCCTGATCGGCGGCGCCGTGGTCAAAGCCGGGCCAGGCCCAGTCCGGGACGCCTGGTGCGAACGGGTCCGGAGCCTGATCCGCGAGGGAACGCCGGTTCGGCGAATGCCGATCCACGTGACCGAGGACCGGCTGCTCGGAGGTCTGGACCTGGTTGCGACCCTCCGCTCGGGCAAGGCCGTCCTCCAGCGGGGTGTGCTCGCCGAGGCCGATGGGGGCGTGGTGTTCGTGGCCATGGCCGAGCGCTTGGCGGCGTCGAATGCAGCGCACTTGTGCGCGGTGCTCGACCGCCACGAGGTGCTGCTCGAACGGGATGGGTTGGGTCGGCGCACGCCGAGTCGATTCGGTGTGGTGGCCCTGGACGAGGGCATCGACGATCAGCGCGTACCCCACGCGCTGCACGACCGGTTGGCGCTGATTGTCGATCTCGAAGGCATCGCTGCCGGCCCTTGGATCCGCGAGGCGCCCGAGACCGACCCGGAGGAGCGGGCGTGGCTGGACGAGGCTCGGGCCTTGCTTCCGGAGGTGGAAGTGCCCGAGCCGGTGGTTCAGGCGCTGTGCTCTGCGGCCGACACGCTGGGTGTGCCATCCCTTCGGGCGCCGCTGCTCGCGATGCAGGTGGCCCGTGTCGCGGCGGCGCTTCAGGGACGCACGGTGGCCGAGGCGGAAGACGCCTCGGTGGCGGCCGCCTTCGTGCTGGGGCCCCGGGCCACGCGGGCTCCAGCTCCCCCGGAGACCGAACCCGAAGAGCCCGAGGCGCCCGAGGATCCGCCACCCCCGGAGCCACCTCGCAACGAAGACGAGCCTCCGCCGGAAGATGCGGAACAATCGCCCCCTCCCGACCCGGAAGTGCTCGAGGACGTGGTCTTGGCCGCGGCCCAATCCGCCATGCCCGAAGGTCTGCTCCTGGGCCTTCAGGTCCAGCGGCAGGCGCGCTCGGCCGCCGGGGCCCAGGGGACCGCCGGAGCGCTCCAAAAGTCGAATCAACGCGGCCGGCCAGTGGGGGTGAGGCCCGGCAACCCCCGGCAGGACGGACGGCTCAACGTGGTGGAGACGCTGCGGTCCGCCGCTCCGTGGCAGCGTCTGCGCGCCGACGCGGAAGCCGAAAAAGGGGGTCAGCTCCCGGCGGACGGGTCGGGCGACCGGGACCGGGTCCGGGTCCGGCCCGAAGACTTTCGGATCACCAAGACCCAGCGTCGCACCGAGACCCTGACGATCTTCGCCGTGGACGCATCCGGCTCGGCGGCGGCGTATCGCCTCGCCGAGGCCAAGGGAGCGGTGGAGCAGGTCCTGGCCGATTGTTACGTGCGCCGAGACAACGTGGCGCTGATCGCTTTTCGCCGGGACCGCGCCGACCTGATCCTGCCGCCGACCAAGTCCTTGGTTCGGGCCAAACGGAGTCTGGTGCGGCTGCCGGGCGGAGGCGCCACGCCCCTGGCTGCGGGCCTGGATGCCGCCCGAGCTTTGGCCGACGACGCCCGCCGCCGGGGTCAATCGCCGGTGGTGGTGGTCATGACCGACGGCAAGGCCAACGTGGCCCGCGACGGCAGCCGCGGCGGGTCGAAGCCCCAAGAGGACGCTTTGGCCGCCGCCCGGGCACTGCGAGAGGACGGCGTGGCGTCCCTGTTCGTGGACACGGCTGTCCGACCGCGACCCGAAGCCAAGTCCCTGGCCGAAGCCATGGCGGCCCAGTACGTGGCCCTGCCCTACGTGCGAAACCAGGGAATCGCTTCGTACCTCTCGGCCGCGGCCGAGTGACCCGCTCGGGTTGACCCGGCCCGACGATGGGGCAGCCTCGAAGCGCAAGGAATGGCCCGCTCGGCTGGGTTCAACCCAGCCGTGCACCGGTCTAGGGTGCGGTCATGGACGGGCCCCGCTGGCACGTGGAGGGCCGAGGCTGGCCGAACCGTGCGAGCAGTCGTTTCGTGCGAGCCGACGGCCTGACTTGGCACGTGCAGGTCATGGGCTCGGGGCCCGGACTGTTGCTGGTGCACGGCACCGGCGCCGCCACCCACACATGGCGCGATCTGGCCCCGCTGCTGGCCAAGCACTTCACCGTGGTCGCGCCAGATCTTCCCGGGCACGGCTTTACCCAGATGCCTCGGTCCGGCCGACTGTCCATTCAAGAGATGGCGAGCGGTCTGCATGCGCTGTTGGCCGCTCTCGGGACCCGGCCCGAGGTGGGGGTCGGTCACTCGGCCGGGGCGCCGATCCTGTGTCAGATGACTTTGGATCTGCGGACCGACTTTCGTTTTCTCGCATCCCTCAATGGGGCGTTCTTTCCGTTTCGGGGCTGGGCCGGACCGCTCGCCAGCGGGACGGCCCGCCTGATGGCGAATGGCCTGTGGCCGCGGTGGGTGGCATGGAGAGCGCGAGACCGAGACGTGGTCGACCGGTTGATTCAGGGCACCGGGTCTCGGCTCGATCCGGAGGGCATCGAGCTGTACCAGCGTCTCGTATCCCATCCGGGGCACGTGGCGGCGGCGCTGCACATGATGGCTCACTGGAACCTGGGGCCGGTGGCTCGGGAGTTGCACCAGATTCAGACCCCGGTGCTGCTGCTGGTCGGGGACGAAGATCGGGCAGTCCCACCGGACGAGTCGGCTCGGATCGCCCGGCGCTTGCCCCGGGCGCGGGTGGTCTCCATTCCGTGGTCGGGGCACCTGTCCCACGAGGAACGTCCGGATGCCACGGCACGGGCCATCGTCGATGGCGCTCAGGCAGCCGGTGTGCTCGCGGGTCGGGTGGCGGCGGACGCATCGGCGTCCGAGTGAGTGCCAAAGTCCACGTCCCGGAAGAAAATCGCTCGAGTGGATTAACGGGCCGGGGTTTCGTCCGTCGAATCGGAAGGCTTCTCTCGAAGCGACTTCAAAAAGGAGACCACGGCCGAAACGTCTTTGGGATCCCACGTTCCGGACTCGCGATGGTCTTCGCCGGTCTGGCGCACCACCTGTTCGAGCGTTTCGGCTGAGGCGTCGGCCAAATAGGGCCCGGTCCGGGACAGGTCCCTCAGCGAGGGAACCTGGACCGGCTTGCCGTCTCCGTCGAGGCGACCCGCCGTGGCCCGGGCGCCCGCGAGTTGGGGCCCCAGGTGGCAGGACGCGCAACGCGCAATGAACACCCGAAGGCCGACCCGCTGGCTTCGCGTCAGTCGCCCCTCCCGGCGCAGGAAGCGGTCAAAGGCCGTGCGCCCCGGGGCCGGACCGAACAGGGCCTCGGCGCGATCCCGCAGGTCCGTGGGGTTCGGGCCGGTCCGGGGCCGTTCGGGCCGTCGAGGAAGCTGCGGGTCGGGGCGGGTGCAGCTGCAGACCAGGGCCAAGGCCAACCACCCCCATGGGGCGGCAGGAGCCTTGGTGCCGTTTCGGTGGGTCATGGACCGGTGCCCGTCGGCCGGAAAATCCTCCGCTTCAGTCCAGCGAAGGCGAATTTCGCGCGCCCCGCGGGGGGGCGAGCGGCACGCGACCGGACGAGCGGATGGATTTCGGGGTGACCCGCGGCGCCGAAGCGGGCCTTCTGAACCCGTGTACTGGGTGAAGATCATCGGTGCGATCTTGGCCTTCTTGCTGCCGCTGGCCTGGGCGCTGCGGGAGTTGTGGGTGCTCAAGCGAGATGCGGCGAAGTCGGCGGGCACCGCGGGCTCCGGTGGGCCTTCGCAGGCCGCTCTACCGAACGGAGGGGGGACCGGCTCTGCCTGCGACCCGTCCTCCCCCTCGGACTTCGGCGCTTCGAGCGCGGCGCCGACCGGCGGGGATGGCGCGGCTTCGAACCGGACCGGCGCGTCGGGCCCCGAGCCTGCAGCCTCGACGCCGGAGTCGGCCCAAAGGCCGCAGCGAATCGGGCGGGATGCGGGAGATGACGCCGATCCTCCCTAGGGGGGCGGTACGGGCGGCTGCACGGGGTCCACGGCCGACCTTCTCGCGGGACCCTCCGACCGTTTTCACCCTGCATCCGAGACCGGCAGGTCTCGGGCGCGGCGGCTGCCTCCGCTCGCCCGGGGCCATCGGACCGGCCGCCCGTTGCCGCCCTTGACTCGGGGCGGCCATCTGTACTGTGAAGTTGACAGTCTCCGCTGTTCACTCTGATGAACACTCGCGGGGGGAGGCACAGCCGAATGAGCGCGACGGTCCGGATTGAAACAGCACTCGAAGATGCGATTGCCCGCGTGGATCCAGGGGCTCCACCCCGACTGGCTCGGGCGATCCGCCACGCGGTTTTTCCAGGAGGGGCCCGCGTGCGTCCCCTTCTCAGCTTGGCGGTATCCGAGGCGTGCGGAGACGACCGGCCGGAGCTGTCGGACGCCGTGGCGGTGGCCATCGAGCTTCTGCACTGCGCGTCCCTCGTCCACGACGACCTGCCTTGCTTCGACGGGGCCGACACGCGCCGGGGCCGACCTTCGGTGCATGCGGCCTTCGGTGAGCCGTTGGCCGTGCTGGTCGGAGACGGCCTGATCGTCATGGCCTTCGAATGCTTGGCCCGGGCCGGCTCGGGAGCCCCCGAGCGCTTGGTCCCGTTGATCCGCACCCTATCCGCGTCGGCTGGCGCCAGCACCGGTCTGGTGGCCGGCCAGGCCTGGGAGTCCGAAGTCGACCCGGACCTGGAGGCCTACCACCGGGCGAAGACCGGCTCGCTGTTCACGGCCGCCACGTTGGGTGGGGCGTTGGCTGCCGGGGCCGATCCGGCTCGGTGGCAGGCCCTGGGCGACCGGCTCGGTGAGGCCTACCAGGTGGCGGACGACCTGCGGGACGCGGTCTCCTCCCCCGAAGAGCTCGGCAAGCCGGCACGGCAGGACGAAGCGCTGGAGCGACCCAACGCCGTGGCGACCCTCGGCCTGATGGGTGCCCTCGAGCGACTGCACATGTTGCTGCGCCAGGCCAGCGACGCCGTGCCGGACTGCCCCGGGGCGAGAGGGTTGCGCGAGCTGGTTCAGCTTCAGGCCAAGCGCTTGATCCCGAAGAAGCTGGCCCAGAGCGCGGCCTGATCCCGTGCGTCGAGTGCCCCGAGGGCGTCCGGGGCTCGCCGGTTCGTGGGAGCGGTTCGCCCGGTGGTGGCACCGGGTGCTTTCGAGTCCTTCGTTTCAAAGGAACTCTGCTCGGTGCTGGGCGACCCGATGGTTGGCGCTGCGCCGCACCCGCGCCGTCTTCGACCTATGCGCCGGTTTCGTCTACAGCCGGGTGCTTCAGGCGGCCGTTCGGTCCAACCTGCTCGAGGTGCTGGCCGAGCGAGGGCCTCGAACGGTCGAGGAGCTCTCGAACGTTCTGCAGCTTTCGCAAGAAGCGACGCGAAAGCTGCTGAGAGCGACCACGGCGCTGCAGCTCACCGCGGCCCGAGGCGACGACCGCTACGATCTCGGCCGGCATGGAGCTGCGCTCCTCGGCAACCCTTCACTGCGCAGCATGCTCGACCACCAAGACCTGCTCTATCGGGATCTCGCGGACCCGCTGAAGGTGCTCGGGGGCGCCCCGACCTCGTTGCGCCGCTATTGGAGCTATGACTCCGGTCCCCAGGGACCGGATCCGGAGACCGCCGCCACCTATTCCAGCCTGATGGCCGAATCCCTCGCGCCCCTGGCCGACGACGCGCTCGAGACCGGCGTGCTGCGCGGGGCCCGATCCCTGCTCGACGTGGGGGGCGGAGAAGGAGCGTTCTTGGAGCGGGTCCACCGGTCGGATCCGTCGATTCGCCTGCACTTGCTGGAACGGCCGGCGGTGGCCGAGCGAGCTCGCAAACGCCTCGCGGCCGCCGGCGTCGGTCCCGTGGACATCTCGACCGCAGACGCCCGAACCGACGCCTATCCCGGCCCGGTGGACGCGGTCAGTTTGGTGCGGGTGCTCCACGACCACGACGATCCCGAGGCCCTGGCGATCCTCCGTCGGGCCCGGGCGGCCCTCGGCGACGGCGGTCGGTTGGTGGTGGTCGAACCCATGCGGGGAATTCGAGGCACGCAGTGCGTCAGCGACGTCTACTTCAACCTCTATCTCGCCGCCCTTGGGCAGGGCCGGACCCGCAGTTTGGGCGAATTGAACCGGCTCTTCCGGGCTGCCGGTTTGGCTCCTGGGCAACGAATTCGCACCCTCCGGCCCCATTTCACCCAGGTCGTGGTCACGCAGCCCGAAACGTCGGCCGGGTGTGAATTCTAATTGACATCAAAGCGCGTCAAGGAAAGCTTACACACGTGATGGACGCGATGGCCGTCATTCTCGAGCAGCCGGAACGGCTGAAGGTCGATCGCCTCGAGCTGACGCCCCCCGGGGACGGCGATGTCGTGGTGGACGTCGCCTACAGCGGCATCAGCACGGGCACCGAGCGGCTGCTGTGGTCCGGTCGCATGCCACCGTTCCCAGGCCTCGGTTACCCTCTCGTTCCCGGCTACGAATCGGTGGGCCAAGTCACGGACGCGGGTCGCTCCGAATTTCGAGCGGGCGACTGGGTCTTCGTTCCGGGCGCGCGCTGCTTTGGCGAGGTTCGGGGTCTTTTCGGTGGATCAGCTTCCCGCTTGGTGGTCGACGCTTCCCGCCTGACGAAGATCGATCCCGAACTCAAAGAAAAGGGTGCGCTGCTGGCCCTCGCCGCTACCGCTGCCCATGCGCTGGTCGACCAGGAACTGCCGGATCTCATCGTCGGTCATGGAGTGCTCGGACGCCTGCTGGCTCGGATCACGGTCGCTCTCGGTGGACAGCCGTTGGTCTGGGAAACGAATCCCATTCGCTCCGAAGGCGCGATGGGATACCGGGTCGTGCATCCGTCCTCCGACGAAAAGAGGGATTACCGCTCCATCTGCGACGTGAGCGGAGATCCGAAACTTCTCGACGACTTGATCGGACGCCTGGGCAAAGGTGGAGAGGTCGTGCTCGCGGGCTTCTACAGCGAGCGACTCTCCTTCGATTTTCCCCCCGCGTTCATCAAGGAAGCACGCATTCGAATTGCGGCGGAGTGGCAACCCGCCGACATGGCCGTCGTCCAGGAACTCCTCGCCGACGGACGGCTCTCTTTGAACGGTCTCATCAGCCATTGCTGGCCCGTGGAGCGGGCGGAAGAGGCTTATCGTACGGCATTCCAGGACCCCGCCTGTCTGAAGATGCTGCTCGAATGGAAGGAGCGAAAGTGAGCACTACATACGTCACCCTGCAGAATGACCCGATCGGCAAGATGCACGATCAACTCCGACAAGAGGCATCGGTGGAGCCCGAGGCCCCTTCGACCGAAAAGCCGACCAAGGACACCCAGATCATCGCGATCTACGGCAAGGGCGGCATCGGCAAGAGCTTCACCCTGTCGAACCTGTCGTACATGATGGCCCAGCAGGGAAAGAAGGTCCTGCTGATCGGCTGTGACCCCAAGAGCGACACCACGTCGTTGCTGTTCGGTGGAAGGGCCTGCCCGACCATCATCGAGACGTCTTCGAAGAAGAAGGAGTCGGGAGAGCAGGTGCAGATCGGCGACGTCTGCTTCAAGCGAGACGGCGTCTATGCCATGGAGCTGGGGGGACCCGAGGTCGGCCGGGGTTGCGGCGGACGAGGCATCATTCACGGATTCGAGACCCTCGAAAAGCTCGGCTTCAACGACTGGGGCTTCGACTATGTGCTCCTCGACTTTTTGGGAGACGTGGTCTGCGGTGGCTTCGGTCTGCCGATCGCCAGAGACATGTGCCAGAAGGTCATCGTCGTCGGCTCGAACGACCTGCAGTCGCTGTACGTAGCCAACAACGTGTGCTCTGCGGCCCAGTACTTTCAAAAGCTCGGTGGACACGTGGGCGTGGCCGGTATGGTCGTCAACAAGGACGACGGAAGCGGTGAGGCCCAGGCGTTCGCGCAAGAGGTCGGTATCCCGATCCTCGCTTCGATTCCGGCGCACGACGACATTCGCAAGAAGAGCGCCAATTATCAGATCATCGGAAAGCCCGGCACGCCTTGGGCGCCCCTGTTCGAGGAACTGGGCACCAACGTGGCGGACGCTCCGCCGCTGCATCCCACTCCGTTGACGCAAGACCAGCTTCTGGCCCTGTTCAAGAGCGAAGACGTGGGGCGCGACGTGGTTTTGGAGCCTGCGACGGAAGAGGACCTGTGCGGTCCGAGCTCGAACCGCCGCCGGTCCCTCGAGGTCATCTACGACTCGGTTTGAGGAGGTTGCCATGACTCGAGAAGGTCCATCCTGCAGCGGAGACAAGCGAAAGCTCCGAGAGGCAGCGGCCAAGGCCGGCGCCGGCGAGACCCTGGAGCAGTACGCGCAAGACTATCCGATGGGGCCGCACGACCAGCCCCAGAGCATGTGCCCCGCGTTCGGTTCACTCCGAGTGGGGCTGCGCATGCGCCGAACCGCAACCATTCTGTCGGGCTCGGCGTGCTGCGTGTACGGTCTGACGTTCACCTCCCACTTCTACGGGGCCCGGCGAACGGTCGGGTACGTGCCGTTCGACTCGGAGAGCCTGGTTACGGGCAAGCTCTATGAAGACATTCGCGAAGCGGTCCACGAGATGGCCGACCCGGAGCACTACGACGCCATCGTGGTGACCAACCTGTGCGTGCCCACGGCCTCGGGTGTGCCGCTGCGCTTGCTTCCCAAGGAAATCGACGGGGTCCGCATCATCGGGATCGACGTTCCCGGCTTTGGTGTACCGACCCACGCCGAAGCGAAGGACGTGCTGGCCGGTGCCATGCTTCAGTACGCCCGGCAGGAAGCGGAGCAAGGCCCCGTGGCAGCGCCTCGGGGCGGTCCGTCGGAGCGACCCACCGTCACCTTGGTCGGGGAGATGTTCCCGGTGGATCCGGTGACCATCGGTCGCATGCTGGAGCCCCTCGGGCTGGCAGCCGGGCCGGTTGTGCCGACCCGGGAGTGGCGCGAGCTGTATGCCGCCCTCGACGGCGCGGTGGTGGCGGGGATCCACCCGTTCTACACCGCGGCTTTCCGCGAGTTTTCGGCGGCCGGTCGTCCGATCGTCGGCTCGGCTCCGGTGGGCCTGGACGGCACGGCGACCTGGCTCGACGAAATCTCCAAGGCCTGCGGGGTGCCCCAGCAGAAGGTCGATGCGGCCAAAGCGCAGCTTTTGCCGGCCATTCGGAGTGCCCTGGATGCCGCGCCGATCAAAGGCCGGATCACTCTGTCGGGCTATGAGGGATCGGAGCTCATCGTGGCTCGGCTGCTGATCGAAAGTGGGGCCGACGTGCGCTACGTGGGCACCGCGTGCCCCCGCACCGAGTGGTCCGATCCGGATCGGGAGTGGCTGGAAGCGCGCGGCGTCCAGGTTCGTTACCGGGCGTCGCTCGAGCAGGACATTCAGGCCATGGAGGAGTTCAAGCCGGACCTCACGGTCGGCACCACTCCGGTGGTGCAAGCGGCGAAGGAACGGGCGATCCCATCGCTGTACTTCACGAACCTCATTTCCGCCCGGCCGCTGATGGGTCCGGCGGGTGCGGGTTCTCTGGCGCAGGTCATCAACGCGGCCCTCGGCAGCAAGAATCGCTTCGACGAGATGCGCGAGTTCTTCGAGGGCGTGGGCCAGGGCTTCAACGCGGGAGTCTGGGAGCAGGTCCCGGTTGATCGTCCGAAGTTCCGCGAGCAGCAGCTCGTTCAGCTTCGTCGCCACAAGCGAAAGCTGAAGAAGGAGGAGGCGGTCAAATGCTAGTGCTGGATCACGACCGCGCCGGCGGGTACTGGGGTGCGGTCTACGTCTTCACCTCGGTCAAAGGCCTTCAGGTGATCATCGACGGACCGGTGGGTTGCGAGAACCTTCCGGTGACCTCCGTGCTGCACTACACTGACGGTCTCCCACCGCACGAGCTTCCGGTTTGCGTCACTGGGCTGGCCGAAGAGGAACTCGGTCAAAAGGGAACGGAAGGCGCGATGCACCGGGCCCACGAGTATCTCGAGGACAGCTTGCCCAGCGTCGTGGTCACCGGATCCATCGCTGAGATGATCGGCGGCGGCGTGACGCCGGAGGGAACCGGCATCATGCGCTTTTTGCCTCGGACCATCGACGAAGATCAGTGGCAAAGCGCCAACCGGGCCATGAACTGGATCTGGGAGCAGTGGGGCGCCAAAAAAGGCCGAATGCCGAAGCCTCGTCCGAAAAAGGACGGGGACAAGCCCAAGGTCAACATCATCGGTCCGAGCTACGGTTATTTCAATACCTGGTCGGACCTGGCGGAGATCCGGCGACTCATCGAGGGGATCGGCGCCGAGGTTCACATGGTGTTCCCGCTCGGCACCCACCTGGCGGACGTGGAGCGACTGGTCGATGCAGAGGTCAACGTCTGCATGTACCGAGAATACGGCCGCAGGCTCTGCGAGGCTCTGGACCGTCCCTATCTGCAAGCGCCGATCGGGCTGCACAGCACCACCAAGTTCCTCCGGAAGCTTGGTGAGCTGCTCGGCCTCGACCCGGAGCCCTTCATCGAGAAGGAGAAGCACACGACCATCAAGCCCATCTGGGATCTGTGGCGGTCCGTGACACAAGACTTCTTCGGGACGGCGTCCTTCGCGGTCGTGGCCAACGAGACGTATACCCGCGGTTTGCGCAATTACCTCGAAACGGAGCTGGGTCTACCTTGCACCTTCTCGTTTTCGAGAAGCGCGGGCCGCAAGCCCGACAACGCGACAGTGCGACAGCACGTTCGCGAGAAGACTCCCTTGATCATGTTCGGGAGCTACAACGAAAGAATGTATTTGGCAGAAGCGGGTTCGAAGGCGATGTACATCCCCGCTTCTTTTCCGGGGACCGCAATCCGTCGACACACCGGTACGCCGTTCATGGGATACGCGGGTGCGACGTACATCCTTCAGGAAGTTTGCAACGCGTTGTTCGATGCGCTGTTCCACATCCTGCCGCTGGGCACGGACATGGACGCCGTCGACGCGACGCCGTCTCGACTGCACGAAGAACTGCCGTGGGACGACGAGGCGCAACGCGAGCTCGACAAGCTGATGGAGAAGGTGCCGGTCCTCACCCGAATCTCGGCAGCGAAGATGCTGCGAGACGCGTCCGAGCGCGAAGCAAAGCGCCTCGGTGAAGAAAGGGTAACGGCACAGCGAGTCGCCGCTACCCACGCGGAAACCGCGAAAGGATGGGCAGCATGAAATCCGCAGCGACGCAGGTTGGACTGCAAAATGCAAAGTCACTCGGTAGAATGGGGCAGGTCATCAGAGTCTTCAACCCAACGGATATCGAGTGGAAGCGGCTTCGACAGTCGGAAGCGCGCGAGTATCGCGCCTATACGGCGGCTGGCGTTGCCTTGTTGCTGCCGGTGGTCGCTGCCCGTCGCTTGATGAGGACGGTTCTTCGAACGGGTTCGAAGGACCTTCACGCCGGCGTCTCCCTGTTGGGGGAGACGCGCGGCGAAGTTCAAAAGATTCTGGCCTTCGTCTTCATGGCGTAGGTCGGTTCGAGACTCGCCTCGGCGAGTCGTGACGTTCACCGTGGCCGCTTCGGCCCGGGGATCCCAGCCGCGCGGGATGTGGGCGCGGTCTGAGCGTGAGACGCTCAGCGAAAGGAGAATGCATGGCAGAAGGAACGAGTATATTCTCACAATCGGGACTGAGTGAGGCCGAAGCCAAAGAGGTTCACGGCTACTTCGTCCAGTGGTTCGCCATTTATCTGCTGTTCGCCATCGTTGCGCACCTCCTGGTGTTCTTCTGGCGACCGTGGATTCAGCCCGGTGAGCCCACGTCGATGATCGATGGGGCTTCAACCGTCGTGCAAACGGCGATGACGATGCTGGTCTGAGGGGAGATATCGAAAATGCACAAGATGTTCATGGTCTTCGACCCTCGGCAAGCGTTCGTTGCACTGGTGACGTTCCTGGCGATCCTCGCTTTTGGAATTCACGCGCTCTTGCTCAGCACCGAGCGGTACAACTGGCTGGAAAACCCGGGAAGCGGACAGGGCAGCGCTGCAGAGCAGATGTCTGCCATGCCGCCTTCCTACTAAACGGCCATCTCGCATCAACGGCGGCGGTTCGACGCCGCCGTTGATGCGCTGAGGCCCTCCGCGAGGATTATGGAGGTTTATCGTGGCCTTGCTCAGTTTTGAACGGAAGTACCGGGTGCGTGGAGGGACCCTCATTGGCGGCGACCTTTTCGACTTCTGGATCGGTCCCTTTTACGTAGGGTTCTTCGGCCTCACCACGGCCTTCTTTTCGGTGCTCGGGACGCTCCTGATCATATGGGGCGCAGCACGCGGTCCGACCTGGAACGTGTGGCGCATCAACATCGAGCCGCCCCCGCTCGAGTACGGGCTCGGGATGGCACCTCTGGACCAGGGAGGGTTGTGGCAGCTGATCACGATCTGCGCCATTGGCGCCTTTGTTTCCTGGGTGCTCAGGCAGGCAGAGATCAGCAGAAAGCTCGGAATGGGCTATCACATTCCCTTTGCCTACGCCGTTGCCGTGTTCGCCTACGTGACCTTGGTGGTCATTCGTCCGGTTTTGTTGGGGGCGTGGGGCCACGGTTTTCCGTACGGCATCTTTAGCCACCTCGACTGGGTTTCGAACGTGGGCTATCAATACCTGCACTTTCATTACAATCCCGCCCACATGATTGCTGTGACCTTCTTCTTCACGACCACGCTCGCATTGGCGATGCACGGTTCTCTCATTCTCTCGGCCGTGAATGTGCCGAAAGGCGAGACGGTGAAGGGAGCCGAGTATGAGGACGGGTTCTTCCGAGACTTCATCGGCTACTCGATCGGTGCCGTCGGCATTCACCGGCTGGGACTGTTCCTCGCATTGAGCGCGGGCGTGTGGAGCGCAATCTGCATCGTGATCAGCGGGCCGTTCTGGACCCGGGGTTGGCCCGAGTGGTGGAACTGGTGGCTCGAGCTCGGGATCTGGAACTGACGCGAAGGGATTCGAACGATGGAATATCAAAACATCTTCACCCAGGTGCAGACCAAAGGGCCGATGGAAAAGGGCCCACCCATCGACGAGGACTTGTGGCCTCGGTCGACGTGGATGCGGTTCAGTCATCTGATCGGGCGATTCGGTAACGCCCAAGTCGGTCCGATCTATCTCGGTTGGTTCGGAATCACGTCCGCCGTTTGCTTTTTGGTGTCGTTCTGCATCATCGGATTCAACATGTGGGCTTCGGTCCAGTGGAACCCGATCGAATTCATACGCCAGCTTCCGTGGCTGGCTCTGGAGCCGCCTCCGCCGTCGATGGGGCTGTCATGGCCTCCGCTGAACCAGGGAGGGTGGTTTCTCATCGCTGGCGTGTTTTTGACCGCTTCGGTCATTTTGTGGTGGTTCCGCTGCTACTATCGAGCTCGGGCCCTCGGGATGGGAACCCACCTGGCATGGGCCTTCGCTTCGGCGATCTGGCTGTTCTTGGTGCTTGGTTTCATTCGACCGGTGGCCATGGGGAGCTGGGGCGAGGCGGTGCCGTACGGCATCTTCCCGCACTTGGATTGGACCGCGGCCTTTTCCATCCGGTACGGCAACCTGTTTTACAATCCGTTCCATGCCCTATCGATCGTGTTCCTGTATGGGTCGACGCTGTTGTTCGCCATGCACGGTGCCACGGTCTTGGCGGTCAGCCATCTGGGCGGTGAACGGGAGATTGGGCAGATCGTCGACCCGGGTACCGCAACGGAGCGCAGCGCTTTGTTCTGGCGCTGGACCATGGGCTTCAACGCGACCTTCGAGTCGATCCACCGCTGGGCTTGGTGGTTCGCCGTGTTGACCACCCTGACGGGCGGCATCGGCATCCTTTTGACCGGCACGGTGGTGGACAACTGGTACTTGTGGGCGGTGAAGCACGGGGTCGCTCCCGACTACCCGCAGGTCTATCCGGTGGTGCCGGATCCTGCGATGACCGAGGTGCCGCAATGACTCCTTCATTCTTCATCAAACTGTTCACCGTCGTCTTCGTGGTGCTGGGCGTCGTGTTGACCATCGACACCTGGACCAGCGTGGAAGCCGTGCAACGCGGCTTCTCGGGGGTTGGAATGGAGGTGGTCTACAAGGACCACATGCTGCAGGAAGACGCGGACCAGGTGGACGGGGTACCTCCGCCGCTGCCGATGGCTTCGTCCGAAGGGCTCAAGGCGGGTGAGGCCTACCAGAACGTGCAGGTGTTGGGAGACCTGTCGACCGGGCAGTTCACTCGGCTCATGACCCACATCACCCAATGGGTGTCGCCGGAGCAAGGCTGCAACTACTGCCACTACGCCGAGAATCTGGCGTCGGACGGCAAGTACACGAAGGTCGTGTCGCGCCGAATGATCCAGATGACGCAGCACCTGAACGAGAACTGGAGCAGTCACCTGCAAAACGCGGGCGTGAACTGCTACACCTGCCACCGCGGGATGAACGTGCCGCAGTACATCTGGTTCGAAGAGCCGGAACACCCGATGAAGGATCGGGCGCTGGGCAACCCTGGTGGACAGAACATGGCCTCGTACCGGGTGGGGTCGGCGTCGCTCCCCAGCAACGTGTTCGAGACCTTCTTGCAGGAAGACTACAACATTCGAGTCGTCGGTCCGACGGCCCTGCCGACCGGCAACAACCGGTCGATCAAGCAGACCGAATGGACCTACGGTCTCATGATGCACATGTCGAACTCGCTCGGCGTCAACTGCACATACTGCCACAACAGCAGGTCGGTTGCGGAGTGGGGGCAGAGCCCGCCGGCTCGAGCCACCGCGTGGTACGGCATCCGCATGGTCCGTGACGTAAACAACAACTATTTGGATCCACTGAAGCCCGTGTACCCAGAATACCGGTTGGGCCCCACCGGAGACGCGCCGAAGGCCAACTGCACGACCTGTCACCAGGGCGTGTACAAGCCGCTGCTCGGTATGAACATGGTGGAGGACTACCCGTCGCTGAAGAAGTACGTGCCCTACGAGCCGAGCGAAGAGGCCGAAGAGGCCGAAGAGGCAGCGGACGAGGCGGATGAGGCGGATTCGGAAGAGGAAGGGGCTGACGAAGAAGCGGACGCAGAGTCCGAGGAAGACGAAGCGGACGACGAAGAGGTAGAAACCTCGAAGGCGGATGCGGGCGAGGCCGACGCGGCGCAGGCAGCGACCGCTGAGGCTGCAGCGTCCGGCGAACGGGCCCCGAAGCCGTCCCCCGAGGCGGAAGAGGCCGAGGCGGAACAGGCCGAGGCGGAAGAGGGGCAGGCGGCAGCCGCGTCGAAGGCAACCGGCGACGCGGACGCGTCCGAGACGGCGACCGAAGCCGAATCCAAAGCGACGGCTGGGGTCGAGTCGACCGAGTCGGCCACCGAAGCCGGCGCCGAGGCGGCGGCGAAGCCGGCAGAGCCGACCGAGTCGGCCACCGAAGCCAAGGCGGAGGGGGCCGAGACGACGGAGTCGGCCACCGAGGCCCAGGCGGACGGGGAGGCGGCCGCTGAAGAGGCGGCTGCTGCCCCAGCGAAAAAGCCCGCCGAGGAGACGGCCACCCAGGCCGCTTCGCCCGACACCGAGACCGAGACCGGCACGGAAGCCTCGGACGGCTGATTCGGCCGGCCGGTCTCGCCGCCGTCTGCGAGCCGACCCCCGCTTTCCTTTCCTTTCTCTTCTGTACGGATTTTCGACCTGTCTCGCCGCGAGTCGCGGCCCCGTGAAAAGGTTCCCGTTGACGGGAAGCGGCCGACGGCCCAAACGACCCCGGTGCCGGCGACGCTCGCAAGGGAAGGCCCAACCTATCTCCCCTCGATGACAGAGATTTCGGCGGTTCTGCCGGAGTGGGCGGCAGGATTTGGGCTGCTCTTTTCGATGGACGCCGAAATCTCGGCTGCGCCTTGCAAACCCTAAATTTGCGGTGCTAGCGTCCCGCCGCGCTTGGGACTGGGGGGTGATGACCGAACCCCACCCTGGAGGAGGCCGTTTTCCGTGACCCACATGTTTCCCCGATGGACCAACCATCTTCCGACCGCGGTGGCGGTCGGCGTACCGCTGCTGGGTGTCGCCGTGGTCCTCGGCGTCTACTACTTCTTTTCTCCCTACTACACCGACGTCGGCTACGAGCCGACGCAACCGGTCCCGTACAGTCACGCCCTGCACGCAGGTGAGATGGGTATGGACTGCCGGTACTGCCACAACACGGTGGAGTACGCTGCCCACGCCGCGGTTCCCCCGACATCCACCTGCCTGAACTGTCACAAGTACGTGAAGGCCAACAGCGAGAAGCTCTCCCTCGTTCGACAGTCGGGCGAGACCGGCGAGCCGATTCCGTGGGTCAAGATCCACCAGCTGCCGGACTATGCGTACTTCAACCATAGTGCGCACGTCGGGGCCGGTGTCGGCTGCGTCTCCTGCCACGGTCGCGTCGACCAGATGGAGGAGGTCTGGCTGCACGAACCCCTCAGCATGGGTTGGTGTCTGGACTGTCACCGAAATCCGGAACCGCACCTGCGACCGGTTTCCGAAGTGACGAACATGGCCTATGACCCCGTGGCTGCCGGCTATGACCCGAGCGAAGACCCGAACCGGACCCGCGAGGTGAATCCCCCGGTCCACTGCGCAGGATGCCACCGATGACTCGAGAAACGATTTCCGCTGCCGGGCCCCACAATCCCGGCCGACGCAACTTTCTGTCCGCCGTGGGCGCAACCGTTGCGAGCCTCCAGACCGCGGCTTGCATTCGGAAGCCCTACGAAAAGATCCTTCCCTACGCCGAGCGTCCAGAAGACCTGGTGCCCGGCGAAGCCCGCCACTACGCCACCGTGTGGAACGTGGGCGGCGCCGTGCAGGGCCTGCTGGTGCGCTCCACCGACGGCCGGCCCACCAAGGTCGACGGCAACCCGAACCACCCCATGACCGGGGGGTCGACGATTTGGGCTCAGGCCTCGGTCCTGTCCTTGTACGATCCCGAGCGCTCGAAGGAGCCGGTTCGCGAGGGGGAGGGCGTCAGTCCCGATGAGGCCGTCGGATTCTTGAAGAAGTTGCCCGACGAGATCGGCGACGGTTCGGGCCTCGCGGTCGTGGTGCCGGAGCTTCCGTCGCCCACCGCCGATCGACTCTGGGAAGACATTCGAGCGAAGTATCCAAAAGCCGAGCTGTACCGTTTCGACGGTGCCGGCACCGACCATGCCCGAGCGGGTGCTGCCATGGTGGGTATCGAAGGCGCGGCCTGGACGACCGATGGCACGCCGACGGTGATCGCTGCCTTCGATGCCGATCCGATCGGGACCGAAGGCGACACCACTGCATTCACCAAGGCGTTCGCGGCGGGTCGAGACCCGAACAGAAAGCCGGCTGAGGCAAACCGCCTGTACGTGGTCGAGCCGCACGTCTCGATCACTGGCTCCAACGCCGACCACCGCATGGCGGTGAAAGGTTCCGAGGTTGGCGATTTCCTGGCCGCCCTGGCGCACCACCTCAAGAAGGGCGGGCTGAACGTCCCGACCCTGGACGCGCCGAAAGACAAGCTCGACTCGAAATTCGTCAAGGCGTTGGCGAAGGATCTGCTGTCGCGAAAGCGTGGAAGCACGATCGTGATGGTCGGCGAGCGGCAGCCCGCCCACGTTCATGCGCTCGGGTTCGTGTTGAACGAAGCGCTCGGAAACTTCGGCAAGACCCTTCGCTTCACCAAGCAGGGACCGACCGAGGTGGGCGCACTTTCGGACCTGGTTCGGCGCATGAACGATGGATCGGTAAAGCAGCTGGTCGTCATGGGCAGCAACCCGGTCTACGAAGCTCCGGCGGATCTGAACTTCGGCGAGTTGTTCCAGAAGGTCCCTCTGACGATTCACCTGGGCTTGTATCGGGATGAAACGGGCCGCCTCGCCACTTGGCACATTCCGCAGAGCCACTATCTGGAGTCCTGGGGTGACCTGCGGGCCCGGGAGGGCACGACGGCCATCCAGCAGCCGCTGGTCGCGCCCCTATACCCGTCGTTGTCCCCGATCGAATTCATGGCTCGCCTGACCGGAGCCGAATCGAAGGGCTACGATCTGGTTCGTGCCACCCACCAGGGGGCTATCTCCGGTGGTTTCGACAAGCGCTGGCAGCGGTGGCTTCACGACGGCGTCGTCGACGTGGGCCAGGCCCCGTCGTTCGTCCCGAGCGTGAAGACCGATGGGTTGGCCGCAGCATACAAGTTCCGGGCCGAACGAGCGCAAGGGCTGGAGCTCGCGTTCGTGCGGGACAACGCGGTTCTCGACGGTCGCTTTGGCAACAGCCCGTGGCTGCAGGAGCTGCCCGATCCGATCACCAAGATCGCGTGGGACAACGCGGCTGTGGTCTCACCGAACACGGCCGAGAAGATCGGTGTCCCGAACAACCTCGAGCAGTCGTCGGTGCGCGATACCGTCATGGTGGACGTGTCGGTGGGCGGCGAGACCGTGCGCCTGCCGGTCTGGGTGCAGCCCGGCACTGCCGAAGACGTGGTCGTGCTGTCGCTGGGGTACGGGCGCAAGCACGGCGGCAAGTTCGCGAAGTCGGGCTTCGACGTGAACTCCCTCCGAACCGCCGAATCGCCGTACATTCGGAGCGGTGCGAAGGTGACGCCCACGCGAAAGGGCTACGCGGTGGCGTGCATGCAGCCCGAAGCGAGCATGCACGACCGGCCGATCGTCCGGGACGCCACCCGTGGCGACTTCACCGATGAACCGAACTTCGTCGAGAAGTTCGAGGTCATGGACGAGGACCACGTTGCTAGCCTCCTTTGGGACGAACCAGAGTACACGGCCGAGCACCAGTGGGCATTGACCATCGACCTGAACTCCTGCGTCGGCTGTGGTTCGTGCACCGTCGCCTGCCAGGCCGAAAACAACATTCCGTGGGTCGGCAAGGAAGACGCGCTCAAGGGTCGCGAGATGCACTGGATTCGGATCGATCGCTATTTCGAGCCGAAGCACTCGGACCAGGTGGAAGTGCGGTACCAGCCCATGGCCTGCGTGCAGTGCGAGACCGCTCCCTGCGAGAACGTGTGTCCCGTCGGTGCGACGGTCCACGGACCCGAAGGCCTGAACAACATGGCGTACAACCGCTGCATCGGCACCCGGTACTGCAGCAACAACTGCCCGTACAAGGTGCGGCGCTTCAACTTCTTCCATTACACCGTGCGGAACGACGCGGACTACGGCATGGGCATCGCAATGCAGCGCAACCCGGACGTGACGGTCCGCTATCGAGGCGTGATGGAGAAGTGCACGTACTGCGTGCAGCGCATCAACAAGGCACGGATCCACGCCAAGGTGAACGGCGACGGCATCATCCCGGATGGCACGGTGAAGACCGCCTGCCAGGAGGCTTGCCCGGCCGACTGCATCACGTTCGGGAACATCCGGGACCCGGACAGCAAGGTGTCCCACACCCGAGAAGATCCTCGAAATTATGCCGTGCTCTCCGAGCTGAACCTTCGGCCCCGGACCACCTACCTGGCGAAGTTGACCAACCCGAACCCGGATTTGGCAGAAGGGTGAACTGACGATGGATATGCGAGTTTCGCGAGACCCCGTGGACCGGCGGCCGTTGTTGGTCAACCCGCCCACGGACTACAACGGCGTCACGGAGGCGGTGGCCGCGCCGATCGAATGGAAGACCCCCATGGGGTGGTGGATCTTCTTTTTGGTCTCGGCCGTCTTCGCGGCGATGTACGCCGGGAGCACCGCTTACCTGATCTGGGAAGGAACCGGCATCTGGGGCCTGAACGTCCCGGTGGCCTGGGGCTGGGCCATCGTCAACTTCGTGTTCTGGGTCGGTATCGGTCACGCCGGGACGCTGATCTCGGCGGTGTTGTTCCTGTTCCGTCAAAAGTGGCGAACCAGCATCAACCGGTTCTCCGAAGCCATGACCATCTTCGCGGTGGTCTGTGCGTTGTCGTTCCCGACGATCCACGTGGGCCGCATCTGGCTGCTGTACTGGGTGTTCCCCGTTCCGAACCAGATGGGCGCGTGGCCTCAGTTCCGAAGCCCGCTGCTGTGGGACGTGTTCGCGGTGAGCATCTACGGAACGGTGTCGGTCCTGTTTTGGTACACGGGATTGGTGCCCGACCTCGCCACCATGCGGGACCGGGTGAAGTCGAAGGTCGCCAAGTTCGCCTACGGAATCTTCGCGCTGGGCTGGACGGGTTCCACCCGCCACTGGCGACACTACGAAACCGCCTACATGCTCCTGGCCGGGCTCGCGACCCCGCTGGTTCTGTCCGTGCACTCGGTCGTTTCGTTCGACTTTGCGGTGTCGCAGCTGCCCGGCTGGCACACCACGATCTTTCCCCCGTACTTCGTCGCCGGCGCGATCTTCTCCGGATTCGGCATGGTGCTCACGCTGATGTTGGTGTCTCGGGTGATATTCAAGCTCGAGCACATCGTTACGATGCACCACCTGGACAACATGGCGAAGGTGGTCCTCTTGACCGGCATGATCGTGGGCTACGCCTACGGCATGGAATTCTTCATCGCGTGGTACGGCGGCAACGAATACGAGATGTTCGCCTTCATCAACCGGGCCTTCGGACCCTATTGGTGGGCGTACTGGAGCATGGTGAGCTGTAACGTCCTGATTCCGCAGGTCCTGTGGTTCAAGACGATCCGGCACAACGTGGCCGCGCTCTTCGTCCTCTCGATCTTCGTGAACATCGGAATGTGGTTCGAGCGCTACGTCATCGTGATCACCTTGAGCCGAGACTTCCTGCCGTCGAGCTGGGACATGTTCTATCCGACGGTGTGGGACTGGGCGGCGCTGCTCGGAAGCTTCGGCCTGTTTTTCACCCTGTTCTCGCTGTTCGTGCGGTTTCTGCCCATGGTCGCCATGGCTGAGGTGAAGAGCGTGATGCCCGAGTCCGACCCGCATCACGAGCCCGATGAAACGGAAGCCGCCAAACAACCGGCCACCGCCACCGCAGGAGGTGCATCGTGAGTTCTTCGAACAAAGTGTTTGCCGCCATCGGCGAGTTCTCGACGGTGAAGGAGATCTGGCACGCCTGCGAAAAGGTGCGAGATTCGGAGTTTACCAAGTGGGACGCCCACACACCCTTCCCCGTTCACGGGCTCGAGCACGCCATGGGGATGGGTCGGTCTCGCCTGCCGTTCTTCGTGTTCGCCATGGGCATCACGGGGGCGGCGGGAGCCTTCGCGCTGCAGTCGTGGATCTCGACCACCGCGTACCCGATCATCATCGCCGCCAAACCGTACTTTTCGTGGCAGGCCTTCATCCCGGTGACGTTCGAGGTGATGGTGCTGTTCTCCGCGGGCAGCGCGGTGCTGGGCATGCTGTTTTTGAACCGCTTGCCGCGCTGGTGGAATCCGCTGCTCGAGTCGGAGACCTTCAAGCAGGTCACCAACAACAAGTTCATCATTTCGATCGAGGCCAGTGACCCGAAGTTCGACCCGGACGAGACGCAGGAGTTCCTGCGCTCCCTGGGAGCGAGCAAGGTCGAACTGGTCGAGGAGTAAGACCGATGCGAGCGTACACCTTCACCGTCGTCTCGCTGGGGGCAGTCGCCGCGGTCGCCTGCGACCCGTACGGGAAGTTCGAGCGGCCCCCGATTCACCTGCAGCAAAACATGGACTTTCAGCGCTACTTCGAGGCGCAGGAAGAAAACCCGTTCTACTCGGACAAGCGGGCCATGCGCCCAGAGGTCGAGGGCACGGTGGCGGTCGGGCAACTGCGTGACGACCCCCATCTGTACCTGGGCAAGGAGAGCGAGGACGCCGAAGACTGGGTCCGCACCCTGCCGGCCCAGGGACCGGACGGGAAGCCGATCGAGGTCGACGAAGCGTTTTTGGCCCGAGGCAAGGAGCGATTCGGGATCTATTGCGCCGTATGTCACAGTGCCAGCGGCATCGAGCATGGCACTGCAGTGCAGCGCGGCATGCTGCCGCCGCCCAAGCTCAATGACGAGCGGTTGCTCACCATGCCGGTCGGCTATTTCTACGACGTGATCACCAACGGCGTTCGCAACATGCCGCCCTACGCTTCCCAGATCCCAGTGAAGGATCGCTGGGCCATCGCGGCGTACGTCCGGGTGCTGCAGCGGCGCTATCAGGCCCCGTTGGCGCAGGTGCCGGACGAGGTGGCTTCCGAGAAGGGATGGAAGAACTGACATGGGTCGCATGAAGTCGATACCGGAGGACACGAACCTCCGACTGTCCGGGGTGTGGACGTCGTTTCCGAAAATCCTCGGAGGCATCGGTCTCGCCAGCCTGGTCCTGGCGTTCATCATCGGGGCCGTGGGCGGTGAGCACGGCATCGAGCGCTTTCACTTCTCGTACCTGACGGCCTACATGTACGGGCTCAGCTTCGCCCTCGGGGGGTTGTTCTTCGTGATGGTGCAGTTCCTCGCGAGGGCGGGTTGGAGTGTGGTCGTCCGCCGGGTTGCGGAGAACGTCATGGGGACGTTGCCGCTGTTCGCGGTGCTGTTCATTCCGGTCGCCGTCGGGCTGCACCATACCCATCACCACTGGTGGGGCGTCGAGCCGGGTCACGACCATCTGGTGGACCACAAGGCCCCGTACCTGAACCAGCCGTTCTTCTTCATCCGCGTGATCTTCTACTTTGCCGTGTGGATCTTCTTGGCTCTGACCTTCTGGCGGAGCTCCACCCGACAGGACGAGACGGGCGACCACGAGCTCACGCACAAGATGCAGTGGTGGTCGGCTCCCGGGATGCTGCTGTTCGCGTTGACGGTGACCTTCGCGGCCATCGACTGGATGAAGTCGATGGAACCTCACTGGTTTTCGACGATGTGGGGCGTCTATTTCTTCGCCGGTTGCGTGATCGCCATCTTCTCGATGCTCTCGACCCTGATCATTGCGCTGCAGCGCACGGGTCACTTGCAGAAGGTCATCAATGCCGAGCACTTCCACGACCTCGGAAAACTATCGTTCGGGTTCGTGGTGTTCTGGAGCTACATCGCGTTCTCGCAGTACTTCCTGATCTGGTACGCGAACATTCCGGAAGAAACGCTGTGGTTCGAGCATCGATACCACCACGGTTGGGAAACGGTGGGGGCCTTGCTCATCGTGGGGCACTTCTTCATTCCGTTCTTTTTCCTGCTCCCGCGGGGCATCAAACGGAATCCGGCCACCCTCATCATCGGTGCGGCATGGCTACTGTTCATTCACTATGTGGACATTTACTACATCGTCATGCCGGTGTTCAGTAAAGGTCCGCAGCCGGGCATTCTGGATCTATTGTGTCTCGTAGGGGTGATGGGGCTGTTCTTGGCCACGTTCTCGGCACTGGCGAGTCGGTCCGAGCTGGTGCCGGTCAAGGACCCGCGACTCCCCGAGTCGTTGGCGTTCCACAACGTCTGAAAGAAGCATCATGCGTATCTCGAAGCGAAACATTTGGTCTGCTGCCGGCACCGTGGTGTTCGTGGCCGGTTGCCATGGGCCGCTGCCGGTCAACCACGATGAACACCCGAAGTGGGTCGAGTTCCGGGACGAGCAGGAGGAGCTTCTGAGCTCCTACGCCCAGGTCGATGCAGAAGAGGGTGTGTACCAGATTCCCGTGGATCGGGCCCTCGCCATGGTGGCCGACGACCCGAGCCTGCTGGAGCCGGTGGTAGAGCCGGTGAAGGCCAAGCCCATCGAAGAGATGACCCTGGTGGAGCGTGGTGAGTACCACTTCAACAACACCTACGTGTGCGCGTCCTGCCACGCCTTCGATGGATCCCGGAAGGTGGGCCCGCCGCTGAACGACCGGTGGGGCGAAAAAGCGCTCCTCGAAGGGGGCGAAGAGGTGGTCTTCGACGACGAATACTTCCGGGAGTCCGTGTGGTACTCCCGAAAAAAGATCGCCCGGGGCTATCCGGCCGCCATGCCCGTGTTCGAAGGCCAGATGACCGAAGAGGACTACGAGGCCATCAAGGCCTACGTCAAAACCTACCAGTGACCAGGGCGGCCGGACCGCCATCGGTTGGTCCGGCCCGACCGTCGCGGCCGGAGTTCGGCGCAGGGCGCAGCCGCGGTTTTAGCAGCACACTCTTCTGCCGATGCCCTACCAACTGCCCGTGTTTTGCATGCTCGCCCACGGCTCCTGGGCCGGCTGAGCTTCGCCTTTTTGAAGAAGCTCGATGGATATGCCGTCCGGCGAGCGAACGAAGGCCATCCGGCCATCCCGCGGCGGCCGCAGGATCGTCACGCCGCCGTCCTGCAGGCGCTGGCAAGCAGCGTAGATGTCTTCGACCCGATACGCCAGATGGCCAAAGTTCCGGCCCCCGGTGTAGGTTTCCGGATCCCAGTTGTAGGTGAGTTCGAGCATGGGAGACTTGTGCTCCCGGGCTTGAGCCTCGTCTCCCGGTGCCGCCAAGAACACCAATGTGAAGCGCCCCTTCTCCGACTCCTTTCGAGAGATTTCGATCAAACCCAGCTTGTTGCAGTAGAAATCGAGGGAAGCATCCAGATCGCTGACGCGGACCATGGTGTGGAGGTATTCCATGGGACCAGGGTGCCCTGGACCTCGGCCCGGGTCCAAGTCGGTTCCTCCCAATCACCGCCGCTGTCCGGCCCAAAATCCGGTCGGGCCGACCGGTGGACCGGGGGGCGGGTTTCGGTCGATGCCCGAATGCATCGCCGCCTCGGGGGC
>DAPKRQ010000279.1:0-4443 GCA_031800475.1 Myxococcales bacterium LLY-WYZ-16_1
GGGATCTGCCGGCGCGCCCAGTGTTCAAAGCCGGGAGGCGGCCATGGCCCCCACTGCCCTCCCGGCAGCTTCCAGATCCTTGCCGGCCCCGCCCCGCCGGGTGGCAAAGCTGGTGGGGGGCGCCGCCCTGGGGCTCGCAGCAGGCCTGGCCGTGGGCAGCTGGACCTGGCGCCAGAGCCGGGCCACGTCCGAGGGGGTCGCAACGCCGATCCCGGTGGCGAGCCCCGCCGACCCCGCTCCGAAGAGCGCACCGGACACCCGCTCGGACCTCGGAGCCCCAAAGCCCGTCACAGTGCAGATCGCCCTGGTCGGCCAGCCGCCGGGTGCCCGGGTATGGAGCGAGACCGGCGAGCTCCTGGGGATCCTTCCGCTCGAAACGGAGCTCGACCGATCGAGCGAACCGGTGCGGTGGCGGGTCGAAGCCCCGCGGCACCGGCCGGAAGAGCTGGTGTTCGTTCCCGACGCGAACGCGGAACTTTCGGTTCGGCTCGAGCGAATCCGCAGGACGCGCCGCCCGCGTCCGGACCGACCCCGCCCGGGACGCAACGACTTGGAGAATCCGTTTTGATGAAACGACGATGCAAAGGGGGCCGGTTTTCGGTCTTCGCGCTGGGGTCCGCCGGGCTCGCAGCCGCGTTCGTCGCCTGCGCCGACCTGCAGGGCGTGCAGCCCGATCGGTGCGGAAACGGCGTCGTCGAGGCAGGCGAGGCTTGCGACACCTTCGCCCCCATCCCGGGGGGCGCATGCGGGGCCCCCGAAAGCCCGGGCGCCTGCCGGCCGGTCTGCACCGGCGGAGCCGTCTGTCCGGACGGGGCCCGCTGCGGAGCCGACGGCGTATGCCGGACCGCCGGGGGCTGCTTCGTCGCCGCGCCGGGAGGGCCCGAATCGGTCTTCGGATCGGTGGAGGACATGGAGGTGGCGGACGTGGACGGCGACGGTCTGTCGGACCTGGTGGCGTTTACCGACGTGGGCCTGTCGGTGCGGTTTCAGGAGCCGGCGGGGGGCTTTGGGGAGCGCTTCGACCTGCCTCAGCGACGGCTCGGACCGGCCGACGTGGCCGATGTGGACGGCGACGGGCGGGCCGACGTGGTGCTCCCCGTGCAGCTCGACAACCGAGGTGGCGAGGGTCTGCGGGGCACTTTGATCCTCACCGGGCAAGCCGAGCGCCGCATGACGCCGGCCCCTTTTCGACGGATCCAGCTGACCGAGCCCGACGGGTTTCGGCTGGCAGCGGTGACCGCCGCACCGACGCCCCGGGTTCCCCGGACCGAGATCGCGGTGGAGACCCGGCCCGACGACGGAAGGATGCGCGTGGCCTTTTCCGAGATCCCCCGCGGGGTTGGGCGGGCCCAGACGGCGGTCGAACCCAGCTACCGAGGCGGACCGTTGGCCTTGGAGACCGCCGCGTCCCCCTCGGAAACCGTGGTGGTGTTGGCCGAAACCGGGTCCTCGGCGTTCACGGTGCTTCGGGTGACGCCCGACGACGGATGCCGACTCGGATGTTTTCAGGGGCAGCGGATCGACGGGGTCTTGGTGGAGACCCTGGAACCGCTGGCCTCCCGTCTCGTCGACCCGCTCGACCCAGTGTCGGCAGCGCCGGGGGTGTTCGTGGGGGACTGCTCGGACGACGGCTTTGTGGACGTGGTCGTAACGGTCGAAGGGGGCGCGCCGCAGGTGTTCGAGGGGCCGGACTTTCGGACCGCGGAGCGCCTGCCTGCACCCGCTTGCCTGGGGCCCCGGGGCTTCGGAGACCGCGCTCGGCTGCCCCTCGCCGTAGGCGACGTGGATCGGGACGGCGTGCTCGACCTGGTGGTGGGACCCGGCCTCTACCTGGGCCGAGGCGGCCCGTTCGACAACGATGCCCTCGCAGCGATCGCGCCCAGCGCCGGACCCTGGACCCGCGCCCGGCTGATCGACCTGAACGGCGATGGCCGGTTGGACCTGGCCGCTGGGTCCGCCGAGTCGGAAGGGCTGGACATGGCGTTGAACGCCGGCGGCGGCCTGGTCAATCCAGCCCGGGCAGCCACGCGGGCCCCCGTGGCGGACTTGATCGCAGGGGACTTCACCGGCGATCTGGCGGTCGACCTGTTGGTCGCGACCCACGACCCGAGCTCGAACGAACTCGCTCGGAGCGAGGTCTTGCTTTTGGCGGCAAGGACGGCGGGCCTGCCGGAAAATCCGACCTCGATCGGCCGATTTCCGGGAATCCGAAGAATGGCGCCCATTCGATGGAACCTCGGGGACGGCATCTTTGATGCTCTGCTGGAATTCGAGCCCGGCGAGGCCCGGCCCGTGCAAGAGACCGTGCTGTTCGGCAGCACCGACGGCACCCTGTTTTCGTTGATCGAAAGCGACGGTCGGCCCATCGAAGCCCGGGCGGGGCGCTTTCGGCCGCGCACGGAGTCCGATTCGGACGACCGGGACATCATCGTCTTGCAGCAGCTACTCGACCTGACCGACGAGGGCCTCGAAACCTCTCGCTTTGGCTTTTTCTTCAACGACGGCGCCGGAGGCTTCGCCGCGGATCGATCGACCCGCGTCTCGCTGTCCGGGTGCCCTTCGGGCCGCGTCCCGACCCCGAACGAGGCGAAGGTGGCGGTCACCCGACTTCGAGAAGGCGACGACGTCGACGTGTTCTTGGTCTTCGACAGCAATCCCGGTTGCTTCGCAGCATGCCCCACCGGGGACTGCGGCTGCACGGCGGAGCTGTTCGTCCTGGAGCCGTCCACGTCGGATTCCAGCCCCCGCTGCACGTGGGTGGAGCTGCCGACCATCGGCGGCGGGGTGCCCTCCGACCTGGCGGTCACCGACGCCGAGGGCAACGGCGTTGCGGATCTGGTCGTCAGCCTCGAAGTCCCCGATTCTACGAACCCGCGCGCACTCGACAGTCCGGGCTCCGGCTCGGGATTGATGGTTTTCTGGAACCTGGATCCCGACGCGGTCGGAGACACGGACATGACTCGCGCGGAGCTGTTCGACAGCGAGGACACCTTCGTCTTGCCCGAGGGATCCGACGGAGGCGCCGACAGCCCCGAGCCCGTGCAGATGCGCAGCAGCGTGGCGCTGCTGCAGGCCGACGCCGACCCGGCGCGGGAAGCGGCGGTGGCGGGCAACGAGGGCACGTTCTTGGTGCAGCTGGAGCCGACCGAGACCGCGAGACTCGCGTCGGCACCACTCGACCTGCGGGGCGAAGGGACCGCTGGGGTTCGGCTCGCAGCCGGCGACTTCACTCGGGACGGGGTGGACGACCTGGTGGTGGCCCGCGGGGACCGGTTCCGGTTGTGGGCGGGCGGTACGGTCGAGCAGTGCGCGTCCGCCCCGGAAGCGGCCGTTCCATGAGTCCCTTGCTGTGGACCGCATTGTGGGGCCTCGGGATGGGCGTTCAAACCGGAGCGGGCGACAGCCTCGAGGAGGCGAAGCGCTACTTCGAGGCGGGCAGCCAGGCGTACCGGCAGAGCCGGTACGACGCGGCCATCGCGGCCTTCGAAGCGGCCTATGATCTGGCTCCGCGACCGGCTTTGGCCTTTTCGATGGGGCAGGCCTATCGGCTTCAGTACTTTTTGGACCGAGACCCGGGAAAGCTCGTTCGGGCGGTGGAGCTGTACAAACGCTACCTGGCGGAAGATCCGGATGGCCGGCGTCGCGAGGACGCGGTCGACCACCTGTCGACACTCGAGCCCATCGTCCTGCGCATGGAGCAGGAGCGGCGCTTGTCCGAGCTGGAAGCCGAATCGGCCCGCCGAACCCAGCTGATGGTGGCCACCGGCGTGGAGGGTGCCCGGGCAGCCATCGACGGCGGCCCGCCCGAGACGGCGCCCCTGGTGACCGAGGTGGGACCGGGGGAGCACGAGGTTCGGGTCGAGGCATCGGGCTACGCGTCCCGCACGGTCCGGATCCGGGCGGTCGAAGGCCGGCTGGTGGTGGTGGACGGAAACCTGCAGGCCCTGCCCGGCCAGCTTCGGATCACCGGCGCGCGGGGAGCCCAGGTCTCGGTCGGAGGCCGGCCGGTGGGCGAGACCCCGCTCGATGGACCGATCTCGCTCGAGGCCGGTCGACACTTCGTCACGGTGGAAAAGCGAGGCGCCGTGCCCGTGGTCCGAGATGTTCGTTTGGAGCGAGGTGGCGAGCAGACGGTGCGAGTCGACTTGCACCCGACCCGGCAGCGCCAGTGGGCGTGGGGCGTGCTCGGTTTGTCGACAGCCCTGGCTGCCGCCGGGGGCGTGAGCCTGGGCGTGACGCTTTCGGCAGAATCGGACGCCCAAGGGCTCACCGATCGGCTCCAGAGCTCGGGCCTGACCGCGACCGAAGCCCGGGAACTCGACGACGCCATCGCCCGCCGCGACGACTTTCGGGTGGCGAGCGCCGTGCTCTTGGGCACCGCGGGCGTGGCGGCGGCGACGGGTCTGTTGCTGTTTCTGTTCGACCGCCCGCCCGTCCCGAGCG
>DAPKRQ010000280.1:0-2523 GCA_031800475.1 Myxococcales bacterium LLY-WYZ-16_1
TTGGACCGAAGCGGCCCGAACCCGCGGAGCGGACGATGAAGGGGAGCTCGATCGGGCTGCTGAGCCTTGCCTGCCTGGGGTGCCTGCCTCCGGGCTGCGCCACGAAAGGTTCGCACCCGGCGCCCGAGGCGACACCCCTGCCGGCACAGTGCCAGGCCTACCCCGAGCAACGGGTCGGCGACGCCCTCGACGGGGTGGAGCGCGACTTTCGAGGTGCCGACGCGGCCTTTCGGCGAGGCCTGAGGGCGGCCGACGCCGGTCAGCCCGAGGTCGCTCGGTCCCACTTCGAAGAGGCGCTGCTGCTGGACCCGACCCACGGGCTGGCCTACCTGTCCCTGGCCGAAAGCCTGCAAACCCTCGAACGGTCGCCGAATGCCCGGGCCGAAGCCTTGGTCCGGGCCGTCCGGCTGTTGCCCGACAATCCCCGAGCCCACGCCGAACTCGGTCTGGCCCTGTCCGACCTGGGACGCTCCACGCCAGCCCGGGTTCATCTGCAGTGCGCGTTGGAGCGCCGGGCCGACCTGAGCGAAGCGCGATTGCGTTTGGCGATCGAGTGGCTCGACGCCGAAGACCCCGAAGCCGCCGAGGCCCAGCTGCGAGCCTACCTGGACCACGAACCGCCGAGCCTGCGGGTCCTGGGCCTGTTGGCGCGGTCGCTGGAACGGCAAGCGCGCTACGGCGACGCCGCGGAGACGGTCCTCGAGGCCGCGGAGCTGACGGACGACAACCCCATCCTGCTCCGCCGGGCGGCCGCTTTGTTTCGCCGGGCCGAGCGCCCCGAGCGTGCGGCCGCCGTCGAGACCCGGGCCGACGCGGTGGATCCGCCCGAACGAAAACGATCGATGCGCCCCTTGCCGCCGGCCCGGCGACGCTGAATCGAGCGCACCGGTCGCCCGAAGCCCGCTGAATTGCTAACAGACGGGTCGTGGTCGAACCGACCCCGAAGTTCAAATCCCAGCGCTTCAAGAACCTGCTGGGAGATCTGAAGGCGGTGTTCGATGCCCACAGCTTGGGCACGATCCTGATGGACGCGCTCGACCAAAAGACCGCCGGGGTTATTGTCCAAAAGACGATTCGAGGCCAAGGCGGCGCCCGCGCCGTGGGAAAGAGCAAGAGCGACCTGGTGGGCCAGTTGACTTCCGGCTTCTTTGAAAACGATCAGGTTGCCTTTCAGGTGATTCAAAAGATGGACAAGGCCTGCGCCAAAGAGCGGAGTGTCGTGGCTTCGATCCCGGAGGAGCAAGCGCCGGACCGGGTGGGCAGCTATCGCGCCATTGCCCTGGAGGGCGAGCGGGGGAAGTTCGTCTGGGCCGTGGCCCGGGACGAACGTGAGTCGGTGCGCACCTTGGCGAACCGGGTGATCAACGACTTCTTCGAAGAAGCGGCGGGTTTCGAAACCGCGAAGGCCCTGTCCGAAGCAGCCGACGTGGATCCCGCTCAGGCCGAGCTGGCCCGCCGGCTGACCGAGCAGACCGAACGACTGGCCGAGGCCCAGAACAAGATCACCCAGCTCGAACACAAGGCCCTGCGCTACGAAGAAGAGCGGGCCCGATTGATGGCTCAGGTTGGGGGCAAGGAACGAAGGCTTCGGCAGGAAGCCGCGGGCCGGGCGGAGATGGAGCGCACCATCGCAAAGCTTCAAGAAACCCTCCAGCAGCGGGACGAGCGGGACAAGGAAGCCGAGCGGGCGTTCCGGGAAGAGCAGCGGGCTCAGCAGACGGCGGAGGAGCTGGCACAGAAGGTCCGTCGTCTCGAGAAGCTGGCCGGGGCGTCGGAACGGCTTCAGGAGCTCCAAAACGCCCTGAGCGATCTCGAAAAGACCCGCAAACGCGAGCGGCAACAGCACTTGCAAGAGCGGGCTCGCCTGGAGGCGGCCCGGGCAGACGTTTCCGAAGAACTCCAACAGGTGCGGGCGGACCTGGCCCGCACTCGGGAGGAGCTCCACCAAGCCCGAAGCCAGCTGGCGGAACGACCGGCCCGTGGGTCCGAGCGGACAGGACCCGAGGACCGGGTCGCGGTCCTGCTCGACCAGGCGAACTTGGCAGCGGTGGCCCACCTGTCTCACGGTCGCAAGGTCAACTTCGAGGGTCTGCTCCGGGAGCTATGGGCCGGACGGAAGCCCGGCAAGGCCGTGGCCTTCGTGGTGGACAACGGCGGAAAGCGTTTCGAGGCTTTCTGTGACACGCTTCGCCGGGCCGGATGGGACCTTCGGATCAAACGCCCGAAGAGCTTTTCGGACGGCAGTCAAAAGGCGGACTGGGACATGGCCCTGGCCGTCGAAGCCATCGACCAAGCCGAAAGCCATCGGACAGTCGTGATCGTTTCGGGAGACGGAGACTTCGAAGCTTTGGTGCGCTGGCTGCGACGACGCGGGACCGAGGTCGAAGTCGCGGCCTTTCCGAACGGCCTGGCTGCGGAGCTCGAGGCCGTTGCAGACCGCGTGCACCGGCTGGGAACCGAAGTCTTGGAGTAGCCGACTGCGGCCCGGTTATTCCCTTTGGTAGAGTCCATCGACCCGAACAC
>DAPKRQ010000281.1:0-5758 GCA_031800475.1 Myxococcales bacterium LLY-WYZ-16_1
GATGCGAGCTGCGTGGACGATAGGCCCAGGATGCGCCACTGGTCCTGGTTGAACAGGTCCGTGCCCACCAAGGCCAAGGCCTTTTCGTGCCGTTCGAGTCGGTGGTGCCGGTACAGCGTCTCCACTTCGAGGCGAGACTTCCGCTCTCGCTCCCGCAGCCGATCGAAGAGTCGCTCCGACAGCCGCCGTGTCTGAGCGTCCCGATCGGTTTCGAGGGGAGCCCGTTCCTCCATGGTCAACGCGTCGATCAGCAGGTGGGCGATGGACGCCGCCGCCAGGTCGTGTCGGGCTTCGCGCTCGGCGGCGAGCCGTCTCAGGGCTTCGTCCACCACCGGCGCCCAACTGTCATCCACGCCGCGAAGGCTCGCGAACAGCCCCAGCCGGGCTTCGGAGCCGGCCCGGTGGGCGTCGAAGCGGGTCACCTTGAACCACGGCCGAAGGGCCTCTTCCCACGCGTCGGCGTGCACCGAGTCCTCGCCATGCAGGTTGATCACCGCCATGCGAGGAGCGCCGGTCATGGCCAAGATGCGCATCTCCGCTTCGTACCGCGAAAGGTACGGCTGCGTACCGTTCACCACGTACAGAATGCCCGCACCGTTCTCCAGGATCGGGGTGAGCAGCTGAATCTCGTGAGAAAATGCTGGCCGGTCTCGATGCTCTCGGTGGAACGCCCGGACCGCGGCCGGCGCCGAAACCTCGTCGTTTGAACGGAGGTGCTGTTCGATCCAAGCGAGCGCCCGTCGGGCGTTTTGAAAGCCAGGCGTGTCGATCAGCGTGAACACCGCGTGCTCACCCAGGCGCAAGTCGTAGGATGCACAGCGGGTGGTGCTACCGGGCTCCGACTCGATCAGGATCGCGTCATCTTCCACCAGGCTTGCCACGATGGACGACTTGCCCATGTTGACGCAGCCGACCACGGCCAAGGCCGGCGCACTCATGCCGAGTGCACCTCCACGCCACGAATCTTTTGAAGCGCACGGCGCCAGCTCGGGGTCACGGGGGCCATGCGCCAGGCGCCGTCCTTTCGGTCCAGTAGACCCACCCGGACTCGAGGCGCTACGGCCGAAAGTTCCCGCAAGAAGCCGAGGACGTCCTCCACTGGTGGCTCGTCACTGGGCACCAGGAGCATCACCGGGCCCGAGTGGCTCGCCGCCTCGCGCAGGGCTCGTTCTTCGGCCGAAAGATCGAGGTTCGCGCCAGCGCCCCAGGCCGTGCTGACCCGAAGGCCGGCGGACTCGGCGACGGAAGTCGGCTCCACCGAGGCGGCCCCCCAAACCACCGCCATCAGGGGCTCGTTCGGATCCAATGCAGGCGCCGGAGCGGGGGTTTGTTCGACCGATGGGAGATCCAGCGGGTCCGACCGCCCCTCGCGGTAGCGAAAGCCGCCGCTGCCCAGACGGTCGAGCAGCGCTTGCACGTCCGCCCGCTCCAGGTCCGGCCACCGGGCCAGCCCCTTGCGCCAGCGCCGGCGGGCCCAGGCCGCCAAGAGCAGGCGCGGGGCCAATCCGTAGGTCAGGATCGCCGCCATCGAAAACTGCCACCAGGCCGCGGCGACCCGGGCAGAGATCTCCTGCCGGCCCTCGGTGCCCCGGTAGCGGGCCACGAATCGGCTGTAGTTGCTGGCTTCGATCTCGACCCGACCCGGCACGGCCCCGGGCCACCAAGTGGCCCACGGGCTGGCTACCGTTCGGACCAGCGCCGCCGCCTGCCGGTCGCTGACGTCCAGCGTGGTGCTCCACGAAAAAGCCAGGTCGCTGGTGGCGACCTTCACGGCCAAAACGCCCAGGGCGGCGAGGAGAAAACCCAGCGTGAACACTTGGGTGAGACCGACCCACAAGGCCTGCTCCATGTGGCGGGTGGAAGTGGAATCCCGAAACAGCTGAATCCAACGTCCGCCCATGGCTCGGTTCAGCACCGGGCGCGCCACCGCCCCCACCAGCGCCTGGGCGAAACCCGCTTTCCGCATCCAGCGGCGGGGCAGGAGCAACCCCAGCGCCAGCGCCACAGCCAGTCCGAAGGGCAGCAGCGCCGTGTACAACAGCCAGGCCAGCACGTTGATCGGGCTCTGTCCGTCGTAGGCGAGCAAGGCCGTGGCTGCCGGGCCCCCCACGAGGATCCCGAGAACGGCCGTGCCCCAAAACAAAGCCCGCACGACCTGCTCGATCCGGTGGCCGGCGGTGGAGGGCTCTGCTTTTTGGCGCAACTCGGTCCAAGCCCGGAGCCGAGCCCGGGGAGCGTCAGCCTCGATCTGGGCGCTGAGGGCCTCGTCCCGCACCTGCAGGGCCGCCGGCCCATCCCGGGACGCGAGATCCGCGTCCCGGGTGAGCATCACCTCGAAATCCACCAGCTGCCCCAGGTTCTGCACGGCGCGAAATCACTGGACCGCATTGCGCGGGAGCGGGCCGCCCGAGCCCGCCGGGTCCGGGGACTGGCCCCACCGAACCGCCTTCGGGGTCATCGATAGGCTTCCTCGGCGGGCAAGTCGAGCTTCGATCGAGACAACCCGAAGAAATGGCCGATCTCGAGCCCCGCGAACACCCCGAACGACGTGAAGTCCTCGCTGAACCAACCTTGGCCCTCCAGGTACAGTCCCGCCGACCAACCCCCGCTGCGCAGTGGGTCCCGCCGAAACGGGAACAGGTCGTAGCTCGCGCCTGTGCTCAGGAGCACGCCCCACCCTCGCTCGGGCTCGTCGTCGGGGGATTGGCTCGGGTCCTGGCGGACGAACTCCTGCAAGATCGGTCCGCTGGCCACCCGGAAGGCCAGATTTCGGCTGGGCCACGGCTCGAACTGGGCCTCGATGGCGCCGGACACCGCCAGGGCGTCGAAGGCGTCGTTCGAGCCCTGGTAGAACTGGGCGACCCCGCCCAGGCCCAGCCAGGGCAAGGCCATCTCTGAAAACCGAAAACTGCCTCCAAACATGCCGAAGCTGCCGATTCCCTCCACTTCGTCGGTGCTCGGGCCCGAAAAACCGGTGCGGATCGAGGCTCCCAGGTAGTAGCCTTGGCGGCCCTCGGGTGCGCGCAGCTCCTGCGCGTTCGCCACGGCGGCACCGAGCGCGGTCCCCAGGAGCGCGGCCATGGCGGCGATCGAGCGCTTCAAAAGACCACCTCGACACCGACGATCGGCAAGATCGGAAGGCTGCGCACATCGCTCGATTCACTGAAATCGAAGTTGTAGCTGATGCCTTCCACGTTCGGGGCATTGTAGGCGTTGATCACCTGCAAGAATGCGCTGACCTGCAGCGCATCGAACACCCACCGTTTGTCCAGCCGAATGTCGAATTGATTGAAGGTGGCGAGACGCTGGCTGTTGGCTTCACCGGTTACGGCCACATAGGTGTCTTGATCTTCTTGGTAGATGCCGCCGACCACCGGCGTGAATGGGCTTCCGCTGATCACCCGCCAACGCACGCCGAGCTCCCAGTTTTGGGGAAGCTGGTAGCTCGCGACCAACCCGAAGATGTGAGTCTGGTCGAATGCGAACAGTTGCGTCGGCTCTCCTTCCGGAGTTCGCTCGGAGCGACTCAAAGTGTAGAACATCCACCCTCGGAAGTTCTTGTTGAATTCGTGCCGAATGAATACCTCCATACCGTACACGTTTCCGGTGGTGTTGTTGTCGACATTTTCGGACACGAATTCCCCTTCGTCGTTTTGGATCCGGTCGTCGCTTTCCGAGATGAAGTCGAACAGCCGCTTATAGAAGAAGGTGACGTCGAAGCTCAAGAAGGGGAGCGGCCTGTAGGTTGCCCCGAGCGAAGTCTGAACCGAGCGTTCCAGCCCCACGTTTTCGTTTCCAAACGTGGCATCCAGTTGTTGCGGCAGGGGCGGCTGTGTGTACAGGCCCACGCCCGCCGAGGCGCTCCACTGGTCGGTGAAGCGGTACCGGGCCGACAGGCGCGGATCGACCGATAGCAGCTGCGGCTGGCTGTAGTAATCGAACCGCAGGCCTGGAACCAGCTCCAGTCGGTCGGTGATCTGCCAGTTCGCTTCGATGTAGGGTGCGAGCTGCAGGTCGAGCCGATTGTCCACGTCGACCTCCACCGTATCGTCGAAGTCGGCGGTGGCCGGGTCTTGGTCGGGGTCGGGCGCCACCAAGAAGACGTTCGACGTGAGAGCCAGCCCGTCGAAGCCCACGTCCAACGACAGGGCGTCCGAGATCTGAAAACGCGAGTTGTTCCGGATCTGACCCTGGTAGTTCGTCAGGTCGAACTCTAGAAAGTCGAAGGCCGCGAAAGCCAGTTCGTCGACGCCGAAAGCCACCTGGAGTTCGTTCGTGAACCGCTCGCTGGGCGTGTACCGATACTGCGCGATCACCCGGTTGAAGCCGATCTCTTGCTGGACGCTTCCGGACGTCAGTTGAATGCTCGCTTCCTGGGCATCGGCGTTCAACAGCTCCAGTCGGTCGCGGGACCCAAAAAAGAACACCTGCAGGGAATGGCTCGGGCTCGGGCGGTAGCTCCCGAAAACCTGGTAGTCTTGGTAGACGGGCGCAGCGGTGATCTCTACCGATTCGTCGTCACCCAAGGCCGCCTGCGCGATCTCGCCCACGAAGCTCCTTCGAAAGCCCCCCGCGATGGCTACTTCGTCGGTGATCGGAACTTCGACGAAGCCGCTTCCATCCAGTAGACTCAATTGGAGCTGGCCGTGAACCTGGTCCGGGGCCAGGTCCTTGAACTGCACATCCAAGATCCCGCCGGTCGCTCGGCCGTAGTAGGCGGAAAAGTTTCCGGGAATGAACTCGACCGATTCCACGACCTCGGCCGGTACGACGCTCTTCAGCGCGCCGACGTGGAACACGAAGGGTGTCTCGATGCCTTCGAAGAAGATCCCCGAGTCCGCCGGAGCCGAGCCCCGAATGGGCAATGCGCCCGTGCCGAAAGGGGTCCGGGCCACGCCGGGCAGGTTCTCCACGTTGGCGATCGGGTCGCCCAGGGTGCCCGGAACCCGTTCGAGGGCCGCACCGCTCAGGGTCCGGCGGCTCACCTCTTTGAAGACCCGCTCGCCCACAACCTCCACGTCGTACGGGTTGTAGGTTCCTCGCTCCATGAAGTAGGTCACTTCGGTGAGCTGACCGGCCACCACCCGTTCTTCGGTTCGGACCGGGTAATAGCCGTCTTTTTCCGCCAGCACCTTCCACACGCCGGGCTCGAGATCGTAAAAGGCGAAGCGTCCCTCGCCGTCGCTGACCGCCTCAAAGCCGGTGGGCTCGCTTCCTCCCTCGTCGATTCGAAAGATGGTCACTACGGCGCCCGGGATCCGGCTGCGGGTGCCCCGCTCTCGAAGGGTGCCGCGAAAGTTGACGACCGACAGGGTCGGGGTGGCGGTATCGGTCTCGCCGGGGTCGGAAGGAGCGGGTTGAGGCGCTGGGGGCAAGGTGAACTCGAGGGTGTACGGCACCGTGACCGGCACCGGGGTGCCGCCGGCTTCCGCCGGCTCGAACCTGAACTGCGACACCGCCGCTCGGGCTGCGGTCTCGAAGCCGTAGTCCACCACAGTGGACGTGTCGGTCAGGACCGAGCCGTCCGGCTGAACCTCGGCCTGGGTACTGCTTTCGGTCACCCGCACGTCGGTGACCGCTCCGGTGGCGGTGATCGTGAACTCGAGCCTCACGGTCCCTCGTACGCGATCTCGAAGGGCCGCGGATGGATAGGTGGCGGGCACCTCCTTCTTCAGGACCGGAAGCTTCGTGATCTGTCCGCCCCCGGAGCCGTCTTGGGCGCCGGAGCCTTCCGAACCGTCTTGGGCCCAACCCGAAC
>DAPKRQ010000282.1:0-13751 GCA_031800475.1 Myxococcales bacterium LLY-WYZ-16_1
GACCCGTCGGGGTCTCGGGATGTGGCAGAAATCCGGAAGCCGGGGGCGCCTGCAGGGCGGGCGGCACCCGGGCCTCGCCGGACCCGGAAGCCAACGTGTCTTCCACGGTGTCCGCTGCGAGCGGGGCCATCAAAGCCCCCACGAAGGCCTCCACGTCCGAGAAGCGCTCCGCCCGATCCTTGGCCAGACCCCGCAGGATCACCGTCTCCAGGACCGGCGGGACATCGGCCCGCAACTGGGCGATGGGCGCTGGGTCGTCGTTCAGCACCTTCAGCAGGACCGAAGTCACGTTGCTCCCCGGGAACGCAGCCTGGCCGGTGATCATCTCGTAGGCGATGGCCGCCAACGCGAACTGATCGGTCCGGGCGTCCAGGGTGGTGTTTTCGCCCTTGGCCTGCTCGGGCGACATGTACTTGGGCGTCCCGAGCAGGCTGGCGTCCTGGGTTACCACGGTCAGGGAGCCCTGGATCTTGGAGATGCCGAAGTCGAGTACCTTGGCCAACGGACGGGCCGACGGAAGCGGATTCGTGCAGAGGAACACGTTTTCGGGCTTGAGATCCCGGTGGACGATGCCGGCCGTGTGGGCCCGGCTCAACGCCGAGCCGACCTGGGCCGCGATCTCCAGGGCTTCGGGCAGGGGCACCGGACCGCGGCTCAACCGGTCGCGCAGGCTCTCGCCCTGCAACAGCTCCATGACCAGGTACGCGCGACCGTCATCCAACACGTTGAAGTCGAAGACCTGGACGATGTGGGGGTGGCCCAATGAGCTCGTGATCTCGGCCTCCCGCCGAAATCGCTGCAAGACCTCTTCGCTTTCGTAGGCGGTCTCGTTCAATACCTTGATCGCCACCTGGCGAGGGAGACGCACGTGCTTCGCCCGCCACACCATGCCCATGCCACCCCGGCCCAGGGGCGCCAAGAGCTCGTAGGTCTCGTGCAGGATCGACCCCTCGCCAAGCTGTCGAAAGTGGGGCACGGCGGCGGAGGGTACCACAAAGACGGACCCCGACGAGAGCACTCCCGGATCCCATTCAATGGACCCGACCCCGCGATCGAGGCAGCGAGAAGGATGCGGTCGAGAGGACGCGGCTCGAAAGGCCCCGGCGCGAGGGGCCTGGGTGAGTTGGGTCGACGGCACCGCAGCAGTCCTCGGGTTCGGTCCCCTGACCGCGGCTTCGGGGCCTTGGGCTGCAGTCGGGGTTGTGGGTAGACTCCGGCGCCGTGAAACACTGGACCCCGATCGCATTGCTGACCGTCGCCTGCGCCACCACCGGCGGCCAAACCGCGCCGTTCGGACCCGACGAGGTGGTGGAACGCACCGTGCTCGACGGTCCGGAAGGAGTGAGGGTGGAAGTCGCCCAGTCCCGCGAAGCCGCTCTGCTCCGGATCACCGGCGTGGGCAACGAGCTGGAAGGCATGGTCTTGGCGGCCACGCTGACCGGGAACCTGTCGCGCCGGTACTACGAAACCCAAATCGATGGCCGAACCAACCGAACGCTCCACCGAGTGGAGCAACAGTGGACACTGTACGCCCACACCGGCGGCGGCATTCCCCTCACGCCGGATCCGGAAGCGTCGGCGGCCCTGAACGCGAAGGACCTGCTTCGGACTCACCGCCGCCAGGCCGAGGCCCTGCAGGCCTTGGCCACCTTCGATGCAGAAGGCGCAAAGACCGCCGGTCTCGAAGACCTCGAAGAGGAGATGGCCCAGGCCTTCGAGGAATGCGGGATCGAAGCCGAGATGGCCATCGACTGGACCCAGATCACGCAGGAGCAACTGATGCGGTATTCGATCGGCTCGTACTGCAGCAGTCCGAGCTCGGCCCTTCGCAGAGCGTGCAAGGTGCCGGAGCTGAAGGCCCGTCTGACTGAGATCGATCGCTTCGAGTGCGGGTTCGGGGACGGTCTGGCGCTGCAGCTGAACGGGAACACGCTGAGATACGTGGTGGAGTTCGACACGGCGAACCAGTCTGAGTGGGCCCGCGAGCGCCTGGACGAGCTCCCCTTGCAGGGACAAAGAACCATCGGTCGGGCTCGGATCGAGGCCGGGACCCAGGTGTGCAAAGCCCCCGAGCAAGACCTCTACGTGGTGTTGGGGCCGCGGGAGTCCGAGCAGATGGGCGGGGTCTCCTACGGTACGGTCGAAACGCTCTACCGGCAACCGGAGCGTCCGTTCTTGCCGTCGGGCTGGTTCTTCGAGCCCCGGTTTCCGAATCCACGGAACAACGCCAATTTTCGGGGTTACGACCTGAGGGTCTTCTCTCACGTGGACGTGGACGACGACGGAAGGTGCAAGCTCACTTGCGGAACGCGCGAGATCGATCTGGCCTCGGTCGACGGTGAAGCCAAGCGCGCCTTTCTTTCACAGGCCGTCTTCGAGCCCATCCCCGATCCGCGCGCACCGTATGGGCTCGCCCGGGACCGGCGCGGGGTCTACTACTACGTGGACCACGGAGCGACCCGAGAAACGGCGAAGGACTTTCGGCTCTATGTGGGACGACCGGGCCGCATGAAGCGGCAGCGCATGAAGGACATCGTATCGGACTCCGAGGGGGAGATCTTTTCGAGCCCGCGGGGCGCTCTGAAGCTGTTTTTGGGCAAGGAGAAGGCCGAATGGACGTCCCGCGGCCGGACTCGGAAGCTGTTGCGGGTGCCGATCTCGGACAACTACCCACTGATCTACGGGGAGCTCGGCATCTACCTGGGAAAGAAGCTGCACACGCCCTGCGACGATCTGTGAGGCCCGAGAGCGCCGCGCCGCATTCGGATCGCGAAGCCAACGCCGCCCGCGGGCGCGGAAGTCAAGCCGCCGGCCGGGAGTCGTCGGCCCCCGCCGCCAGCTGCCGGCGATGTTCGGCGCGAAACCAGTCGGAGGCCCGGATCGGCTCGGTGCGCCATGGGCCCGGAAACGCCCCGTGACGGCGGTGGTGCTCCAGCAGCTCGTCTTTTTCGCGAAAGCGGTCGAAGGCCCATCGGCTCAGGGCCTCGAAGTCCGCGGGCAAACCCGCCGCCGGATGGCGACGCACGTGCACGTCGACCCGACCGACTCGGCCTTCGAAACAATCGAACAGGGTCGGCACGCCCTGAGGATAGGCGATGGTCACGTCGTGGACGGCGTCCAGGTGGTCCCGAAGCCCGGACAGGGTCGCCGCGAATCCTTTGGTCCGCGGAACCATGGTGTGTTCCGGGACGTACAGGCCGCGGGACTGGGCGAATTCTCGGCTGGCTCGATGCTTGGCCGGCGTCTTGCGCGTGCCCTCGAGGAACGAAACCAGCATCAACGGGATCTGCTCCCGCTTGAACTTGTCGAACAGCCGATGGATCTGCCCCTCGTCCTGGGCCCAATTGCGCTTGACGTAGATGCAGTCCAAAAAGCGCATCCCCCACCCGGGGCCGGGCACGTATTTGATCGGATCTTTGACGAACCACTTCATGTCCCCCAGGCGGCCAGCCCGCCAGCCGTAGGACAGCAGCACCATCACGTCGGCGATGGACTGGTGATTCGGCAACACCAGGCTGTTTTCGCGCACGCCGATCGGATCGCCGCTGAAGCGCAGCTCGATCCGGTTTTGGAACTCGGCCACGAGCACCCACAGGCCCCACACGTGCCGGGCACAGCTGCGGTTGAACTCGCGAAAAGCCGTGGCCGAAAAGGGTCGGACCGCCAGCGAGAGCATCTGCAGCGGGTTCACGACCCCGATGAGGTAGCCGAACGTCAAGGCGGCGGAGCCGCGCCCCAACGCCGTGCGGAACAGAGGCGACGCCGCCATGGGCCGCCCTTAGCGCAAGCGGCGCCCTGAGTCCTGGCCGAAAGGACCTGGCGGGAACCGACGCCGAGGTCTGGCCGCGGCAGGGCCCTCGACCGGCCCCCCGCCCAGACCCCGGAGAATGCCCGAGGAGGCCCTTTGCGGAGTTCATTCCGGCGCGCATTCGGTCTAGCGGTCCGGGGATGTTGAAGCTCTACGGTCACTCGGGCTGCGGGACCTGCAAGAAGGCGATCCGGTGGCTGAACGACCACCAGATCCCCTTCGAAGAGCACCCGATCCGGCAAACGCCCCCATCCCGGGCGGAGCTTGAGCGCATGCTCTGCCACATGGAAGGCAAGGTGCGAAAACTGTTCAACACCTCGGGTCAGGCGTACCGGGCCCAGGGCATCAAGGACCGACTGCCCGACCTGTCGGCGGCCGAGGCCCTGGACCTGCTGGCGGCGGACGGCAACCTGATCAAGCGGCCCTTCGTGCTGACCGAAGACGACGGGTTCGTCGGTTTCCAGGAAGACCACTGGCGACGGCGTCTCCTCGAGACTAAGTTGGGGTCGTGACCGTCCGGACCTTTCGGGTGAACGGTGGTCCCCGGACCGTCGACGTGCCCGACGACATGCCCCTTTTGTGGGTCTTGCGCGACGTTTTGGGCCTGACCGGCACCAAGTACGGGTGCGGCGCCCAGCTGTGCGGCGCCTGCACCGTGTGGGTCGATGGGGAGCCGGTCCGCAGCTGCGGCCTCCCCCTCCCTTCGATCGAGGGGCGGGAGGTGACCACGATCGAGGGGCTGGCCGACGGTGAGCGGCTGCATCCGGTTCAGCGGGCCTTCGTCGACTGTCAGGTGCCCCAGTGCGGCTATTGTCAGTCCGGTCAGGTCATGTCGGCGGCGGCCCTTCTTCGAAAGCACCCGAAACCCACGCCCGAGCAGGTGAATCAGGCCATGAACGGGCACATCTGCCGGTGCGGCACCTACGGCAGGATCCGAAAGGCCATCGAGCGAGCGGCCGAGACGTGAAGATCGGGAAGGTCGATCGCAGGACCCTGTTGGCCTTGGCAGGTGCGACCACCGCGGCGGGAGCTGCGGGGGCCACCGGCATCGCCCTCGGGGTGTACCAAGGGCGGCGCTGGGAGCACTGGGCCAAGAGGGTCCCGCCGCGCCCCGAACCTCTGAGCCCCAGCGTGTTTTGGGCCCTGGATCCGGAGGGTGCGCTGAGCGTCTGGGTGCCGCGCTCGGAAATGGGGCAGGGCGTGCTCACGTCGTTGCCGCTCTTGGTGGCCGAGGAGCTCGACGTCCCGTGGGAGAGGGTGCGGCCGATCCGCGCCATCGCCAACCCGAACTTCGGATTCATGCTCACCGCCGTCAGCAAGAGCATTCGGGTGTTGTTCACCGAGCTTCGCCAGGCCGGCGCCCGCGGCCGCGTCATGCTGATCCAGGCCGCCGCCGAAGCCTGGCGGGTGGATCCATCTCGATGCACCACCGAGCCCGGCTTCGTCGTCCATCGCCCGTCCGGCCGGCGTGCCGCATACGCCGACCTGGCCGAAGCGGCCGGAAGACTCGCGATTCCGGACGAAGTTCCGTTGAAGCGACCCCAGGAGTTTCGTCTGATCGGGGCCTCGCCTCCTCGGCTCGACATCCCCGACAAGCTGACGGGCGCCGCAGAGTTCGGTGCAGACGTGAAGCTTCCGGGCATGCGCTACGCTTCCGTGCGCCACTTCCCGCCCGAGCAGATCCCCCAGCTCGACCTGGCCGAAGTGCGGGCGATTCCGGGCGTGCTCGGGGTCGAAGTCTTCGACTTCGGGCTGGCGGTGGTCGGCGAGCACACCTGGGCTGTCCTGAAGGGAGCTGATGTCCTTCCGCAGGCCGACACGGATTTCCAAGACGCCGAAACCCAAGACGCCCGCCTGCGGGAGGCGTTCGAACGCCCGGGCCTCACCGCCGAGTCCGAGCCGAAGGATGCCCCCTTTCCGGACCTGGGCCCCCCAACGGTCCAGGCCGAGTACCGGCTGCCGTACCTGCCCCACCTGGTCATGGAGCCCCCGAACGCCACGGCCTGGGTGGAGCCGAACCGGTGCCGGATCTGGGCGCCGACCCAGTCCCCCCGCGGCGTGCATTTCTCGATCGCCGACGCCTTGGGGCTGGAGCGCAGCCAGGTGGAAGTGCAACCGACCTTGCTGGGAACCGGCTTTGGCCGGCGAGCCGACAAGCGCGAAGTGCAGCAAGCGGTTCAGATCAGCCAGCGGATCGGCCGACCGGTGCACGTGATCTGGTCGCGCTCCGAAGACATCAGGAACGACGGATATCGACCCGTCAATCTCCACCGAATGGAAGGTTGGCTCGACGGCGATAGAGCGCTGAAGGGCTGGCGCCATCGGGTGGCTTCTCCTTCCATCTTGGCTCAAGATCCCGCATTCGAAGGACTGGATGGGCTGGTGGTCGAGGGAGCCATCGAACGGCCCTACGCCGCCCAGCACAGCGAGGTCCGCTGGCATCCCCCGCTTGAGCTGAACCTTCGACTCGGCTTTTGGCGGTCGGTGGGTCACTCGTACAACGCGTTCGCCGTGGAGTGCTTCGTCGACGAGCTGGCAGCAGCGGCGGGCGAGGACCCGGCCCGATTTCGACTGGCTCGAACGAACGGACGTCACGCAGAAGTCCTGAAGACCCTCGTCGAGGCGTCCGACTGGGACGCTCCCCTTCCCGAGAACCGAGCCCGCGGAATGGCGGTGCACGGAAGTTTCGGCAGCGTAGTCGGGTATTGCGTGGAAGTCTCGCTGCCGGCCGTTGCCTCTGCCGACCCTGGCGAGGCACCGGCCCTCGACGGGCTGCGGGTCGAGCGGGTGGTCTGCGCCGTGGATTGTGGACTGGCGGTCCACCCGGACGGCGTTCGGGCCCAGATCGAGGGGGCCGTGGCGTTCGCCTTGTCGGCAGCCCTCTACGGCGACCTTCCGGTGAAGGAGGGCAGAATCCGGCCCTCGAACTTTCACGACGCACCGGTCCTTCGCTTCGACGAAATGCCCGACGTGGAGGTGCACATCTCGAACCGCCCGGACGCTCCGCCTGGGGGCGTCGGGGAGATCGGTGTGCCACCCCTGTTTCCGGCCCTGGCCAACGCGGTGACCCGGTTGACCGGACATCGCCCCCGACGGCTTCCCCTACTCGCTCGAGTGGACTGACAGAGCCGGCATGTACTCGACCCGAGCAACCGCCAGGTCCGGCTCGAAGGCGCGACCGATGGCCACGAGGCCGATGCGTCGAATCTCGTCTGGCCGAAAGGGCGCATCCGTCCGATGGGGCCGAAATCCGCTCCATGGTAGTTCCAGGATCTGCCAGGAGCCATCGGTCTCGAATGGCTGGCGGTAGGATTGCCACGGCCGGCTGATCCGGGTGGTGCGAAGATGGACGTTGTAGCGCTCGGGCGGGCCCCGTACCTCCAACCGAACGCCCCGGGAGTCGGGCGGCGCTGCCGGCACGTCTGCCGCCAGCTGCACGAAGCCCCCGTTGTTTTCCAGTCGGACGATGCCGCGCAGGCGGAGGCATGGCCGGCCATCCAGGACCGCAGGCGCTGCCGAGCCCTCGGACAGGCCTCCCATCACCCCGTCAACCACCACCTGCCACCGTCCCCCGGTGGTCCAGGTCCAAAGATCGCCTTCGGCCGCGTCGTAGAGCTTCATGGAATCGAATCGGGTGCGGCGGAGCGCCCGGACTTCGGCCGGACACCCCCGCCCGTCGCCGAAGGTCAAGCTGCCTTGTCGAGCTCCTTGGTCTCGTTGATCAGCGCCTGCACGACCTTCTTGGCATCGCCGAAGATCATGTTGGTGTTGTCCCGGTCGAAAAGCGGGTTTTTGATCCCGGCGTAACCGGGGCTGAGGCTGCGCTTGACCACGAAGACGCTCCGGGCCTCGTGGGTCAAGAGGATCGGCATGCCGTAGATCGGACTCTTTTCGTCGTCGATGGCCGCCGGGTTCACCACGTCATTGGCCCCGAGCACGATCACGACGTCGGTGTTCTTGAAGTCCGGGTTGATCTCGTCCATCTCGACCAGCTGGTCGTAGGGCACATCCGCCTCGGCCAGAAGCACGTTCATGTGCCCCGGCATGCGGCCCGCCACCGGGTGGATCGCATAACGCACCTGACACCCTCGCTTCTCCAAAACCGAAGCGAGTTCGCGCACCGCGTGCTGGGCTTGCGCCACAGCGAGACCGTAACCCGGAACGATGATCAACGATTCAGCGTCCTCCAAAACCATGGCCGCCTCTTCGGGCGAGGTGGAGCGGACGTTGGTGTACTCGCTGTCTCCGCCGCCACTGGTGGCCTCCATGCCGAATCCGCCGAGCAATACATTGAGCAGCGAACGGTTCATGGCCACGCACATGATGTTCGTCAGGATGAGGCCCGCCGAACCCACCATGGCTCCGGCGATGATCAACAGGGGGTTGCCGATGACGAACCCGGCCGCCGAAGCTGCCATGCCCGAGTAGGAGTTCAAAAGCGACACGACCACCGGCATGTCCGCGCCACCGATGGGCACGGTGACCATCACGCCCAGGATGCCCGCCAAGACCACCAGGAGCACCAGCCACACCACCAGCGTCGTGCCCGGCACGGCGGCAGAAAGCCCCACCGCGCTGGCCAATGTGCCCGCGGCCAGCACGGCGCTGAGCGCGTGGTGCCCCGGAAGCAGAATCGGCGCGCCCTTCTTGAGCTTTCCTTGAAGCTTCAAGAAGGCGATCAGGCTGCCGGTCAGAGTCACGGAACCGATCAAGACAGACAGACACACCGTGATCATGGAGACCGGACCGAGGGAGGTCCACAAGGTCTGGGATGCTCCGCCCCCGTAGCCACGCTGCCACATGACCGACAGAGCGACGAGCGCGGATGCCCCGCCGCCGAGTCCATTGAAGAGCGCCACCATCTCGGGCATGGAGGTCATCTCGACCTTCAGAGCGGCGAACGCCCCGATGGCTCCACCGATGGCGACTCCTGCCAAGATCCAGCGATAGTCCACCAAACCGAGCTGCAGGAGGGTCGCCACCACGGCCACGGCCATGGCGGTGGTGGCGGTTCGGTTGCCCGATCGGGCCGACCGGACTTTCGACATCTGCTTGAGGCCGGTGATGAAGAGTGTGGCCGACAGCAGATACATGGCCGGCACGAGGACCTGGTGAATGAGGCTCATGGCGTCAGCTTCCCTTCTTCTTGAACATCTTGAGCATTCGACCGGTGACCAGGAAGCCGCCGACCACGTTGACCGTGGCCAACACGATGGCCCCGAAACCCAACATGTTGCCAACCGACGCCTCGGCGGTGGTGGCCGCCGCAAGCGCACCGACGATGGTGATGCCGCTGATGGCGTTCGCACCGCTCATCAGTGGGGTGTGCAAGGTGGGAGGCACCTTCGTGATGACCTCGAACCCCACGAACGTGGCCAAGACCAAGATGAACAGCGCCACCCAGATGGCGTTCAGCTCCAGCTCCATCAGGCTGCTCCTTCCATGTGGGTCTTTTTGACCCGCTCCGAGGCGATCTCGCCAGCGTGGGTGAGAACCGCCCCCTTGAGGACTTCGTCCTCCAGATCGACGTTCAGGCCGCCTTCCTTGTCGAGCATCAGCTCGAGCAAGGCCCACACGTTGCGCGCATACAGGAGGCTTGCGTCGAAGGGCATCTCGGCGGGCAGGTTCGACATGCCGAGCACCCGGACTCCGCCCACGCTCACTTCCTCGTCGGGCTTCGAGCCTTCCACGTTGCCTCCGGACGAAGCCGCCAGATCCACGACCACGGCCCCCGGACGCATCTTTTCGAGGGTGGCCCGATCGACCAGCCGCGGCGCCTGCTTGCCCGGGATCTGCGCCGTGGTGATCACCACGTCGGCCGCGGCCACGTGATCGGCCAGGATCTGCTGCTGCCGCTTCAAAAAGTCCTCCGACATCTCCTTTGCGTAGCCCCCCTCTCCCGCGCCGCTTTCCTGCATGGGCAGCTCGATGAACTTTCCGCCCAAGGACTCGACCTGCTCCTTCACCTCGGGACGAATGTCGGACACCTCGACCACGGCGCCCAAGCGGCGGGCCGTGGCGATGGCCTGAAGCCCGGCTACGCCCGCACCCATGACCACGACCCGGGCCGGCTTCACGGTGCCGGCGGCGGTCATCAGCAAGGGAAAGTATTTGTCGAGCCTCGCCGCCGCTTCGAGCACCGCTTTGTATCCGGCGATGGAAGCTTGCGACGAGAGCGCATCCATCGACTGCGCCCGGGTCACCCGCGGCACGAGTTCCATGGCGAAGGTGGTGACCTTTCGAGCCACCAACTTGTCGATCAGGGCCTTGGCTTGGAAAGGGTTCAGATAAGCGATCAGAAGGGTGTTTTCGGCTAGGGCATCCACGGACTCTGCGTCCGGCGGCGCCACCTGCAGCACCACGCTCGCCCCGTCGGGGCTGGCAGGGGACGGCACCAGCTCCGCCCCCGCTGCCTCGTAATCGGCGTCCGGAAAGTGGGCGGCCTCACCCGCCCCGCGCTCGACCCGGACCACGAGGTTCTTTTTCCGCATCTTTCGGACCGTTTCCGGGGTGGCGGCCACCCGATTTTCGCCCGGTGCCCGCTCCTTGGGAACGAACACCCGAACCGTCTGCGCGTCCATGGCGCGGACCCAAGCCCAAAGACAGCAGGAGGACAAGCCGCCTGTGTTCCCGGAACCACAATGGTCGCGCTGGGTGAAATTCCCCGTACGCCGACGCAGGTCCCCGTGGCCCCTGAATGCGGTTCACCCCTCCCTCGGAACGTCCAGTCCGCCCGCATGCTCCCCGCGGGATAAAGCTCCGCCCCGCGGCTGCGGCTGCGCGACTTCGTGGCCGCCTCGGCGTCGGCGCCGCCCTGCTGCTCAGGCCACCGCATCCCGGCCTGCGCCATGCCGGAGGCTGTGTCAGAGTCGTTTCATGAAGGCCACGCCCGAGGCCAGCCGGGCCGATCAACACGGCCGCCCGCTGGTGGACATCGGCTGGATCCTCGTTCAGCCCCTCGATCCACCGGACCGCGAGGCGGCCAGCCAAGCGGCACGGCGGTGCCAGCAGTTCCTCGAAGCCCAGTTCCCGGAGCTGGCCTTTCAGCTCACGTCCGTCGGCCCACGAGACTTTGGAATCGGACGGGAAGTCGACATCGTCTCCACCCTGGAACAAGGCGCGCTCGAGCGGGAGGTCCGTCGCTGGGACTTCGTCTTCGTGGTGACCGGGGCGGACCTGGAGACCCAGTACATTCCGTGGGGATTCGGAGCCAGTGCCCGCTCCCTGGCCGCAGCCATCATCTCGTCCTTCCGGATCGACCCCGACTTTTCGGAAGCAGAAACCAGTCCGGAGGCCAGGAGCGACCGCATCGCCCACCGGATGGTGCTCTTGTTCCTGAAAGCCTTCGGACTCCTCAATGGACTGTCTTCCAGCGACCGCTACGAAACTGTGATGGGCCCGACGACCGCCGTCACCGATTTGGACCGCGAGCCCGAATGGGACGCAGGACAGCTCCAGCGACTGAGGACTGCCTTGAGCGCCGTGGCCGATCCCCGAGTCGAGGAACAGGTGGAGCCGGGCTTTTCGACCATGCGCTTCTACCTGCGCACCATCCGAGCGCACCCTGGCGCGATTTTGGGATCGATCCGGCAGGCAGAGCCCTGGCTGTTTCCGCTGCGTCTTTCGCGCCTGACCGCCGCGGCATTGTCGGCGCTGTTGCTCCTGATGATCACCGCCGAGGTCTGGGAGCTCGGTCTGACGCAGCCGGGAGTCACCGTCGTGGCCGCGTCGGGCGCGGCCTGGCTCGGCACGACGATCTACGTGCTCTCCCGCCAGCGCCTCGGGGCCCGCCATTCCGGCACCCGCCTGCTGGAGCACACGGTCCAAAGCCAAGTGTCGATGGTGGTGGTGATCGCCCTCGGGATGGCGGTCACCTATGCCCTTCTGTTCATCACATCTTTGAGCCTCGGCGTCATACTCTTCTCGTCCGAGCTTCTGTCGGGGTGGGCGCCGTCCCTGGATCACTCGCTCCACTGGAGCGACCGTTTCGCGTTTTCCGGGACCGTGGCGGCCCTGGGCCTGGTCGTGGGAGCCTTGGGAGCATCCTTCGAAAAGGAGGACTACTTCCGTCACGTGGCAGAAGTCGACGTCGAGTTTTGAGTCCCTCGCGTCGGACTGCTACGTCCATGAAGCTCTTTGCCCGCTCGGCCTACCGGGCCTCGGACGCCGAATATATCCATCCGCACCTCAGCCCACCGAACGGAGCTGTTCAGGAGCTGCCGCCGTCCCCAGACAGCGCAGCTCCTCGAGAGCCGGTGATCGAGGCTGCGGGCTCAGCCGAGGTACGCGCTCCGAGCCAGTCTTCGAAACGAGACTCCAGGACCGTCAGGGGCATCGGTCCCCCTTCCAACACGAAGTCGTGGAAAGCCCGCACATCGTAGCGCCCCCCGAGCGTGTTTTTCGCCCGCCGTCTGAGCTCCAAGATCTTCAACATGCCGATCTTGTAGGCGGTGGCCTGCCCCGGCATCACGATGTACCGCTCGATGGCCTTCACCACGTCGCCCCGAGGGTTCGGGGTGTTTTCGAGCAGGTATTCGATCGCCTCTTCCCGAGTCCATCGTTTCATGTGAATGCCCGTGTCGACCACCAGCCGACACGCGCGCCACAGTTCCATCGACAGCCGCCCGAAGTCCGAATGGGGGTCGTCGTACATGCCCATTTCCTTCGGCAAGAATTCGGCGTAGAGGCCCCAGCCTTCGCTGTAGGCGGTGTAGCGGGCGAAACGGCGGAACCGAGGAAGGCCTTCCAGCTCCTGCGCGATGGCGATCTGAAGGTGATGGCCCGGAAGACCCTCGTGGTACGCCAGGGCTTCCAGCTGGTAGGTCGGCATGTCGGACATGTCGTAGAGGTTCACATAGTACGTGCCCGGTCGCGAGCCGTCGGGCGTTGGACTGCTGTAGAACGCTTTTCCCGCAGACTTCTCTCGAAAAGCTTCCACTCGCTTGACCCGCATCGGCGCCTTCGGAAGCCGGCCGAACCATTGGGGCAGCAGCTTTTTCATGGCGTCGAGACGCGCCTGGGCACGCTCGAGGTAGGCCTGTCGTCCTTCGGCGTCATTCGAAAGATAGAAGCGCTCGTTCGTGCGCATGTACTCGAAGAACTCCGACAGCGTTCCTTCGAAACCGACCACTTTCATGATCCGACGCATCTGTCCGTGAATCCGGGAGACTTCTGACCGTCCCAGCTCGTGGATCGCATCCGCGTCCAAATCGGTCGTCGTCATTCGCCGCAGCCGATACGCGTAGTAGTCCGAGCCCTCTGGGAGCTTCCACACCCCGTCGTCGGTAGTGGCCGCCGCTTCGTGCTGGTCCACTGCGCGCATCAAGGAAGCGTAGGCCGGGGCCACCGACTGCTCGAGGGCCGCGACTGCCGCATCGAGCAGAGATCGAGACGCTTCACCATCCAGTTCGAGAGCAGCCACTTTCTTTCGAAAATCCGCGAGAAGCGGGCTGTCGATGTCCGACCGATCGAATGGACGACCGGTCACCACGTTCCGTGCGTCGTCCCGGACCTTGGGAAATACGAATGCGGGCGCCACGATACCCCGCTCCAGCTGCCGGTCGAGCTGGGCCTCCACCTGGGCAAAAAGCTCGTCGATTCCGTTCAAACGCGAAATGTAGGCCCGGGCGTCTTCGAGCGTTTCGACCCGGTGCTGGTTGATCAGGAACGCGACCACCCCCGAGTGCCACCCGTACATCTGATGGAGCGGGTACCCGTGATCCCTCCAGCGATGCCCGTCGATGTCGAGGCGCAGCTCATGGGCGAGAAGCTCGTGGTTCAACCGCTCGTCCGGGTTCATGGCCTGCACGTCGAAGGACCGAAGGCGGTCCAGCTGCGCGCGCTGGATTTCGTGTTCCTCGGCTACGAAAGCCTCCGACACATCGTCCCAGCGTCCGTAGTCGTCCTTGATGCCAAGGTAGGTCTGAAGCATCGGATGCCGGGC
>DAPKRQ010000283.1:0-17357 GCA_031800475.1 Myxococcales bacterium LLY-WYZ-16_1
GCCCGGGCGTCGATCAGCGGCTCGGCGTCCGGATCGCGTTCGAGCCGGGCCGGTAGCGCGCTTCGGGGGTCGAAGCTCCAGATGCCCCGCTCGGCCGCCCAGATCCGGCCTTCCGGGTCCCGCGCCATGGCTTGGATGCAGCGCTTCGGGATCTTTCGGGCAGGACGGGGGCCCCCGACCCGCCACACTCCGCGGCACCCCCGGGCGGTCCAGTATCCGCCATCGGGGTCGGCCAACAGCGCCCCCACCCCGGTCGGACCGGAAGCGATCATGCGGTGAACGCGAGGCCGAAGCCGCCACAGACCCCGGCCGATGGTGCCGACCCACAGGGTGCCGTCGGCGGCCAGTTCCACCTCGTCGACCAGGTAGCCCAGGTCGATTCGCTGGACTCGGCAAGATTCTTCCCCCGCCCGAAGAGCCTGGCGAAAGGACGGATCCAACCGGACCAGGTGGCTTCCAACTCCGAACCAAAGCGCACCCGAATCGTCGAGCACGGGGTGGGTGACGTGTTCGTGATCGGTCCAGGACAAAGCAGGCCGCAGGGTTTTGTCCGCGACTTTGAGACGAAGCCCACGGGTCTGCCAGTGCCACAGGGGCCCCAGGGGGTCTCGGAACCACGTGAGGGTCGTCGACGGGAGGGGCTCGAAGCGCTCGCCCGTCCAAGCCCACGCCCCTTCGTGCCCACCGAGGCGCAAGGTATCGTCCACCACCGCCATCTGGCCGTGATAGCCCTCGTACACTCGCTGCCACGTTCCGCCGGACTCGCGGAACACCGCGTCGCGACTGGACGCCCACAAGGTTCCGTGGGCTCTTTGCACTTGGACGATGGAGCTTCGCGCCATGCGGGGAGGAAGAGGGAGCGAAACGAATCGTCCGGACTCCCATCGGCCGAGCCCGCCGTTTTCGAAACCGAGCCACACTCGTTCGTTTCGATCGACGAAGACCGCAACTACCCGGGGGTTCGGCAAGCCCTTGGTCAGATCGTAGACCCGGAAGGAAGCGCCGTCGAAACGAGCCAAACCGCCGAAGGTACCCAGCAGCAGATCGTGGCGGCGGGTTTGGACGATGCCGGTAACCGAACTCTGGGGCAGACCGTCGGCCATCGACCAGTTGTGCATGTCGTAGCCGGTCAGCTCCTTCGCCTCCGACAGGTCGCACTCCGCGCGGGCCGGCTGTGACGCAAGGATGGGCGAAAGGGTCCCCAATAAGGCAACCCACCGGACCAGGCAAAAGCCGACCCGCGTCGCGCCGGAGTTCGGCCGGCGTCCCCGTGGGTCGCAACGGTCGGTCCCCTCGAAATCCAACATGCTTTCCGACGGTCGCCCGACGCGCCCCCCCCGTGAGCCCTCGAGGCGGAATCGCCCCGGCCCTGGGCCCATCACTTCTGGAACCTACCCGATCCGACCCATGTGTGCCCCATTTCATCTTCGGGGTTCGTTCGGCCCTCGGAGAGCATCTCGGGTCAGCCCCGATATCCGACCGCCGTCCGGTCCGGTTCAACTGGGCCGGGCTTCGGTCTAGGATGGCGCGGCCGATGGACGTCCGCTGCCCCCAGTGCGGCACCCAGTACGCGTTCGACCCCTCCCGCGTGTCCGAAAACGGGGTTTCGGTGAAGTGTACCGAGTGCGGGCACGTCTTCCGGGTGTTCCCGCCGGGGGTCGAGCGCAGCTGGATCGTCCGATTGGTCGACGGCTCCGATGTGGAATTCAAGGAGTTGACCGCCTTGCAGCGGTGGATCGTGGAAGGTCGGATCTCTCGCGATGCCGAGATCTCGCGCAACGGGTCTACGTGGCGGATCCTTCGGGACATCAAAGAGCTGGAGCCGTTTTTCCGGGTCACCGAAAAGGCAGCCATGTGGGATGCGGTGCAGGTGGAGGCCTCCCCATCCAGCGCTGGCCGACCCAGCTCTCGCGCGGGACTGCGCGAGGACTTCCTCGACAGCGAGTCCGTCAGCTCTCTGCCGGTGCAGCTGACCGAGCGCAAAGACCCGTCCACCGCCCCCACCGTGCCCGACAGTGGGCCACTCGCCCCCATGGGCGTGCTGCGCCCAGACGCCGAGTTTCCTTCTTCGTCTGGAGCGAAGGCACCCTTGGACGGCGGAGAGACTGCGGTGGCCGAAGGACGGATCCGGACCTTTTGGGTCAGCTTGGCCGCGGGCGTGTTGATCCTGACGCTGGCCACGGCGGGCTTTTTCGTCGTGGCGCCCGAGCGGGCGTCCCGGGTGCTGGATGCCTTCGACATCCCGCGCCTTCCACTCGACCCGCGGCCCCCCCTGCCGTCCGGATGAGCGACCCCGAGGACTGGCCGTGGCTGGCCCGCCTGGCCTTGCCCGACGACCCACCGCCGCGGGCCCTGGCCGATGCCCGGGCCATGGTGGAGCTTGCCCGGTCCCTGCCGGTCCAGTTCGAGGCTTCGGCCCCGGAGCAGACCTCTGTCCTACCGGAAGCGGTGGCCCGGAAGGACCGGCCGGTCTCGGATGCCTCCCTGGCCGAATGCCTCCGAAGGGGTGCCCCCGCGCTTCGAAGGGAGCGCCTGGTCGTGCCGCCCGATCGGGCCCCCTCCGTCCGGCCTCTGGATCCCCACGCTACAACCCGCAGCGCCGTCCTGGCCGCCTCGAACGGGGCGCTGGTTTGGCCGGGCGAGCCGGAGCCCACGGCTTCCGGCGACACCGGTCCTCTGGCCGGAATGCGGGTGGCGGTGAAGGACAACCTGTGGGTCCGGGGGACCCCCTGCACGGCCGGCTCCCGGATGCTGGCCGGCTTCGTCCCGCCCCAAGACGCCGAAGTGTGGCGGCGGATCCGGCGGGCCGGAGGCCATATGACGGGAAAGACGAACCTGGACGCCTTCGGGATGGGAGCTTCGGGCGAGCACTCGGCCTTCGGGCCGACCCAGAACCCCCGAAACCCCGGGTGGGTACCCGGAGGCTCGTCGAGCGGGAGCGCCGCCGCGGTGGCTGCGGGCTGGGCGGATGCGGCCCTGGGCTCCGACACCGGCGGGTCGGTCCGGCTGCCCGCGGCGTTCTGCCGGCTCTTCGGGTTCAAGCCGAGCTACGGGGCCCTGTCTCGGCGGGGGCTGGTGGCTTTCGCGAGTTCCCTGGACGTGGTGGGTATTTTGACGCGAACCATCGAGGACGCCCTGCGGCTGTTCGAGGCGACGTCCGGCCCGGACCCGAACGATCTTTGCACCCTGAATCCGCCCGCTTCCCGCAGGGGGCTGATGGGTCGGGTGGTGGTGCTCGAACCCTGGGTCGACGGTCCGGGTTTCGGCGACGTGGAAGCCGCCCTTTCCTCGATGAACGCACGCGTCGAGCGCCGCTCGGCCCCGACGCTCCAGTACAGTGAGGTCGCCTATCGGATCCTGTCATCGGCGGAAGCCGCGTCGAATCTGGCCCGCTACGACGGCCTGCGATTCGGACTGCGGGTCGATGCCGAGAGCTTCGACGAGATGGTGGTCCGAACCCGGCAAGCGGGCTTCGGGCTCGAGGTGCAGCGCAGGATTCTTTCGGGCACCGCCGCCGCCGCCGCCGGAGGGCGCTTGGTTCATCGGGCCGAAGGCGTTCGGACACGGCTTCGGCGGGAGCTTCTGGCAGCCCTGGACGGGGCCGACGCCATCGTGGCCGCGACCACCCCCGTGGGACCGTTCGCGCCCGAAAGCCGCTTGGGCGACCCACAACGGCTGTACGAGGTCGACCGGTACACGATCGTCGCGAGCCTCGCCGGGCTGTGTGCCCTGTCGGTGCCCCTTCCGCCCCGGCAAGACTCCCCGGCGCCTGCAGTGCAGCTGATCGGCGCGCCCGGCGCCGAACGCCTCATCCTGGAGCTCGGCGCGCGCTTGGAGCGGGCAGGCTCCCTTCGGGATCTGACGGCTCCGGAACCTGGAACAGGGACTTGAGGTCTTCGACGATCAGATAGAGCGACGGCACCAAAAGCAGGATGATTCCGGTGGCGAACAGAACCCCGAACCCCAGGCTGATCGCCATCGGGATCAGAAACCGCGCTTGCACGGACGTCTCGAAGATCATGGGAGCGAGCCCGAAGAAGGTGGTCAGGGAGGTAAGGAGGATCGGTCGCAAACGCCGGGCACCCGCCCATTGAATGGCTTCGTACGGAGACTTGCCGGCGTCGCGCCGTGCGTTTGCGGCGTGGACCAGGACCAGGGAGTCGTTCACCACGATGCCCGACACCGCCACGATGCCCATGATGCTGATCAGGCTGAGGTCGTAGCCCATCAAGAGGTGTCCGCCCACGGCGCCGACCACGCCGAAGGGAATGGCGGACATGACCACCACGGGCTGGATGTAGCTGCGGAACGGGATCGCCAAGAGGGCGAAGATGCCGATCAAGGCCAGGGTCCCATTGACCTGAAGGCTCGCCAACGATTCGGCGAAGCGGCGGGATTCGCCTTCGAACGCGTAGCTCAGCCCCCGAAAGTCTCGGACCAGTCTCTCGATGTCGGGGCGAACGGCCGACAGGATCTTCTCGGCGTTCGCGTTTTCGGCCACGTCGGCCCGCACGGTCAGCACACGCTGCCCGTCGGTCCGTTGGATCGACGTGTACGAGGAGCCCCGGTCGACCCGTGCGGCCTCGACCAGCGGGATTTCTCCACCGCCGGGCACCCGGATCATCAGGCTTTCGATGTCGTGGACACTCTGTCGCTCCCGCCGCGGCCGGCGGACCATGACCTTGACCTCGTCCCGCCCCCGTTGCTGCCGCAGGGCCTCGGCCCCGAAGAAGGCCGCCCGGACCTGACGGCCGACCTCCCGAGAGGTCAGGCCCAGGGCGTGGGCTTGGGGCGTGAGACGGACGTCCAGTTGGGGCTTGCCGTTGGCGAAGCCGTCGTCGATGTCGCGCACGCCATCGAAGGTGGCGAGCTTGTCGGCCAACTTCGATGCGGCCGCTTCCAGCGTGTCGATGTTCGGATGGCTGAGCTCGACCTCGATGGCGGCTCCGGCGCCCGGGCCGGTACTGTAGACGAAGCTCAAGGACTCCAGACCCGGGAGGTCTCGAACCTTGTCTCGCCAAGCTTGGGCGAACTGCGAAGCCGAAAAGTCCCTCGCGTCGCTCGGCACCAAAAAGACCTGCACCGCGGTCAGGTGCTCACCCAAGCCCGACCCGCTGGCGAACGGTCCGGTGCCCGTGGCTACGCCCGCGCCGTCCTGCACGAAGATGCCCTCGATGTCGTCCTCCGAAAACTCCCGGGCCGTCTGCCGGGCTGCCCGTTCGATCTCGGACCGCACCACTCGGGTCGCGTCGAACGGACTGCCGAAAGGAAGAACCGCGTTGGCGGTGACCACGTCGGTATCGACCTTGGGCATCGGGGTGAAATCCAGGTGGCCCCCGGCCCGAAGGCCGACCGATGCGATCAGCAGCGCCACGCCCGCAGCCAAGGTGGTGTAGCGTTGGTTCACGCAGAACCGGAGGATCGGCAGGTAGCGCCGGTCGATGAAGCGCTCGAGCCCTTTGGTGAAGCGTCGCTGCGGGGCGTTCAGCACGGACATCAGGGCCGACTCCCGTCCCGGCTCGTCTGGCCCGGGCTCGCTGGGACGCCACCAGCGGCGCACCGGATACGCGAAAAAGCGGATCAGTCCCCGTCCGAGCCCTCCTCGATGTGCAAGGTGCGCGGGCAGGACGAAGAGCGATTCCACCAAAGAGATCATCAGTACGCAGACGACGATGGCCGGAATGACTCGAAAGAACTTACCCTGGGTGCCCGGCACGAAGAACAGAGGCATGAAAGCCGCGACCGAAGTCAGCACCGAAAACACAACGGGCATGGCGATCTGCCGCGCCCCTTCGACGGCGGCTTCCATTCGGGACCGGCCCTGTTGGCGCATCTCGAATATGTTCTCTCCAACCACGACCGCGTCATCAACGACGATGCCCAGGGTGATGATGAAGGCGAACAGCGATATCATGTTGATCGACACGCCCATCGCCGGGACCAGCAACAAGGAGCCGAGGAACGAGATGGGAATCCCCATCGTCACCCAGAACGCCAAACGGGCGTTCAAGAACAAGGCGAGCACGATCAGGACCAATACCAAGCCGAGCCGAGCGTTCCTCATCAGCAGGTCGATGCGCTCACGATACATGACGGATCGATCCGAAAGCACCGCCAGTTCCAGACCGGGCGGCAAGGCCGAACGGTTCTTTTCGATGTAATCTTTCACCCGGTTCGAGATGTCGATCGGCGTCTCGGAGCCGCTTCGATAGGCTCGAATGAGAACCGCGGGTTGTCCCCGGAATCGGGCCGCGAACTCCACGTCTTCGAAAGCATCTCGGATCTCGGCCAAGTCTCGCAAAAGGACCGGCGTTCCGTCGGCGGCGGTCAAAACCGGCACGTCTTCGAACTCGCGTCCAAAGTCGCGACGCTCGGCGGTGCGTACCAGCACTTCGCCGGCTGCGGTCCGCACTCCTCCTCCGGGCAGCTCCACCGCGGTCTGGCGCACTCGGTCGGCTACCATCGGCAGGGTGAGCCCATGAGACCGCAAGGTGGCCTGCGGAATCTCGATGGCGATCTCTCGGGGAAGCACTCCCGAAAGCTTCACATAGGTGATGCCCGCCGAGGTGAGCAGCTCCTGCCGGATCCGTTCGCCGACCTCCTTGAGCACTTCGGTCGAATGGTCGCCGTAGAGCACCACCGTGATCACCTGGCGGCGGTTCGACGCCAAGGATACGGTCGGACGCTCGGCCTCCTCGGGAAACGATGTGATCGCATCCACCTCGGTCTTCACGTCGGACAGCGCTTTGTTGGGGTCGGTACCGGTCTCGAGCTCAACCAGCACCCGCCCCAGGCCTTCGACTGCGGTGGCCGTCACGCGCTTCACGCCGTCCAGGCTGCGCACCCGCTCTTCGATGGCCAGCAGGATGCCTTGCTCCACCTCTTCCGGACTGGCGCCTAGATACGGGACCGACACGTCCACGATGTCGAGCTCGAACTCGGGAAAGACCTCTTGCTTCACCTGCGAACCGATCAGCACCCCGCCGACCACCAGAACCAACATCAAGAGGTTGGCCGCCACGTGGTTTCGGGTCATCCAGGCGATGGGCCCCCCTGCGCTCACAAAGACTCCCCTTCCGTGCCCACCGACGAACCGGGGACCCGTCGCAGCTGCATGCCCGGGACCGGCGTCGGAATGCGGGACACCACGAGGCGCTCACCCGCCCGCAGCTCGCCCCGCACGTACACGGTCTGTGGCCCCTTCCAAGCCGGGCTGACCGACCGGATCTCCAGAGTGTCGTCCGGAGCCATGATCCACACCGAGTCGCCTTGTCGCAGGGCCTGGCGAGGCACGGTAGCCACTTCTTCCAAGCGGCGGCCCCGCATCCGGACTTCGACGAACGCGTCGAGCAAGAGGGGTTCTCGCTGTTCGGGGGGCTTTTTCAAGTCGAGAGGATCATCGACCGCTACCAAGACCCGAGCCAGCCGGCCCCGGGGGTCCAGATCTGACAACAGGCGCACCAAGCGACCGAGCTTTTCGACCGAACGCCCTTGGCCCAGGTCCTGACGCACCCGCACGGGGGTGGCCTCACCGCCCGCGTCTTCGAACCGCACCCACTCCAGCGCGGCCACCGGAATCGAAACCCGCACCCAGAAGCTGTCTGTGCCCACGAGCCGCGCCAGGACGGTCTGACGGTCGACCAAAAGCCCTCGCTCTACGGACTCCTCACGAACGATGGCATTGAACGGAACTCGGATCCGAGTGCGCTCCAGATTGGTCTGGGCGAGTTCCAGGCTCGCTTCGGCGCCCTCCACGGCGGCACGAGCGTTTCTCAGATGCGGCTCGCGCAGGGCCAAGGATGCATCGCCGAGTTCGGTCGAATCTCGGCCGAGAAGCTCGAACTCTTTTCGAGCCACCACCTGCCGTCCTTCTTCGAGCTCCAACTCGAAGCGTGCCTGCTGCAAGGCTGCTTTCGCCTCGGTCACCCGGACCCGGTAGTCCCGGGCGTCGAGCCGGACCGCCACTCGCCCCCGACGAAGCCGTCCGCCCGGCTCCAACGCCGGGTGGGCGGCCACCACCCGGCCAGCCACTTCCGACCGCAGGTCCACGGACCGGGCCGGAATCACCGTGCCCGTTCCAGAAACCTCGACCGGCCGAGGACCGACCTCGATCGGCTCCACCACCACCCGGGCGACCCGGGGCCGTGCCTCGGTTCGCTCGGGGGTCGGGCGGGTCCAGATCGACAGGGCCGCCAGACCGAAGCCGGCGGCCAAGACCGCGATGGGAGCGAGGGTGCGTACGACGGGATTCACGAGGCTCGTTCTCCGGAAAGGCGCCGTTCGATGCGGTCTTCCTGCCACGTCCCTCCCAGAGCCCGATGGAGCCGAACCCGCCGGGCGAGCAGCTCCCGCTGCGCGGCGACCCGCTGTCGCTCCACGTCCTGAAGACCCTGCAGGGCCGTCAACACCGGCAGGAAGTCGGAAAGGCCGTTGACGTACCGCAGTCGAGCTTCGGCCAGGGTCGCCCGCGCCGCATCGACCTGCCGGTCGAGACGCGCCACCAAGCGAACTTGCTCTTTTTGTTCGACGAGTGCGTCCTCCACCTCCCGCAGCGCCACCAGCACCTGCTGGGCGAAGGCCCCCAGCCGCTCTTCGAGCAGCGCCCGGTTGCGCCGGACCTCCGCCTTGCGACGGCCCCCTTGAAACAGGGTGGCTCCCAGCTGGCCGGCCACGGTGTAGATGAAGTCGTCGAACAGACCCTCGAAGCCGTTGAACGAACGCCAGCCCAGGGAAGCGTCCAAAGTGAAGCGAGGAAAGTACTCGGCGATGGCCGCCCCGATGCGGTGGTCCTGGGCCACCGCCCGATGGCGGGCAGCCTGCACGTCCGGCCGGCGCAGGAGCACGGTGGACGGCAGGCCCACCTCCGGAAAAGGGGGAAGCTCGGGCAAGGCGTCCCGCTCGACCTGCAGGCTCCCCGGAGCCCGTCCGAGCAGGACCGCCAGCTGGTGCTCCGCCACCGCTTCCGCCGCACGAACCGGCGGAAAGCGGGCTTCGACGGCAGCCACCTGACTCCGCTGTTGAAAGACGTCGAGCCCGCTCGCGATCCCCTGGTCGAACCGCAGCTCGGTCAACTCCAAAAAGGTTCGGGATGTCTCGAGCTGACGGCGCAGCAAAGCCAGCACCGCCTGCTGCTCCACCGCCCGCAACCAGGTCTCGACCACGCTCGCCGCCACCGTCAGGTGGGCCGCGGCCACGTCGAACCGGGTGGCCCGCAGGTTTTCGACCTCGGCGGCGTGGGCCTGGGCCACCCGTCCCCACACGTCGAGCTCGTAGGACAGGGCCGGGCCCAGGTCGAACTGGCCCGCATCGATGGAGCGGTCCAAGAAGGGCTGCACGATCCGGGTGCCACCGTACTGGGCGCGGGCCGTGACCGTGGGCAAAAAACCGGAAAAGGCCCCGTTCTTGGCGGCCTCGGCCTGTTCGAGTCGAGCGAAGGCCTGAACCAGATCGAAGTTCGCCCCCAAAGCGGTCTTTACGTGGCGGTTGAGCTCGTCGGCCCGAAACGCCTCCCACCAGCGGTCGGCCCCGCCACCCTCGGCGACGCGATACGCCGCGGTCCACCGGTCCGGGACCTTCACCGCCGGATCGGGATCGGGTTCAACGCGATGGATGAGCCCGCCGCAGCCGAGGCTCAGTGCCATCGAGGTCACCGCCGGGATCCAGCCGATGCCAGCCCAAGGTCCGAAGCGCATGCCCTGTGCTCCCCCGCGGTCGCGAGCTGCCGCTCGGTCCGCCCGACACCGCATGTACCGGTTCACCGGGGTCGATCCAAATCGACCTTTGGTCCGAGCGCCAAGGCGCCGCGCCACCGCCACACCCGGTCCAGCCGCTCGGCGCACACCGATCGATGGGGCTCCGGGAGCCCGGCCACGGCGGCCAGGACTTCGGCGCGGGGGCCCGGATCGATGGACCGGTCGACCCCGTCTCGACCCGGCCACAGCTCCAGCGCGGTCACCGTGAGCTCGGGACGTCCCGAACGCGCCGCCGCTCGCCACAGGTCCGTGCGGGCAACCGGGTCGCGGGCCGACCGCCACAAGGCACACAGCGCGTCGGCCCGCAGCCAGTCCGGCGTGCACGGATCCTCGAAGATCGCCCGGATCGACCGCTCCCGGGATCGCTCGGAGGCCTCCGGGTCCATCAGGTCCACGGTCCGAAGGACGTCGGCCGCCTTCAAGGCCGCCACCCGCGGATCGGCTTCGGCTGCGGCCGCCGGAGCGAGCTCCACCAGTTGTCGAAGACGGCTCCAGGTGCCGGGGCTGGGCGCCGGCCCCGGCCCTCGGGCCCACAGGGTCTGCGGACGCACCCACAGCCGAACCGGCGCTTCGCGCATCAGCGCCTTCAAAGCCTGGCGGCGTCCCGGATCGAGCCATGCTCGCAGATGGGCCGCGTCGCCGGATACGGCCACCGCCCCATCGAAGCGCAGGTCGCCGGTCCAAACCCGCGGGGCACCCCGACTGTGGGGCCAGGGTTCGGCGGGCCGGGCGGTGGCGCTGGACCGAGGACCATGGGCCCACGGCAAACGGGCGAGCCATCGGCCCTTCCGACTGCGGAAACACCCGTCGTGCTCGGCTCCGGGCATGACCGGATCATCGGCCGCGACAAGCGGTTGACGAGCCCGGCCGCTGCTGCGTATGCGCCGGGTCTCCGGAGACGTGGCCGAGTCCGGTTGAAGGCGCTTGATTCGAAATCAAGTAACGGGGCAACCCGTTCGGGGGTTCGAATCCCTCCGTCTCCGCTCTGGTTCGACACCGCTGGACGCTCTTCATGGACCTCTTGGAACGGCTGCACCACTTCATGGAAGAAACCGCCTCCGAGCACATGCCCGACGCGGCCGCTCGGCTGGTCGAGCTGCTCGAGTCGGACCAGGTAGAGCCCTTGGGCGCACCCGGCAAGCGGGTGCCCGCCGAGGATGTGGCCGATCGACTGGAAGAGCGGATGCGCAAGATGCAGCGCCGCGGCGACGTACCCGCCGGCATCGAGCTGCTCGAAGACGCGGTCGCCCACCTGCGGGCGGTCGACGGGGCCCAGGTGCTCCCGTTCGCGTTCGAAGACGGAGATGGGGTCCGGTGGTTCGTCTTGGCCGACGAGGCGGACGACGTGGTGGCCTGCTACACCAGCGAGCCGTTCGTCGAGGCCGAGGTCTGACCGGTCAGTCGTCGGCTTTGACCTGCTGGGCCAAATAGTGGGGCACGCCCAGCTGCTTGATCTGATCGAGCTGTTTTTCGAGCCAGTCCACGTGATCCTCTTCGCTGACGAGGATCCGTTCCAAGAGCGCGCGGCTTCCGCTGTCGCCCAGATCGCGACAGAGCGTGACGCCCCGGTTCAGGCGCTCGAGCGCTTCGTACTCGAGCTTCAGGTCCAGCTCCATCTGCTCGGGGACCGTTTCGCCGACGTTCACTTTTCCGTAGCGCTGCAGGTTGGGTACGCCTTCGAGATAGAGGATGCGCGCAATCAACTCGTCGGCGTGCTTCATCTCGTCGATGGATTCATGTCGTTGCTTTTGCCAGAGCCGTTCGTAGCCCCAGTTTTCGCACATACGGCCGTGCAGCCAGTATTGGTTCACGGCGGTGAGCTCGCCGGTGAGTACCTCATTCAGGAGGTCGATGACTTGTGGATGCCCCTTCATGGTCGCTGCGAGCGTGTAGCGAAGCCAACGGCGGGGCACAAGCAGAGGATGCTTCGCCGATCAGATCGGCGACTTGAAAGCGGCATTGACCGCATCCACGGCCTGCGCGGCACGATCGGCGCACTTCGGAAACGGTTCGGGCGCCCTCCCGCACCACCTGGCGGATGGTTCGGTCGGAAACGGCGTTGCAAAGGCACACGATCATGACGGCGTCCTGATATTGAGAATGATTGTCATTTACACCTCGGGGTCAAGAGGGTCCGGGCAAAAAAATTTCGCACCCGGAGGCCCATGGAAACCCGGATCCTTCAGGTGGGGACGAACCCTTCATCCCCCCGACAATCTTTCACCCAAGTTGGCCGTTTTCGGGTATGGGGGGGTGCCGATGCGGATAGCACCAAGGTTCACGATTTCACTGGCGCTTTCGGCCCTGTTGGGGGCCGTGGCCTGCGGCGACGGCGGGGACGACGGGTCGAACGGCGACACCGACATTCCCGAGTCTACCGGCCAGATCCGGTTTTTGAACGCCCTGAGCCCGGGGTTCGGGGCCCGCGACATCTACGTGGCGACCGACCTGGAGGCCGGCCCCATCGTGTCCAATCTGCCCCTGGACCGGGTGAGCGAATCGTTGGAGCTCCCCGCAGGCACCACCAGCTTTCGGGTGGTCGCCGCGGGCGCCGGGCCGGACGCTGCCGACGCCCGGGAGCTGCGGGGCATCCGGATCCTGGAAGACCGGCAGGTGATGCTCGCGCTCTACTTGAGCGATTCCGACCCGCCCCAAGTCGAGCCAGCCAGCTTTGAAGACGACCTGGCAGACCCGACGGCGGGCAACGCAACATTTCGCTTCGTGAACGTCGATTCGACGTACACCGCGTCGAACCTTCAGCTGTGGAGCGCCACCGACAACCGCTCGCCCGAGGACAACCTGGGTCAGGTGTCGATCGGCCAGGCGAGCTCCAGCGATTCTCAGATCCCGGTCGGTGAGTTCGTCCTGGGCGTGAGCGCCCGCGGACGGCCCGAACCGGACGTAGCCTTTCCGATCACGGTGGGTCCCGGAAGTTTCCGGGCTTTTTTGGCCCTGGAAGAGCGCCTGCTTCTGGTCAACGACGACTACGATGTCCAGGTGATTCAGGGGCAGGAATTCATGGGTCCCGGCGAAGGCCAGCTGAACTTCGTGCACCTGGCCGACGGAGCGGGCCCCGTCGACGTTTACTTGGTCGGAAGCAGCGAGGAACCCGAGACTTCGGTGTCGAACCTGGCCGAAGGGGCATCTTCCGGCCTGCGGACCACGGTGGCGGACACCTACGAAATCCAGGTGTTCCCCGCGGGCGTCGATCCTTCCGGAACACCCGTGGTCACGACCGAAGGCTTCGTCCTCGACGACGGCCAGACCCGGACCGTCGCGGTCTACGACTCCGACGAAGGAGCCGAGATCTTGGCCCTTTCACCCGAGACCACCGGCGGTCTTCAACCCGGGCAAGTTCGCTTGCGAGTGGTCCACCTGGATCGGGAATTCGGACCGGTGGACATCACCAACGCGGAAAGCGGCGACTTCATGATGGCATCCCCCTTCGACCCGTCGTTCAACCAGCTCGGCTTCGAGGACGTGACCGAGTACGTCACGCCGAACATTCCCGGTGACGGCGGTCTAGACCTGGGCGTGGACGCCGACGACCGAGACGACTGGGAGGTGATCTACACCGCCGACACCCTGCAGGCGAACGACGTGGTCAACGTCTTTCTCGACCGAGACTTCGACATGAGCGGCAACCCCATGCAGCCGAAAGCCCTGGTCGTGCCGCTGGCCCGCTCCGCCCAGGAGGCCACGCGACAGATCATCTCGGACCCGAGCGACATTCGGATCATGCACGTCTCGCCGGGAAGCCCGTCGGTGGACCTGTTCCTCGGCACCGACAAGGTCGACGGCCAGCAAAATGTTCCATTCGGTGGAAGCGCTCCCGGTTACACTCAGGTTACCGCCGGCTCGGCCCTCACCAGCTTCGTCGAAGCGGGCCAGATGTCCGCAGCCAGCGCCTTCGCTCGGGCGACCCTGGACCTCGAAGTCGACGCCCGCCAGACCATCGTCGTCTACGGCCGAAACCCGGGCGGCGCGGCGGACGACCGAGCCGACGTGGCGATCATTCGCGACAATCCGGAGGCGCCGACGGGCAACTTCCGGATCCGCTTTTTCCATGCAGGCCGCCAAGCGGGTGGCCCCCTGGGCGACGCGAGCTTCGAGATCGTGGGCGACCAGACCGCCAACCTGGGCGCTGCCTCCTACGGCGGCCTGACCAATGCCCAGGAGTTGAGCCCGGCCAGCGCCAACGACCTGACAGCCGTGGCGCGAATCGGTGCGAACGAGTTCCGCTTTCCCCTGCCGGACCTGCAGGCCGGGCGGGACTACACCGGCTACCTAATCAACGACTTCTTCCAGTCGCCGGCCCTGGTGTCCCTGGTTCTGCAGGACCAAGACGGGAATACCCAGTCGGTGCGGCGGCTCAGCGAGGTGCGGCTGGCCCACTTCCTCTCGCTGCCGGGCCAGGGGCCCCAAGCTCGGCTCGAGCTGCGGACGCTGGACGGCAACCCGGTCGATCTGACCGCCCTGGACGGCACCGTGGTCAACACCATCGACGCGATCCCCTTCGCTTCGGTCAGCGGAGTCTTCGAGCTCCCGGAAGACCAATACTTGGCTTCGGTCTTCGTAGATGGCCAGCCCTTCATCGACCAGCAGCAGATCCGGACCGTGGCCGACGAGCTCACCACGGTGGCCGCGGTCGGCGACGGGCCGACCCAGATGCCTGGCACCAGCCCCACCGTCGTGGTGACCCAGGAGCCCGATCCGGCCTCCGCACCGGCCGGTCAGATCGAGTGGCGTTTCGCCCACGGGGTGATCCCGGACCTGCTCGGCGGCGCCACCGCCGTCGACGTATTCGACTTGGTCAACAACCCTGGCATGCCCGCGGCGTCCGCGCTTTCGTATGGCGTAGGCGTGTCTTCCTTTTTTAGGGGTCCGGCGGCGTCGTCCTTCGACGTGGGACTCGAGTGGGACATGACGGCCACGGGCCTCGAGGCCACGTTCGAGGTACCATCGCTCGAAGAGACCCGGTCGTACACCTTCTACCTGGTTCAGGACGGCTACGTCGGTCAGAACCCGATGCCCCAAGTGGACCGGGGGCCCCTGGTCCTCTACGCGGTCAGCAATCAGGTCACATCGACCACGCAGCCGGCAGTTGTCGCAGGTGCATTGTCAGATCTGGAGCTGTTCCATCTGGCTTCGGGGGTGGGACCGGTGGACGTGTTCGTGAATGGCAACATGACGCCGGTGGCGACCGGAGTGGGCTTCGGTCAGTCCAGCAGCGTCGAGGTCCCGAGCGGTCGCAGCACAGAGTTCGCGGTGGCGGCCGAGGGCGAAGACATTCAGGACGCCATCCTGACCTTCAACGGGCCGGTCTTTTCGACCGTCTCGAATACCGCGTACGCCTACGTCGACTTTCAGGGCACCGCCCAGGGCGACGTTCTCCAAAACGACCCGAGTCCGCCGATGACGCCCGGCGACTTTCGGGTACGCATCGTGCATTCCGCCGGCGGGTTCGGCGATGTGGACCTGCTGGACCGGGATGCGGGCATGGCCATCGCCCGCGTGGTGCCCGAGGGCGCGAACACCGGATACCTCGAGGCGGACCCGGCCGCAGGCCTCGACGTGGGGGTCGATATCTTGGCCACCAATTCGTCCCAACTGATGATGGGCACCAACGACCTGGACACGGCGTTCCAGGTTGCCGGCCTGGCCCCGGATTCGATCTACAACGCGTTCTTGGTGGCCGATGGCGCCGACAACTCGGTCGAGGTGCTCCTGCAACAGACGGACGTCTTGGGGGCACCGGTGCTGCGGCTCGATCCTCCCGCTCGAGTTCGGATCGGCAACTTCGCGCCAAACAACCCCGCTGCAGACCTGTACGTGGACGGAAACCGGGTCGGCAGCGACAACTCCCTCGGATCGCCGGGCAACTTCGAAGGCGCCAGCCCATGGGCCTTCGTCCAAGCCACGGGCAATCCGGTCACCGTGGCCGCGGTCGAACCTGGCCAAATGCCCGGCATGGGTACGCTGGCCGATCTGACCACCCAGCTGGAGGCCGGAAAGAGCTACACCTTCGTGCTCGGGGAAACCGGTCCCAGCGGTTCCGCCACGCAGGAGCTGGTGCAGGTGGAGCACAGTTACTTCGGGATCGGCGGGGCCGGCCGGGTTCAGGGCGTTCACGTGGCGGAAGGCGTCGGCACCGTCGACGTGTACGACACCAGCGGGGGCAGCTCGAACCAGCTGTTCTCGAGCCTGGCTTCGGGCGGGGTCACAGACCCCGCAGACGTGGCGGCGGGCATGATGTCCAGCCTTCGGGTGTCGCTGGATCTGGACGGGAGCCCTCCGGTGGACGACCTGAGCACCAGCTTCAGCACGGGCTTCATGACGCCGGGCATGTTCGGCACCTTGATCTTCCTGGACTTGGGCGGTTCCCCCGCAGCCGCGCTCGTCCGGGGCGACGGCAGCTTCGAATTCGACCTGATGGTGCCCTGACAGCCCATTCCTGGGCCCCTTCTCATCCCCGCCGGCGGACGGACCGAACCGCGGCGGGGGCGTTCCACTTGCCACGGCCGGCCGGCTCCGTGAGGATTTTCTCGTGTCCCGAGCGCTCCAGCGGGTGAGCCGGTGGTGGCTCGAACGAAACGGCTTTCGCAGCCGCATCGTGCACACGTCGGTGGGCGACGTGCACGCCCTGGAGGCCCGGGGTGACGGCACGTTGCCCCCCGTCGCGGTGATGCACGGCCTGTCCTCGGCCTCGTCCCAGTTCGCCGCGGTGCTGCGAGGGCTCAAGCGTTCTTGCCGCCGCGTCATGGCGGTGGACGCGCCCGCCCACGGTTTCAGCCCGGTGCCCCGCACCGGCCCATCCTACGAGACCTTGCGAAACGGATGGTTCGAGGGGCTCGACCGGCTGATTCCCGTGGGAGATCCGGCTTTCGTGCTCGGCAACTCCATGGGGGGCTTCGCCGCACTGCGGTACGCCGCCACCCGTCCCGAGCGGGTGCGGGGGCTGATCCTGGTGTCGCCGGGTGGAGCCAAGATGACCGCCGAGCGGTTCGAAGAGCTCCTGGACTCCTTTCGGCTCCGGAGCGTCGACGACGCCCTGGCGTTTTTGGGTCGCCTCTTCTCGCGCCCCCATCCCCTCCGGCGATGGATCGCCCCCTTCGTGCTGCGGGAGCTGAGCAAGGAAGAGCTCCGGATCTTGATGGATCGAATGTGCGTGCTCGAACTGTTGGCCCCGGACGAGATCGAATCGATCCGACATCCGGTCCTGTTCATCTGGGGCGACCAGGATCGGATACTGCCGCGGGAAAGCCGGGACTTTTTCTTGAAGCATCTTCCGCCCCACGCCCAGGTGGTGCTTCCGCCCCATTTCGGCCACAGCCCGCAGCTCGAGCACCCCCAAGAACTGGTGGAGCTGACCACCCAGTTCCTGTCGGCCGCAGAGCTTCGGGCCCCCTCGACCGAGCCGACACCCTCGGTCGCTTGAATCGAAGCTTCGACTCTCGGCCGAAACGAACGCCCCTCGCTTGGTCCTTCCCCAGAGCCCCAGAGCCCCAGGGCTCAAAACCAGGTGTAGCCCAACGAAAACGCCGCTCCAAAGTCGTGGCGACCTTCGACCACGGTCTGAAGTCCCGTGCCGCCCACGGTCATGCC
>DAPKRQ010000284.1:0-15591 GCA_031800475.1 Myxococcales bacterium LLY-WYZ-16_1
TTTGCCCCAAAACTCAACCCGGGGCAGGGCGAGCCGTGACAGCGCGAAAGGACCCGCACGGCGCCGGCCGGCACCTTCGGAGCGGACCGGGGGTCTTCGGGCGTGCGGGCCTCGAATGGCCCGTGGGGAGATTCTTCGCACCCCGGTGGACGTCGATCCGGGCGGGCTTGCCTCGGCATCGGTCTGGGTCCACGGCTCGCGCGTCGGGCCGCCGGTGCGGCGAGACGAAAGAGAGGTCGACATGGGAAAACTGGTGGACGGGGAATGGCACGACGTGTGGTACGACACGAAGTCGACGGGAGGACGCTTCGTTCGAAAGGAATCCGGTTTTCGCAACTGGGTGACTCCGGACGGATCGCCAGGACCCACCGGCCGAGGCGGGTTCGCCGCCGAGCCAGGCCGGTACCATCTGTACGTGTCTTACGCTTGCCCTTGGGCCCATCGCGCTCTGATCTACCGGGAGCTCAAAGGGCTGACCGACATCATCGGACTGTCGGTGACTCATTGGTTCATGGGCTCCAAGGGCTGGTCTTTCGAAGAGGGTCCCGGAGTCATTCCGGATCCGCACACCGGGGCGAAGTACATTCACAACCTCTACCAGGCGGCCGATCCCCACTACACTGGTCGAGCCACGGTGCCGGTCCTGTGGGATACGAAGGAAAGTACGATCGTTTCGAACGAGTCGGCGGAAATCATCCGGATGTTCGACGAAGCCTTCGACGGAGTCGGAGCCAAACCCGGCACATTCCGTCCACCCGAGCTCCGCGACGAGATCGACGAGATCAACGAGCGGGTCTATCACACCGTGAACAACGGGGTATACAAGTGCGGCTTTGCCACGTCGCAACGGGCGTACGACGAAGCGGTCGGTCCGTTGTTCGAGACCTTGGCGGACCTGGACCGGCGCCTCGCCGACCGCCGATACCTGCTCGGCAACCGGATCACCGAAGCAGACTGGCGGTTATTCACGACCCTGGCCCGATTCGACCTGGTCTACCACACCCATTTCAAGTGCAACCGGGCCCGGATCGTGGACCACCCGAACCTGTGGCCGTACGCAAGGGACCTGTACCAGCAGCCGGGCGTCGCCGGGACCTGCCGCTTCGACCACGCCGAACGCCATTACTACCAAAGCCATGACACCGTGAATCCCCACCGGATCGTGCCGATCGGGCCCGACCTGGAGTGGGACGCTCCGTCCGGTCGCGCCACCCTCCCCGGAGCCTGACGGACTCCGCCAAATCGGCGGACGGTCGCGCTTGCTAACGCTTTGCGTCGTCATCTACCGTCCCGGACCGGGCACGAACATGAGCGAACGCATCGAAACCGCCGCCGTACTCGGGGCCGGTCTGATGGGCACCGGCATCGCCGCCCATCTGGCTGGCGCGGGCATCCGAACCCACCTCTTGGACATGGTCCCCAAAGATGCGGGACCGAGCCCCAAGGATCGAAACCGGCTCCCGACGGAAGCGCTCCGGAGGGCGCTGAAGTCGAAGCCCGCAACCTTTTACGACCCGACGGCCGCCGAGCTGGTCGTCCCGGGAAACTTTGAAGACCACCTGGACCGATTGTCCGAATGCGACATCGTGATCGAAGCCGTGGTCGAGAACGTGGACATCAAGCGGTCTTTGTTCGCGAAGGTGGAAAAGGTCCTCCCGGCCCACGCCGTGCTCGCGTCGAATACGTCCGGCCTCAAGATCGCGGACATGACGCGAGACCTGTCTCCGGAGCTTCGCTCCCGGTTCCTGGTGCTGCACTTCTTCAACCCGGTCCGCTACATGCGACTGCTGGAGATCATCCCAGGGCCCGACACGGATTCGAACGTAGTGGCCCGATGCGCTCGATTCGGAGAGTTTCTCGGCAAGGGTGTGGTGTTCGGAAAAGACACCGTCAACTTCATCGCCAACCGAATCGGCATCTACGCCATGATGAAAGCTGTCCACTCGATGGACGAATTCGAACTCAGCATCGAAGAGGTCGACAAAATCGCTGGCGCACCGATGGGGCGCCCCAAGTCCGCGGCGTTCGGAACCGCCGATCTGGTCGGGCTCGACACATTCTTGCACGTGGCCGACAACTGCTTTCGGAACCTGCCCGACGACGAAGAGCGAGCCGTGTTCGAGCCGCCTGCTTGGGTGAAAAAGCTGGTCGACGACGGAGCCCTCGGGCGCAAGGCGGGACGGGGCTTCTTCAAAAAGGATGGCAAGGACATTCTGGTTTACGAGCCCTCCACCGGCGAATACCGCGAGCAGAAGAAGGTGCGCTTCGATTCGATCGGCGCGGCCCGAAACATCGAGGAGCCCGGCGCCCGCATCGCCAAGATGCTCGAAGGCGACGACAAAGCGGCGGGATTCGCTTGGCACACCCTGGCCCACACCCTGGTCTATGCAGCGCGGCGCCTCGGCGAGATCTCCGACGACATCGTCCAGATCGATCGGGCGATGCGCTGGGGATTCAATTGGGATCTCGGCCCCTTCGAGACCTGGGATGCCATCGGTGTGCACCAAAGCGTCGAGCGAATGAAGGCCGAGGGCTTCGAGGTCCCGCCAGCGGTGACCGACATGCTCGCTTCAGGCCGGTCGTCGTTTTATGCCGGACCGCTGAGCGAACAAACCTTCTTCGACATCCGAACGAACAAACCCGCTCCGGTCCCGGTGGACCCGAAGCACATCCGGCTCTCTGCCGTGAAGGAAAACGAGAGCCGAGTGGTGCGCTCGAACTTGGGCGCGAGCCTGGTGGACTTGGGCGACGGCGCCCTGTGCCTCGAGGTCCACACGAAGATGAACACCATCGATGACGACGTCATCGAGATGATGGGTGCAGCCGTCGAGGAGGCCGAAAGGAATTTCGAAGCCCTCGTCATCGGCAACGACGGCGCCCACTTCGGCGCCGGCGCCAACCTGATGCTGGTGTTCATGGGCGCGCAGCAGGGAGATTGGACTTCGATCGACAAGGCCATTCGGGGCTTGCAGGACGCCTTGCAAGGCCTTCGCTACGCCAAGATCCCGGTGGTGGCTGCGCCATTTCAATACACCTTCGGCGGCTGCGCGGAGATCGCCATGGCCGCGGACGCCTGCGAAGCCCACGCCGAAACCTACATCGGCCTGGTCGAAGTGGGAGCCGGGCTCGTCCCGGCCGGGGGCGGATGCCTTCGGATGGTCGAGCGTTGGACCCGTCCCCTCGAGGGGGTCGACGAGGTGGACCGGCTGCCCTTCATCGGCAAGGCTTCGCTGCAGATCGCCACCGCCCAGGTGGCCACCGGCGCCGAGGAAGGCCAGCGATACCGATATCTTCGGGCGACCGACGGCATCAGCCTGAACCGGGACCACCTTCTGTATCACGCGAAGGAGCGCGCTCTCGGAATGGCTCGGGCTGGCTACCGTCCGCCCCGTCCTCGCAAGATTGCGGCAGCGGGGATCGACGCGGCTCAGACCATCGCAATTCGAGTCTGGGGCATGATGGAAGGCGGCTTCGCCACGGAGCACGACGGCAAGATCGCCCGCAAAGTCGCCCACATACTGTGTGGCGGGGACGTGCTGCCGGGAACCGAGGTCACCGAGCAGCACGTGCTCGACCTCGAGCGCGAAGCCTTTTTGAGCCTGTGCGGCGAAGAGAAGACCCAGGCCCGCATCCAGTCCCTCTTGATGACCAACAAGCCCCTGCGCAACTGAGCTGCGGCGGGCCGACGCCGGGCAAGACATCTGGACCGGGTGCTGCGCGGCCCCAGGCCGGGTAGCCCGGAGCGACCGGTTCCGAGCAGGGGACGGCCACCGCCGGGAAGCGACGGGTCGCGACCGAAGCCCAGATTCACCGGCCTTTTCGAAGGACGGCTCCTCCCGCACCGTCGCCGCGTCTCCCGGAGCCACCGCACGGGCCCCGCAGCCCGACCGGTCTGCAGCCGGTCCACCGGATCCATGGGACCCCACCGAACGACCGGCCGGTCGTGTCCCGCCTGCGCAATTCTGGCGCGACCGCCGTGCAGGAACGAAACGCATTGCGTCAAAAAGCCCTTCGAGGGAACCGTTTGGGTTCAAAAAAGCGCATCTGTCCCACATTTGCGCTACCCAAATCGAAAAGGCCCATGCTGAATCTTCCGCCCACGGGAGCGATGCCACGTTTCCGGTAGACAGCGGGAGGGACAATTGAACGCACGACTCGGATCGATCCTGGGAGCGGGGCTCGTCTTCGGAGTCCATTCGATCGCTTGGGCCAACTTCACGTCGGATCTGACGGCGGTCCATAGCGGCATGTGTGTCGAAGTCGCGGGAGCGAGCGCGACCGATGGCGCATCGGTGGTCCAAGGCAACTGCGTGGGCCGAGCCCACCAGTCCGTCTTCTTTCAGCTGGTGGTCCCGACCACCGACATCTACACGATGGAGTTCGTTCACAGCGGCAGCTGCTTGACCGTGGACGGAGGTGGCGTGACCGCCGGTACACCCCTCATACAAGACATCTGCAGCGGCACGACCGCTCAGCAGTTCAAGCTGCTTCCCTCCAACATCGCCGGTGACTACAGCTTGGAAGCGGTGGACTCGGGTCTGTTGGTTCAAGTCCGGAACGCATCGACTGGAGCCGGAACCGAGCTGGAGCTCGGCCACCTGGGCGGAGGCAACAGCCAAGTCTTCACCCTGAAGAGCGCCGCGATTCAGCCCGCAGCCAACGCCGCAACCGTTGGCCAGTGGGGACCGGTGATCGCTTGGCCCCACATCGCAGTCTCCATGGCGAACCTTCCCGACGGGCGCGTGCTCACCTGGTCCGGCTCCGAGCGCGAAACTTGGCCGCGCCCCGAGAGGACCTATACGGCCACCTGGGACCCGACCACCGGACAGTTCGTGGACATCCTGACCATCGGCCACAACATGTTCTGCGCGAGTCAGGTCATGATGGCCGACGGAAGGGTGTTCGTGAATGGTGGCCGAAACCAACAGAACACGCCCTTCGTCAGCGTCTTCGATTATCGGGACAACAGCTGGGACTCGTTTGAAAATATGGCCAGCGGAGGTCGCTGGTACCCGACCACGGTGGCGCTGACGGACGGCGACGCGTATACCGCCATGGGTACCGCATCGATGCCTCGGGTCCCCGAGCGCTGGGATCCCAAAAACGGCTGGACCCTTCAACCGAACGCCGACTGGGGCCAGATGGTCCTGAATCCCTACCCCGGTAACCAGTATCGGGAGCGGAATTGGTGGCCCCTGTTGAACGTGGCGCCCAGCGGTCTGCTCTTTCACGCCGGACCGACCCCCCAGATGCACTGGGTCAACACGGAGGGTCTGGGAGACTACGAGAAGACCGGCCCGCTCGTGAACGGTTTCTATCACAAGCACAGCGCCCATGTGATGTACGACGAAGGCAAGATCCTCGTCGCGGGTGGCTGGACCCACGGCACCAACATCAACAGCACGAGCCAGGCGCTCGTCATCGACATCAACGGACCCGCGCCCACGGTCTCCAACACCGATCCCATGAACTTCCCCCGCAAGTTCCACGTTCCGGTGATCCTCCCCACCGGTGAGGTGATGGTGGTGGGCGGCAACACCTCGGGCCGCAAGTTCAGTGACGCTGGCGCGGTCTTGGACGTGGAGTTCTGGAATCCGCAGACCGGCACATGGACTCTCGGAGCCCCCATGACCATCCCTCGGGGCTATCACTCCACGGCCACCCTACTTCTCGACGGTCGCGTGCTGTCCGCTGGCGGCGGCTATTGCTCGGGCAACGCGCACTGCAACGGTTCGAGCCACCGAGACGGTCAGGTCTTTTCGCCCCCCTACCTCTTCGATTCCTCCGGCAACCTCGCCCAGCGGCCCCGGATTCTGTCGGCACCGGGAACCATCCGTCCGGGCGAGACCCTCCGGGTCGAAACCACCGACCCGATCGACAAGTTCACTTTCATCAGGATGTCCTCGAGCACACACGGAGTGAACAGCGACCTTCGGTACCTGGAGTTTCCCGCCACACGGGTCAGCACCAACCAGTACGACCTCGAGGCACACGTGAACCCGAACGTGCTGACCCCCGGCTACTGGATGCTGTTCGCCGTCGACGCCCGGGGCGTCCCGTCGAAGGGGGCCGCAGTCCAGGTGGAAACCACCGAAAGCGTCCACGAAAACCATGCGCTAGCTGGCGTAGCCTCCCAGTCTTCCGTAGCTCCCGGTACACCGTCGCCCGCAGCGGACAATGCCATCGACGGCGACATGTCGGGTGACCTGTCCCTCGGCAGCATGGCGCGGACCGACGCCGAGCAGGATCCGTGGGTGCAAGTCGACCTGCGACACTCGGTGGAGATCCACTCGATACGCTTGTGGAACCGCACCGACTGCTGCCAGAACGAGCTCGAAGACTTCCACGTGTTCATCTCTCAGGTTCCTTTCACCAGTACGAATCCAAGCGTCCTTGCGAACGATCCAAACGTGCACGCCATTCGGGTATCGTCGGCCGTAAACCGCCTTCTCGAACTCTCGGTGGAGACTACGGGTCGATACGTCCGCGTTCAAAAGAACGGGTTTGGCAACCTGGCCGTGGACGAGTTGCAGGTGTTTGGCCAGGACAACCTTGCCCTCGCCGGGTCGGCAACCCAGTCCTCTCAGTACGGTACCGTGGCCCAGTTTGGACCGGCCAACGCGATCAACGGCAACCGTACGGGCGATGCGGGCTCGAACTCGATCACCCACACCCAGTCCGAGGCCGAAGCATGGTGGGAGCTCGATCTGGGTTCCGAGGCCATGATCGACGAGGTGGTGCTGTGGAACCGCACCGATTGCTGCTCCCAGCGGCTGTCCAACTTCTACGTGCTGGTCTCACCCGATCCCTTCACGTCCACGGTGTTGTCGGACGCCCGGGCCCAGTCGGGCGTGACCGAAGCCTTCGTGTCGAGTCTGTCCACAGACTCGATCGCCGTGCCTGTTGGGACGGCGGGCCGATACATTCGGGTCCAGCTGACCGGGACCGATCCCCTGTCCCTTGCCGAAGTCGAGGTGCACGGAACCCGGCAACAGCTGGAGGTGGCCCCGCTGAGCACCACCGCACAACTCGTGAACACGTCGGTCTCGTTCAGCGCCTCGGCGGCGGGCACCCCGCCCCTGGAATACGCGTGGGACTTCGGCGACGGAACGTCCACGGGCTTCGTCCCCCACGCGAACATCACCCACACCTACGCCCACCCCGGTCGCTATGTGGTGAGCCTGCGGGTCCGGGACGGGGCCGGGGACGACGAGAACGTATTCGCCACTCAGATCGTCCACCGAAGCCTCACGGCAGAGCCGCCGTCGGCCTCGAACACCTTGGCGATCGACGCCGACGGCGGAATGGTTCGAGTCTGGAACGCGAACCCGGACAACGACACGGTGACCCTGACCGAGGCAGGGGTGGTGCTGGCGGAGATTGCGGTCGGGGACCAGCCGGCCAGCGTCGCAAAGGCCCCGCTACAGCCCGAAGTCTGGGTGGTCAACAAGCGGGACGCCACGGTCTCGATCATCGACACGACCCTGCTGCAGGTGGTGCGCACCCTGGAGCTCTCGCGAGGATCCCTGCCCCACGGCATCGCTTTCGCGCCTGCGAGCCATCGGGCCTATGTGGCCCTGGAAGGCACCGAAGAGGTGGTTCGATTCAACACGGTGCAAAAGACCATCGACGCCAGACGCACCGTAGGCGGTCGGGTCCGGCACGTTTCGGTGGATTCTTCTGGAACCCGCGTTTTCGCGTCTCGTTTCGTGTCACCACCGCTTCCCGACGAGCACACCCTGCGGCCGGTGGTCGACGACGGGACCCGCAAGTATGGCGGCGAAGTCGTGGCTTTGGACGGGCAGTTGTCACCGGTGAGCACCGTAGTCCTTCAGTATTCGAATCGGGCGGCGTCCGAGCATTCGGGCCCAGGCATCCCGAACTACCTGGGGCCGGCAGTGATCTCGCCGGATGGCCACCAAGCCTGGGTGCCGTCCAAGCAGGACAACATTCTGGCGGGCTACGCCCGTGGTGGCATCGGGATGACCTTCGACCAGACGGTGCGGGCCGTGAGTTCCATGTTCGAGCTCGGCAGTCTAAGGGAGGATCTGGGCTTCCGGGTGGACCACGACAACGCGAGTGTGGCGAACCACGCGGCCTTCGGCCCCTTCGGCGCCTATCTGTTCACCAGCCTGGAAGGGAACCGGCAGGTGGCGGTGAGCGACACCTTCGGTGGAACGGAGCTGTTCCGATTCGATGTGGGTAGAGCGCCGCGGGGTCTCGCCACGTCGCCCGACGGCCGAACTCTGTACGTACACAACTTCATGGACCGGAGCGTGTCGGCCTACGACCTGTCGGGCGTGGTCGATGGGCACGGCAACGAAGTACTCCCGCTGTGGGAAGTTCAGACCGTTTCGGGCGAGGCACTGGCTCCCCGAGTCCTTCTCGGAAAACAACTGTTCCATGATGCCCGGGACGACCGGCTCGCCTTGGACGACTACATGGCGTGCGCCTCCTGCCACGAAGACGGGGGACAGGACGGCCGGGTCTGGGACTTCACCGGCAACGGGGAGGGCCTTCGGAACACCATCGCCTTGGGTGGCCGGGGCGACATGGCCCACGGGCTGCTCCACTGGTCGGGCAACTTCGACGAAGTCCAGGACTTCGAAAACCAGATTCGGACCTTCGCTGGAGGACGCGGCCTCATGACCGACGCGGACTTCTTGGCTACGGAGGACCTGCTGGGCCCACCGAAGGCGGGCTTGTCGTCGGACCTGGATGCCCTCGCAGTCTACGTAGCATCGCTCACCCGGTTTCCGGAAAGCCCGTACCGAAACGGCAGTCTGAGCGCAGATGCCGATGTGGGCCGCCAGCTGTTCGAGCGCGAAGGATGCCGGGACTGCCATTTTGGAGAGTTCTTGACCGATTCGGACCAGGGCTTCCGTCACGACGTGGGGACCCTGAAGCCGGAAAGCGGCCTGCGCATGGGCGGTCTTTTGGACGGAATCGACACACCGACCCTGCGGGATGCATGGATGACCGCTCCGTACTTGCACGACGGTTCGGCCTCGAGCCTGGGCGACGCGGTGCTGGCCCACACCACCAGCTCGTTGACCCCGGTCGAGTCGAATCAGGTGGCGGCATATCTGCAGGAGCTCGAATTGGCCCATCCGAAGAGCGGCATCACCGACGAGCGAGTCCGGTTTGTTCCCTTGAACATCTTCTCGGATCCGATCGTGGTGTTGGGTCCACCGAGCACCTTTGGCGGGCATCCCTCGACGATGCGGGTCCAAAACGTGACCGCCACGGGTTTCGAGCAGTTCTTGGACGAGTGGGACTACATGGACGGACCCCACAAGAACGAAAACATCGGCATGCTGGTCATCGACCGCAGCCAGGAGCAGATCGGTGGACTTCAGGCCGAGGGCTCGTCGCTCTTGGTCAACCACCAATGGGCCCGGGTGAGCTTTGCTCGCCCCTTCGCGGTGGCTCCGGTGGTGGTGGCGCAGATTGCAACCTTCGTGGATCGAGAGGCAGCGACGACCCGGATCCGAAACGTGACCCGCACCGGTTTCGACGTTCGCCTGCAAGAGGAAGAAGGCAATGACGGGGTCCACGCGTTCGAGAACGTCCACTGGATCGCCGTGGAGCCCGGCATGGGGTCTTTCTTGGGTCGACCCATGGAGGTCAAGCGGGTGAGCGGCGTCCGACACCACTGGTTCCGGCTTCGCTTCGACCGAACCTACGACGCACCCGTCTTCTTGGCGGACATGCAGACCTTCAACGGCGGCGACAGCGCTGCGCTGAGACATCGAAACCTTTTGGGGTACGAGGTGCAGATCAAGGTGGAGGAGGAGCAGTCCCGGGACAACGAGCGGTGGCACGTCCAGGAGGACGTGGGATACATCGTCATCGGAAAATGAAGGGAACGGGACGGCTCGGCGCTGCGCTGGGAGTGGTTTTTTTGGGGTCGGCGTGCCCCGACGGGTCTTCGGACGGCCCGGCGGCGCACGTCCCCGCCGCAACGGGGTCCCAGGGTTCGGTGCCCTCGGCGGCGGCGGAGGACCGGGGGGCCCCGTCTTCCCCTGCGGGCCATGAAGATCGGGCCTGGCGTCCTTCGAAGCCCATGCGAGCCCGGGACCATGCCGGCCGATTGCGCGCCGGCCGGGGCCGGGATGCCCACCCAACTTCACAGCCAGCCGTCCCAGGGCCTCCCGAAAGCGCCTACCGTCCAGGACCCATCTGGTCCGCCGAGGGCATCGACGGGCAGGTGCGGGCCCGCTTTTCGCCCCTGCGCGGAGCGCCGCAGGTGGGTCCGCTGCGAACCTGGGTGCTGGAGCTCCGGGATCCGGCAGACCAGCCCATCGACGGGGCCCGAATCGGGGTCAATGGGGGCATGCCGGCCCACGGACACGGTCTGCCGACACAGCCGCGGGTCGAGCCGGCGCCGGGTCCGGGGCGCTACCGGGTCGAGGGGGTGCAGTTCAACATGGCGGGGAATTGGACCGTTTTGTTCGAGGTTCACACCCCCTCCCGGCGGGATCTGGTGCAATTCGCCATGCGGCTGGATCCGGCCCGGGCCCCGACGAGCCACACGGACGCGGGTCCGACCGACCGAGAGCTTCGGCAGCTGGCGTCCCTGAGCTTGTCCAACCTGGGGCCGCCGCCGTCGGTGCCATCGAACCCCGTGGCCGATGATCCCCGAGCCGCCGCCCTCGGCGAAAGGCTCTTCTTCGAGCGCCGCCTGAGCGGCGACGGCGCCCGATCCTGTGCCAGCTGCCACCAACCGCACCGGGCCTTCACCGACGGCCGCCCGAAGGCGGTCGGCGCCGGTCCCGGCCAGCGCAACACCCCCACCATCCTCGGCGCCGGCTGGGGCCGATGGTTTTATTGGGACGGGCGCCGGGACTCGTTGTGGTCTCAAGCCCTGATCCCCTTCGAAGCCCCCAACGAGATGGGCGGCAGCCGAGTGGCGGTCCTGCGGCTGATCCTCGAAGACCCGGAGTTGTCGAAAGCCTTTCGAGAGGTGTTCGGAACGCCAAAGGTGGATCTTGCGGGCCTGCCGGAGCACGCGGGCCCGTATGGACCGGACACCCGAGCCAAAAACGCCTGGCATCGCCTTGCGGTCCACCAGCGCCGAGCCATCGACCGGGCCTACGCCGACGTGGGACGCGCCATCGCAGCCTACGAGCGGACCCTTCGATTCGAGCCGACGCCCTTCGACCGGCACGTGGACGCGCGGGTGGCCGGACGCACTGAAGACCATCTGTCGCCGTCGGAGCTGCGAGGCTTGAAGTTGTTCGTTTCGGACGAAACCCGTTGTCTTCGGTGCCACAACGGCCCGCTCTTCACCAACGGTGGCTTTCATGACATCGGCACCGGTTCCTTCGAAGGCCCTCACCTGGACTTTGGCCGCGCCTTCGGACTTCGAGCGGCCCGGATGGATCCTTTCAATTGCTTGGGCCCCTACAGTGGCGCGCCTGCCGACACCTGCGACGGCCTGCGGTTCGTGAACCCCCAGGCCGAGACCCACCTGCGGGGAGCGTTCAAGGTTCCGACACTTCGCGTGGTGTCGAAGACCGGGCCCTACTTTCACGATGGCCGTTTCGAAACCCTGGAAGACGTGGTGCACTTTTACGACTCGCCTGACCTTCGCTTCGACGGAGTGAAACAGGAGCCTTTGAACCTGACCGACGAGCAGGTGCGAGACCTGGTGTCGTTCCTGAAAGTGCTGTAGCCACAGCGGGGTTACCCGGAACGGAATTCGGGCTAGGCCCCGGAACGCGCCGCGTTGTAGCGTTCCGGGTGGAGAAGAGCCACCGGGCTCATGACCCGCTCTGGCCCGAAACCGGTGCGCCCGAAGGGCGCCGAAGGAGAGCTGAATGTCCGAATTTCCGCTGAACGTCGTCGTCGCCAGCACCGTCCGCACTGCCGTGGGACGGGCCAAAAAAGGCACCCTGAAGGACACCCGGCCCGACGACCTGGCCGGTCTGGTGGTCCGAGAAGCCGTGGACCGAGCCCAGGTGCCGAAGGAGGCGGTCCAAGACGTGATCCTGGGCTGCGCCTTTCCCGAAGCCGAGCAGGGCATGAACGTGGCCCGAAACGCGGTCTTCTTGGCCGGGCTTCCGGACGAGACCGGCGGCGAGACCATCAACCGGTTTTGCTCGAGCGGCCTTCAAGCCATCGCCCACGCCTCCACCATGATTCAGACAGGCCTGGCCGACTGCATGATCGGGGGCGGCGTGGAGTCCATGTCCATGGTCCCGATGGGCGGCAACAAAGTCAGCCTCAACCCGCAGCTCGTGGACGACCGGCCCGAGGCGTACATCTCCATGGGCCACACGGCAGAGCGGGTGGCGGCACGGTTCGGCATCACCCGGCAAATGCAGGACGAATTCGCGGTGAACAGCCAGCGAAAGGCCACCGAAGCCCAGGAAAAGGGCCGATTCAAAGACGAGATCGTGCCCGTTCGAGCGCGGGTGGCGGGCGAAGCCGGCATCTCGACCGTGACCTTCGATCGAGACGAAGGCATACGGCCGGACACCACCCTGGAGGGCCTGGCGGGCCTTCGGCCGGTGTTCGCCCAAGGGGGAACCGTGACCGCCGGGAACGCCTCTCCCATGAACGATGGCGCGGCGGCCGCAGTGCTCCTGTCCGAGGCCAAGGCTCGGGAGCTGGGTGTCGAGCCCATGGCCTACTTCCGGGCCTTTGCGGTCCGCGGCGTGCCGCCCGACATCATGGGCATCGGCCCGGTGCCGGCGATCCGTGCCCTGCTCGACAGGGTCTCGATGAAGATCGACGACATCGATCTGTTCGAAGTGAACGAGGCTTTTGCTGCCCAGGCCCGCTACTGCCAGCAGGAGCTCGGCATCCCAGACGACAAGATCAACGTCAATGGCGGCGCCATCGCCCTCGGGCACCCACTGGGCTGCACCGGGGCCAAGCTCAGTGCCACCTTGATCCACGAGCTCCGCCGCCGGGGAAAGCGGTTTGGGGTGGTCTCCATGTGCGTGGGTGGGGGTATGGGAGCCGCCGGCCTTTTCGAAATTCCCGGAGCTTGACCGAGCGCCCGACGCCAGCCCGAGACGACCCCGCAGAAGTCGATGAGCACGACGAACGAACCCGGACGGAGTCGGCAGCGGGACGTCTACGTCGCCGGCATGCGAGGTCGGACGCCGCTGCTGCCGACGACAGCGGCTGCCCTGGAAGAGGCAGCGGCGCGGGTCCTGCCCCCCGAGGCTTTCGCCTACCTGGCGGGAGGAGCGGGGGCCGAGACGACCGGCGTCGCCAACCGAAGAGGGCTCGACCGGTGGCAGTGGGTGCCTCGGGTCATGCGGGACGTGGCGAGCCGGGATCTTTCGGTGGAACTTTTTGGTGCGCGCCTGCCCGCGCCGCTGCTGCTGGCCCCCATCGGCGTGCTCGACCTGGCCCATCGAGACGCCGACCTGGCGGTGGGCCGCGCCGCTTCGGCGACGGGGATTCCGTTCGTGTTCTCGAACCAAGCCTCGGTTCCGATGGAGGACGTGGCCCGGGCCATGGGGGACGGACCGAGGTGGTTTCAGCTTTATTGGAGTCGATCGAACGGGTTGGTCGAAAGCTTCGTGCAGCGGGCCGAACGTTGCGGGTGCACCGCTTTGGTGGTCACCGTGGACACGACCCTTTTGGGGTGGCGGACCCGGGACTTGGACCTGGGCTATCTCCCGTTCTTGCGGGGTCGAGGTATCGCGAACTACGTATCCGACCCGGTCTTCATGGAGCTGGTCCGTTCCGAGCCCAACAGCGGCGAGCTCGACGAGGGCGGTCTGCCGGGACCTTCCGTACTCAAGAACGCAGTCGAGCTCCTTCGAAACTATCCGGGGAGTTCGCTTCGAGCGCTCCGTTCAGGCGAAGCCTTGGCGGCGGTCCGAAAGTTCATCGAGGTATATAGTCGTCCCAACCTGAATTGGTCCGACCTTTCGTTCTTGCGCCGCATCACGAAGCTTCCGATCGTTCTCAAAGGCATACTCCACCCGGAAGACGCCCGAATCGCGGTCGACCATGGCGCCGATGGCATCGTGGTGAGCAACCACGGAGGCCGGCAGGTAGACGGAGCCGCCTCGGCCATCGACCAGCTGGGCCCGGTGGTCGACGCGGTGGAGGACCGGGTGCCGGTGCTGATGGACAGCGGAATCCGGGGGGGCTCGGATGTGCTGAAGGCCCTGGCCCTCGGCGCCCGGGCGGTGCTCCTGGGGCGTCCCTATGCCTACGGACTGGCGGTGGGCGGCGAGGCCGGCGTCCGGGAAGTGCTCGCGAATGTTTTGGCCGAGGTGGACCTCACCCTGGGACTCTTGGGCGCGCCCTCGGTGGGCGACCTGAATCGCTCGTTCGTCCGCCTCGATACCGATTGACGTTCGGCTCGGGGTGATTATGCATGTTGGCATGCGAGCGAAATGGGTGGCGCCCGTGGCCGTGGCCGCGTGCTTGACCGGCTGTGGCTTCAACGCGGTGGTTGAACGGGATCAGGACGTGGAGGCGGCGTTTTCCGAGCTTCAAAACCAGTACCAGCGTCGAGCGGACCTGGTGCCGAACCTGGTCAACGTGGTGAAGGGCGCGGCGGACTTCGAGCAAGAGACCTTGCAGAAGGTCGTGGAGGCCCGATCGCAGGTAGCCGGAATGAAGGTCACCAAAGAGGTCCTGGACGACCCAGAGGCGTTTCAGCGCTTCACCCAAGCGCAAAACAAGTTGGGCGGGGCCCTGTCGCGCCTTTTGGTCACGGTGGAACGCTACCCGGACCTCAAGGCGAACCAATCCTTTCGGGACCTGAGTGCCCAGCTCGAAGGTACCGAAAATCGGATCGCGGTGGCCCGAAGGCGCTACATCGAAGCGGTCTCGGCCTACAATAAGACCGTCTTGACGTTCCCCACCATGATCGGAGCTTATCTGCGCGGCATGGACGAGCGTCCGAACTTCGAGGCCACCACCGAAGGAGCCGAAAAGGCCCCGAAGGTGGAGTTTTGAATCTCGCCTTCGCATCTGCCGCGCTCTTGGCGTGGGCGGTGGCCCAGCCTGCTTCGGAGCCGAACATTCCGCCCCTTTCGGCCCGGGTCACCGACCAGGCGAACCTGCTGAGCCAGAGCGAAGCGCAGCGCCTCGAAGCCCTGCTCGGGGCATACGAATCCCAGACCGGACACCAGTTCGCGCTGCTCACGGTGCCCTCCCTCGAGGGCTGGCCCATCGAGGAGTACGCAATTCGGGTGGCAGAGGCCTGGAAGTTGGGCGACGAAAAGCGGGACGATGGGCTGATCTTCGTCGTCGCCAAACAGGAACGCAAAACCCGGATCGAAGTGGGCTACGGGCTCGAAGGCGCCATTCCCGACGTGCTGGCGTTCCGAATCTTGGATCGGGTGGTGAGGCCGGCCTTTCGCAAAGGGCAATACGCCGCCGGCATCGAAGCGGCATTCGCTCACCTGATGCGAGCCGCCGAGGGTGAGGCGGTGGCCTTGCCGAAAGCGGACCGCCACTCCGAGCGACGTCGATCTCGGCCGTGGTCTGCGCTGCTGCTTCCGGCACTGCTCGCCGTATTCTTCTTGGGATCCATCGGCACCGCCGTCATGGGTTTCGCCCTGGGAACCATGTACTTCGGTTTGGTCGGGGGCCTTTTGGGCGGTGTAC
>DAPKRQ010000285.1:0-5704 GCA_031800475.1 Myxococcales bacterium LLY-WYZ-16_1
GAGGGCGAGGTGCAGGGTGGGCGAGGCCCGGCCGCCCTCGCGGTTCGTTGCCTGCTGCCCCACGGCCAAGGGCCGCCCCACCGGCAATGGGCATGCGCGAATCCGTGCGGTTCGGCCGCCCCCTTCCGTCACCCGGGGGACAGTTTGCGCGCTCCGCTCGCCGGTCGATGTAGGAACACCAAATCGCCCACGTTGGTGCCGGTCGGTCCACAATCCACGGTGCCCCCCACCGCCCGAAGAAAACGATGGCTGTCGTTTCGAGCGAGATGGTCTCGGGCGTCCACGCCCGCAGCCCGACCTCGCGCCACGGTGTGCCGGTCCGCGAATGCTCCGGCCGACGGAGTCGGTCCATCGATGCCGTCGGTGCCGAGGGCCAGGACCACCAAGTCGGATCCCTCGGCCAGCTCGAGGGCCGCGGCCAGGGCGAGCTCTTGATTGCGCCCCCCGAGGCCGGAGCCGCGCACGGCGACCGTGGTTTCACCGGCGTAGACCGCCACGGAACCCGGCGCCATGTGCCGGTGGGCTCGGACCATTGCCCGTCCCTGCTCCCGGGCCTCGCCGCGCAGGTCCGTCCGGATCACCCGAGCCGGCATACCCCACGAAGCCGCAGCGTCGGCGGCGGCTCGGGCCGCGACCGCCCCGTCTGCCGCCACGGTCCACACCCGGCCGTCGAAGGCCGGGCCCCCGGACGGCGTCTCCTCGAGCTCGCCTGCCGCCCCGCGCTCCAGATGGGCGCGCACCGCCGCGGGCAGGTTCTGCCACACGCAAAAACGCTTCAAAACCTGCACTGCGTCCGCATGGCGGGTCGGATCCGGCACGGTGGGACCGGACGCCACCATGTCGACGGGGGAGCCGACGACGTCGGACAGGATCACCGTGGCCAGCGCCCCGGCCTTGGCCGCCTGGACCGCCAGCTGGCCACCCTTCAAGGCCGACAGGTGCTTTCGGACCGTGTTCACCGCGCCGATGGGCGCCCCGCACCGCAAGAGCGCTTCGTTCACTGCCTGCAGGTCCGCCAGATCCAGTCCGCCGGCCGGGACTTCAGCCAAGGCCGAGCCTCCGCCCGAGATCAGCACCACCGCCACCTCCGTCGGCCCGGCGGCCCGGGCCCCGTCCAGCAACCGGTGACCGGCATGGAGGCTGTCGGAGGACGGGGTTGGGTGGTCGCCGCGGATCACGTCGATGCCGGGGATGGTTCGGGGGGCGGGACTCACCGCCACGCCGGTGGGAGCCAGGTCGGCGAGTACCGCTTGGGCTGCCTCGGCCATGGGTACGGCCGCCTTTCCCAGGGCCAGGAGCCGGGCTCGGTCCACGCCCGTCAGCTCGATCAGATGGGGACCGACCCGCAACGTGCGACCCTCCAGGCGCAAGGCAGCTTTCACAGCTCGCGCCGGGTCCACGGCCTGCAGCGCCGCTTCGGCCAGATCGAGCAAGGTGTTTCTTGCCGAATCTGCCCGGTGGGCACCGCGGTCGAAGGCCACCATGGACCGATCCGTTGCAGCCCTCACCGCCGGTGGCAATGGCCCGGGAGCTGCGGGGCCGGCGACCCTTCCGCTCGGGCCAAAGCCCGTGGTGGCGCGGGCCGCCGGCTTGCATTCTGCGGCAGACAGTCGCGGCATCCGTCGCGGTCCCGCCTGCTCGAACGCTCTGACGATCCCCCATTCGGTGAGCGTCGACTCAGGCGTCCTCCGCGGCTGCGGCCGACCCTGTCGCCACTGGCCCCGTCGGAATCGGCCAGCCGCTGCGGATGTGCAAGTCCCGTTGCGGGAATGCGATTTCGATGCTGGCTTCCGCCAAGCGCCGGTGCACCTGGTTGTGCAGCTCGGTGATCGTCAACAGGCGGTTGTCCATGTCGGGCAGAAAGGCCCGCATGTAGAGGGTCAAAGAGCTGTCGCCGAATTGCTCGAACGTGGCCATCGGCTCTGGCTCGTCCAGAACACGGGGATGGTCTTTTGCGATCCGGACGAGCAGCGCCAGCGCCTGGTCCACGTCGCTTCCGTACGCGATCCCCACCGGAATCACGATCCGGTTCAACGGAGCGCTCAGGGTCCAGTTGAGCAGGGTGCTCGTGATCAAGGTCTTGTTGGGTACCACGAACTCCTGTCGATCCCAGTTGGTGATCGTGGTCGAGCGCATTTGGATTTTGGACACGGTGCCCGTCGTGCCCTCGACCGTCACGATGTCGCCTACCCGGATGGGTCGTTCGAAGAGAATGATGATTCCGCAGACGAAGTTCGCGACCACTTCTTGAAGGCCGAAGCCCAAGCCGACGCTCAAAGCGGCGGCGATCCAACTGAACTGTTCCCAGTCGATCTGCAGAGCATCCAAAGCCACGCCGGCTCCGACCGCCGCTACGCCGTATTGGCACAACTTGTAGATCGCCACCCGGGTCCCGGGCATCAGGTCGCTGGTACGAAAGACCGCGAGTTCCAAAAAGCCCGGGAGGTTTCGAACGATCACCCAAGACACGACTCCGACGAGCACGGACCACAGCACCTGAAAGAGGCTGGGCCCTCCTTCGTCGGACAGTCGGATCCCGCCGAAAACCTGGATCACGGGGAACGAGGCCGACCAGAACCAGACCACGGTCAAGAAGGTGCCGACGCCGAAGACCGCCCGGAGCAGGTCGCGGGCCTGCGTGGTGACCACGTTCAGGTTCGGCTCCAGTACCTCCCCTTCGAGCACGCCGGAAGACTCGTCGCCCGCGCTGCCTTCTTTGGCGGCTCGCTTCGCCCTTCGGCGCTCGAGGGCTTCGGTGACGGCGATCCTTCGCTGCTTCATGTTGAACCAGCGAAGGGACAAGCCGTGAGCGACTGCGCCCGCGGCCAAGATTCCAAAGGTGCCGCACAGGCCCAAGCTGAGCATCAGGGCCGTGATCAGATACCCGGCTGCCGCCAGTCCCACCAACGCCAGCGGGCCTCCGATCCCTATCAACGCCCACAGGGGCCGCCAGCGCACCAGGGAGCTCGGCGCATTGGGGATGCCCGGAAGACCGTATTTCGAGTGGAACAATCGCCAGGTGAGCACGGCCATCCACAGGTGGGCTACGAGGAAAGCCGTCCGACCGAGGCTCGCAAACCACTGGGATGCGTCGCCGAAGGAGCAGCTCAGCGTCACCACCAAAGCCGGCACGTAGACCCACAGCAGAGCGCCGAGGGTCCAGCGCAGCCGCTGCATGGGCTCTTTCTTCCAACCGAAATGGCCGACCCCCAGGCCGCTCGGAAGCAGGAGGTAAAGGATCGGCATGGCCCCAGCCAGGATGAGGCCCGCGTACCGAAGGCCACCGGCAAAGCCCCAAAGCCAATCGCTCGGCTCGGCCCAGCGCGGAAGGGTCGCACCCACGAAGCTCGAGACCAGCGGAGCTGGAGCGGCCAGAAGCAGCGTGCATCCCAAAGCGGCGAGGGTGGCCCCGTATCGATCGGTCGAAGCCCGGCGGATCTGGGTGACCGTGGTGTCCAGGGCCCGGTACAGGAAGCGGCGGACGAGCAGCAGCCCGAGGGTGAAGAGCGCCACCAGCACCGTCCATCCCGGAATCCGCAGGGCCACCCGGGACACGGCCCGGACCAGGTCCTGTCCGTGGGCGGGGTCGAACCACCAGACGACGGCCGCCGGCAGGGTCCGAAGGGTTTCGAGACTCCATGGGGGGGTAGCCTTCAACCTGACTCCAAAGAGCTGCTCGTCGATGTATTCCAGGATCTCTTCCACCCGCCGCTTCAGCTGCTCCTCGTCGGCCCGCAGAGCCACCAAAGACCGGATCAGCCGGTCCTGCTCTTCGCGAACTTCCGCCAGCGCCTTCCGGCGGAGGTCGCGGAGTGCTTCAGCCATCGGGTCGGTTGCGGTGATCGGGAGCTCGGCCTCCGGGCGCTGGATCCGTTGACGAAGCCGGAGCGCACCCAGCCGGGCCTGCTCGAGCCCGGCAACCGCCGAGTCGCCGAGATTTCGCAGGGTCCTTCGACAGCGTCGGTTCAGGCCGACTATGACCTGGACCATGTCCCGGCCTCCGAGCCCCAGCGCCAGCTGCTCCTGGATCGCTTCCCAGTCTCGGGTGAGCTCTTGCAGCTTCGCTTTCACGTAGTCCTGCCGGCTCTTGGCCGCCGCTGCGGCTCGCGCCGCTTTTTCGAGCTCATCGGCCCAATCTCCGAGTTCGGCCAGGGCGTCTCGGTGGCTCGGGGCGGCTTCGGGCCATTTGGCCGCCAGGCCCGCCACCGACGCTCGGATTTCGTCGGCGGCGGTCGTGACCCGGTCGCCGAGGGCTCGTTCCAAACGCTCGAGCCGGGCCTGCAGCCGCTCGATCCGCAGGCTCGACAAGGCCTTTCGCGCCTCCAGAATCTTTTCACGGATCGGTTTGCTCAGGCGTTCGTTGACCCACATCTCGAGCTCGCTGGACAGGTCAGCCTGGCGGGCCTGCCGCAGGATCTCTCGGCTGGCGGGCTGGCCCGATCCTCCGCTGTCGGGCGCCGAGCCGGACTCGCGTAGGCTCGCGAGCTCACTTTCGGCCTCGGGGATCCGGGTGGCGGCCCGTTCGGAGCGTCGAGGAAGATCCAAGAGCTCTTCTTCCACTCGAGCGAGCTCGTTTCGAGCGAGAGCCAGTTCGGCTCGAATCGACTCCACGGCCTGCCGCAAACTGCTGGTGTCCTCTGGAAGCGGAAGCCGTTCGGTCTTCTCTCGCTGAAGCCGCCGCAGTTCACGTTCCAGCTGTCCGAGCTGGCGCGCTCCGCCGTCGATCGCCGCTTCGTAGCTTTGGTTGCGCTCCGTGTGTTCCCGAGCGGATTTCAGCGACTTCAAAGCCTGCTCGAGGACCTCGACTCGCTGGGAGCGCTCGGAGTCGGAAAGGCTCGGGTTCGACCGAATCTCGGAAATCAGCGATTCCACCTGCTCGACGCTGGGCCCCTGGGGTGCTTCGCCGTCGGAGGCAGAGCCCTGGGCCAACGCCGGGAGCGCCCACCCGAACGACACGGCCCAAAACAGCAACCGGACGCGGACCCTCGAGAGCTTTCGCCACAGAGCCGTACGCCCGTAGAGGTCCATGTTCACCGGTGGGGATCGGACCCGCGCCCGAGCCAGGCCGGAAGCTGAGACCTCGGCTCCTGGCGGTCAAGCTCGATGGCTCTAGCCGGCCCCGTTCGGGGTTGACAAGCACTTCGCGCGGGCGCGCCATGGGGGCATGCGAACGGCGTGGGCGATCGTTTGCGCAGGCTGGGCCATGGCGGCCTGCGCGGCTGCGCGTCCCGTGTCCGAACCTCCGCAGCTGATCCTTCCGGAAGGGGACGTGCAAGCGGGCAAGCGCGCCTTCGTCACCGTCGGGTGCGCCAGCTGCCACTCGGTGGAAGGGGTCGACGGCTTGCCGAAGCCCACCGTGCAGCCGCCGGTGCCCATCGTGTTCGGGCGCCGGCAAGCATCCCGGCCGACCAACGCACGGTTGGTCACGGCCATCGTCAACCCGAACATCCACATCAGCGAGGCCCACAAAGGTGAGCTCGTCCGGCTCGGCGACGGCTCGCGCATGTCCGATTTCACCCGTGCCTTGACGGTGCGGGAACTGGTGGACCTCGTCGCATTCTTGCAGTCGACGTATGACGCTTCGACCCGGTGAGCGGGCCCGGGCCACGGCGGTGGCCATCATCCTCTCGGTATGGGTGTCGCACCCCGCCTCGGCCCAGGCGAAAGACGATGGGGATCGATACCGACCGAGCCGGCGCTCCCC
>DAPKRQ010000286.1:0-5620 GCA_031800475.1 Myxococcales bacterium LLY-WYZ-16_1
GCAGGTGACGAACAAGTCCAGGTCGGAGTCGGACCGCTCGGCCTGATTGGGGTTGGCGATGAGCTTTTCGCCAACCCGACCCACCCGAACGGCGGCGATGGGCCCCGCGAACGGCACGTTCGACAAGGTGAGCGCCATCGACGTGCCGTTCAGGCCGCACACGTCGGTCGGATGATCGGGGTCGTAGCTGAGCACGGTGGCGATGATCTGGGTCTCGCAGCGCCATGTCTTTGGAAGCAGAGGCCGGACCGACCGGTCGATGACCCGAGACATCAAGGTCTCGTGGTCCCGCGGACGCCCTTCCCGCTTGTAGAAGCCGCCCGGGATCTTGCCGGCGGCGAACGTCTTTTCGATGTAGTCCACGGTGAGTGGCAGAAAATCCATGCCCGGCCGGGGCTCCTTGGCGGCGCAGACGGTGCAAAGCACCGCAGAATCGCCGAAGTGGACCATGGTGGAGCCGTGGGCCTGCTTGGCCACGTGCCCTATCGAGAACCGGAACTGCCGATCCTGAATGCTCGTCGTACGTTCGATGTGTGTCACAGATGCCTCCAGCGGGCTCGCCGGGGCCGGGGGGGACGTGCCGTCGGTGGATCGAGCAATGGGCTGAGCGGCGAAAGCGAAAAGCGGTTCGGATGGCTCTAAAGAAGACGCTTGAAGCTCAAATGCCGCTCAGCCCATTGCGCGACCTACCAACGGAAGCCAGGGCATCATCGGCCATTGTCTCGCCGAAATCCAGCACGTCGAACGCGCCTGCCCTTCGCACGGACTCCCCGTAAAACCCCGAAAACCAGGGGTAAACCTGGGTGCCCGTTCTACTTTCGCAGTCCCAAGGACTGGATCAGAGTTTGATAGCGGGTTTCACTCCGCTGCTTCAGATAGTCCAGCAGCCGCCGGCGCTTGCCCACCATCTTCAGCAGGCCCCGCCGGCTGTGATGGTCTTTTTTGTGGGACTGAAAGTGTTTTTGCAGCTCGTTGATCCGCTCGGTGAGCAGGGCAACCTGCACTTCCGGGCTGCCGGTGTCGGCCGCATCGCGGCCGTACCGGGTGATGATTTCTTGTTTGCGCTCGGACAAAAGACCCATGATGTCGTGTATTTCCCGTCTCTCTTCGATTTAGCCGCCGGACGTTAGGGGCGCCGATTCGACGCTGTCAACCGGACAAGCTGTCCGGACGGACCAAGACGCAGCCATAGCGAAGGGTACCGCCGTCGTCCGAATCCGGCGCGAAGGCGACCCCGGCCACCCGCTCGCCGGGGCCCACCAACAGCAGAGGCACCTCCCGGGGCTCCCCCCGAGCGGGCAGTGGCCGGCCGTGGGCCACGGCCCTCAGGGCCTCCTCGGTCAGGTCCCGGCGAACCCAGTGGCGCAGCGCCGCCGGTGCCGGCACCACATCGGAAGCCGTCACTGCCTCGGGCAAAATCGCCCCGTCCACGCTCCACGGGCCGACCTCGGTGCGGCGAAGGGCCCCCAAGTGGGCCGGCCCGCCGAGTCGAGCCCCGACTTCCACGGCCAGCGATCGAATGTAGGTTCCCTTGGACACCCGAGCGTCCACCTCGAGTTCGGGCGGCTCGAGGGCCACCGGCCGCAGATGGTGGACCTGCACGGTCCGCCACGGTCGATCCACCGATTCGCCCCGCCGGGCTTTTCGGTAGAGCCGTTCACCCCCCACCTTCACCGCCGAGACCATGGGCGGCTGCTGGCGCAAGGGACCCTCCATGCCAGCCAGCACCGACCGCACCTGGTCTTCGGTGACGTCCAGGCCCCTTCGGTCCACCACCTCGCCTTCCCCGTCTTCCGTGGTGGTCGAGACCCCGAGCACGATGCGGCCGACATAGCGCTTGTCGAGCCCGTCCAGGTACTGCAGCAGCCGGGTGCAGGGGCCCACCGCCACCACCAACAGGCCAGTGGCCATGGGATCCAGGGTGCCGCAGTGGCCGACGCGCCGGGTGCCGAGGGACCTCCGAACCTGGTTCACCACCCCGTGGCTGGTGATCCCCGCGGGCTTGTCCAAGAAGAGGAATCCGTCAGGGCTCCCCATGGGGTGGTTCCTCGGAAGTGCGCTCCGCCGGGCCCGGGATCTCGTCGTCCGTTCGGGAGGCGTCTTCCGATCGCACGTCCCGGATCACCTGCTCCATGTGGGCCCCTTGGGCGATGCTCTCGTCGGGACGGAAGTCCAGATGTGGGGTGAACCGAAGCCCGAGGTCGGCGGACAACTGGTTCTTCAAAAGCCCGGCGCAGGCCTGCAGGGCTTCGATGACGCCTCGGGCTCCGTCGGCCTCGTCGGCCCCGAACACCGACACGTAGACCCGGGCCCGCTTCAAGTCCGGGGTCATCTGCACATCCGTCACCGAGACCAGGGTGGCCCGCTGGATGCGGGGGTCTTTGACCGTCCCTTCCAGCAGCAACTCGGACAACCGGGCTTTGACCTGTTCGCCCACCCGCACCGGCCGGTGGCTGGGCCTGCCGCCTTTCCGTCCCATTCAGACGTTCAGGATCTCCAGCCGTGAATCGACGATCTCGGCCATGCCAATCCCGATGTCCGCCACCGCGTCGAGCACCTTGTCGAGCACCGAGTTGATCAGGGCCCGGTCGTTACCCACCGTGCTGACGCCGATCACAGCGCGATTGTAGAGCTCGTGCAGCTCGATCTCGGCCACAGAGACCGGAAAACGATTGCGCACCCGGTCCACCAGCTTGCGGACCACCGAGCGCTTCTCCTTGAGGGAGTACGCCCCTTCGATGGCCACCGTGACCTCGAGGATGCCGACCACCACGGGCCGGGCCTACGGGCGAGCTTCCGAGCCGGAACCGCCGGAGCCGCCGCCCTGCACTGGCTCGTCGAGGGCCGCCTGCTGCAGCACGATCTCGTAGGCTTCGATGATGTCGCCTTCCTTGATGTCGTTGAAGCGCTCGATCCCCATGCCGCACTCGAAGCCTTCGCGAACTTCCTTCACGTCGTCCTTGAAGCGCTTCAGGCTGGAGAGCTTGCCCTCGTAGACCGGACGGCCATCCCGCAAGACCCGAATGTTCGCGTTTCGGTTGAGGGTTCCGTCGACCACGGCGCAACCGGCCACGGTGCCGACCTTGGGCACGTTGAAGGTCTGCCGCACTTCGGCCCGGCCCAGGTAGCGCTCCTTTTCGACCGGCGACAGCAGGCCCTGCATGGCCAGCTTCACCTCGTCCACGGCCTCGTAGATGATGTTGTAAGAGCGAATGTCCACGCCGGTGGCCCGAGCCGCCTTCAGGGCCTTGGTATCCGGCCGGACGCCGAAACCGATGATGATCGCCTCCGCCGCCACGGCGAACTCCACGTCGGACTCGGTCACCGCACCGACGGCCCCCGAGATGACCGAAACCTTGACCTTCTGGGTGGACAGGTTCGTCAGGGCATCGCGCAAGGCCTCCACGGACCCCTGCACGTCGGCCTTCACGATCACCTTGAGCTCTTTCTGCTCGCCGGAGCTGGCCCGAGCGAACAGCTCCTGCAGCGACACCTTGGACGTGCCGGTGAGCTCGGTGGCCCGCCGCTTTTCGCGCCGGTGTGCCACCAGGTCTTTGGCCGCCTGAAGGTCTTGGGCGACCCGCAGCTCGTCGCCCGGGTTCGGCACGCCATCGAGCCCCAAAATCTCCACCGGCACTGCCGGTCCGGCCTCCTTCACCTGTTTGCCGCCATCCGTGATCATGGCCCGAACCTTTCCGAGGTTTTCGCCCACCACCACGGTGTCGCCCTTGCGCAGGGTGCCTTCCTTGACCAAAACCGTGGCCACCGGCCCCCGGCCCTTGTGCACGTGGCCTTCGACGACCGTGCCGACCGCCGGCGCCTTCGGGTTGGCCTTGAGCTCCAAGATCTCGGATTGCAAGGCGATCAACTCGAGAAGCTCGTCCACGCCGTCGCCGGTCTTCGCCGAGATCTTCCGCATCAGGACGTCGCCGCCCCAGTCCTCGACGAGCAGGCTCATGTCGGCCAGCTGCTGCAGCACCCGGTCCGGATTCGCGTCGGGCTTGTCGACCTTGTTGACCGCCACCACCATCGGCACCCCAGCGCCCCGGGCGTGCTCGATGGCCTCGCGGGTCTGCGGCATGACGCCGTCGTCCGCCGCCACCACCAAGACCACGATATCCGTGATGTTGGCGCCGCGGGCGCGCATCTGGCTGAACGCCGCATGGCCCGGAGTGTCCAAGAAGGTGACCCATCCATTCTTGGTGCCGACTTGGTAACCGGCGATCCGCTGGGTGATGCCGCCGGCCTCGCCGCTCGCCACGTTCGTCTTGCGGATCCGGTCGAGAAGCGAGGTCTTGCCGTGGTCCACGTGACCCATGACCGTCACCACCGGAGCCCGAGGCTCCGCGTTCGGGTCGTCGGTGGGAACCTCCACGCTGCCCTGGAGCAAGTCCTCCTCGACCAGCTGCTTCGATTGCACTTCGTAGCCGAACTCCTCGCAGACCATCACGGCCGTGTCGTGGTCGATCGGCTGGTTGATGCCGGCCATGACGCCGTTGCGCATGAGCCAGGAGATGAGCTCGGTCGCCTTCACCCCCATCTGCTGGGAGAGCTCGTTGATCGTGATCGTGTCTCCGATTTCCACGGGTTGCTTGACCACCGGCTGCTGGGGCTCGGGGCGCTTTTGGGTCCGCTTGCCCTTCACCCGCTTTCGGCTGGGTGCCGGGTAGTAGACCTGGCCTCGCCGGTGCTCGATGAATTCCTTCGCCGACATCTCTTCGCGGCGACGGCCCGGAGAGCGCTTGCCCTTGGCGGCTTCTTTTCGAACGTCCACCAGCTCTTTGCGCTTGCCGGAGGCGTCGGTCCGCACCACCAGCTCGGTGACCGGCGACGCGGGCACTTCCTGGGCTGGCTTGCCCCAGTCTTTGGGCGGTTCGGGGCGCTTGGACTGCTTGAGTCGCGCTTTGAGTACGTTCGGATCGATCCGACGCACGACTTTGGGTTCCACTTCGGCTTCTCGTTTCGGTGGAGCGGCCACGGACGACGGGGGCGGCGGCGCAACCCGCTGGGCCTTGTCGTCTTCGCTGCGCTCGTTGAAGTCGAACTCGTCGAACGAGAAGTCCGAGATGTCGGGCTTTTCGTCTTCCTCGTCCTCGTAATCGTCGCGACGCCGGTCCGGGCGGGCGGCTCGCTTTTTGCGCTCGGGCGACCCGTCCGAGGCTTCACCGCCGGCCGCCCGTTCCCCCTCTTTCGAGCGGGCGTCGGAGACCGGCTCGGCCTCGGCAGCCGGCTCGGCCTCGGCAGCCGACTCGGCCTCGGCAGCCGGTTCGGCCGCGGCAGCCGGCGCGGGCGCGGTGGTTTCCGAGGCCGGCTCGGCCCGGTCCGCCTCTGCCTCGACGGCTTCTGCCTCGGCCGGAGCCGTCTCGGCCGGACCCGTCTCGGCCACCGCAGTCTCGGAGGCCTCGGCCGCCGCGGGGACTGCCGCGGCAGGCTCCGGTTCGGCTTCCGAGCCAGGGAGAGTCTCGGCTTCGGCGGCAGGAGTGACCGGCTGAGCTTCCGCGCGTTCGACCTCGGCGGCCGGCGCGGGCGCCTTCGGCGCTTCGGGGGTGGGGGCCGCTGGCTCCGGCGCTGGACTTGCAGGCGCTTCGGCGACCGCTTCGGGTGCGGTTTCGGGCGCCGG
>DAPKRQ010000287.1:0-7461 GCA_031800475.1 Myxococcales bacterium LLY-WYZ-16_1
GTCCCGAGACCCGTCGCGCGCTCGGTCCCGACCGCCCGATTCGCCCCGCCTCCCCAATCCCGCCTTCCCGCCGAGTTCGTGCAAGCGGTGGCATCCTTGGACGCCCGCGCCCGGGCGTCGTTCGAGCGGGCAGTCGGCGGCCCGCTTCTCGGGGCCGACACCCGGCGGGCGATTCTGTTCGTGCTCCGGGAGCCAGCCCTCGCCACCGAGGAGCCGCGGGTGCCCCGGCCCTCCACCCACCGGGCCGTCGAATCCTACCTGGGTCCATCCGGCGCCCCGAGCGCCCGAAAGAGCATGATGCAGGCGGTCTTGCGCCGGCTGCTCTTCGGTCCACATATCGGCTCGGCCCCGGACGACCGGGGGTTGAACCCGAACGATCCGTTCGATGATCTGCCTTTTCACCGGCGGATCGACCGGTACCTCGAACGTCCAGACCCCATGCAGGCGGCCTTGGACGACCCGTCGCTCACGGTGGAGGACAAGGTCGCCCTGGCGTTCATGCTCATCATCAAGAAGTACGACAAACGGATCCTGGCTCAGAGCGAAAAGCTCGAGCGGCTTCAAAACGGGGCCGCGAGCGGCAGGTCCACGTCCATCGACGTCGAAGCCTTGAAGCTGTCCCGCATGGTGACCAAACAGGCCCAGATGGCGGACACTCTGAAAAGCGTCTTGGAAAAGTACAACCAGACCGCGAAGGGCGTGACCGACAGCATCGGCCGCTGAAGCCTTGGACGAAGCTTCGGCGAAAAGCATTTCTTTCGCCCCTCCACGACCTCGGATCCGACTCGGCGAGCCCCGCGCGCCAAGGGGCCCCACGTGGGAGCATCCCATCCTCGCCGCCAGACCGCCCCCAGCGTGGGACGGGCTTCACGAACCCTCGGGAATTCCGCTTCTCGGACATTCCTGCAGCCCGAGGCCATTTCCCGGAAGACCCTTTTCGGGAAACATTCCCCGCCCGTTCGGAATGCAACGGGGTTTTGGCCGGATTCGGCTCCCCGGACTGAAGTTCGAAAACTTCGATCCGATTCACCTCGTCAGCCGACCCGATCGGCCAGGAGGACGGATGAGCAAAGAAAGTCAAATCGAGGCGCTGCAAGCCGAGTTGCAGCAGATGCACGCGGTCGTGGACAGCCTGACGGAGCAACTCCGCAGCTTCTACGCCCAGCAAGAGCAGAACCAGGGCTGGACCATCGACGACTTCACGGTCGCGATGGCGAGCCTGAACGAGCAGGTTTGCTCGTACGTCGAAGAACGCAACTGAAAGGAATCGAACCCATGAGTGTGATCAGCGAAGAAATGAAGGGCCAGCTCCCGAGCCTGTCGGAGGCCGTGGCGGACGGGCAGGACTACGGCATCGTCAAGGTGGACGACGAGGGCGTGATCCAGATGTACAACAAGTGGGAATCGGAAATGGCCGACGTCCCGAAGGATCAGGCCGTGGGGAAGAACTTCTTCACTCAGGTGGCCCCCTGCACGAACAACCGACTGGTCTTTGGAAAGTTCAAGAAGGGCGTCGAGGCCGGCTCGATGGACCACTCGTTCAAGTATACCTTCACCTACCGGATGAAGCCGACCAACGTGAAGATCCAGCTTTATCGCCACGAGCCCTCCAAGTCGAACTGGGTCTTCGTGGCGAAGGCCTGAGCGAGAGCGCCACACGAGCCCCGGAGGTCAGCGGCCATGGAACCCAACACGAACGACACCTCGAATCCACCTCTGCACGAAGCCCTGAGAGAAAGGGTCCAACGGGGGGACGTCGAAGGACTGATCGACGCCGTGTTGGGTGAAGTTCAGCTGGACGCGGAAGACCAAAACCGTGTCCGGATGTACGGACTCCAAAAGGCCGCTGGCCTCCTGGAGTTGGCCGAGACCATGACCGAGCCCGACGACGAGGAGGATCTGTACGAGTCCCTCGTCAACGCGTGGATCGAGCTCCGGGCGGAGTGGTCTCGATACAACAAGACCTCGGCGTACCGCACGATCGTCTTCGACGAAGACGTCTCGGCCACGTCGGCCTACGCGGCCCTCTCTTCGGGAATCCTCCGAAGGATCGAGCCCCTGGTCGTGCGCGACCTGCACCGGCTGATCCAATTCGCAGCAGCCCCCCAGCCGCTCTTGGCACAGTCGGGCCGACTGGCGGAAAGCCTGGTGGGGGAAGTCGCTTCGACCGATCAATGGCAGCACCGGCTGAACGTGTTCTTGATGCAGTCCGTGGATTCGCTTCGAGCGGCTCTCGACCGTCCAGAAGCTCTTTCGGAAGCGGTGGACGCGTTTCTGCAGCAAGCAGAGCAGCACGTACGGTCACTCGAAGCCCGTTCGACGCCCCCGGCCTCGGTCGTTTCGGTGGCGCTCGAGGAGCTCGTTCTGCGGGCATCCCGCGTCCGAAGCCGGCACCTATCTCCTTCGCTTCGCCTTCCCGACGAAGACCTGACCCTGGTCCAGGTCCGGCGACTGATGGGCGCCCTGTCGGGGGTCACGGAGGAATTGGTCGGCCTGCTGCCCGCCGAGACCGAAGAAGTCATTCCCCTGTGGATCCGCGTCGAACCGGGTGCAGAGAGCTTTCGGGTGAGCGTACCTCGGGAAACGATGCTCGACGCTCCCCTCCGTCTGAAGAATTCTTCGTCGAACCATCGAAGCGACCCGGACGACCAGCACGTGGAATACGCGTGCTCGGTGCCGGAGGAGAGGGAGACGGCTTGAACCCGATTCACGCCTTGCTGCGCGAGCGGTGGCGCGGCAGTCCATTTCCACTGGTGGTGACCGAAGCCGGCACGCCCGAAAGCTCGGTCTGCCCGGCCGCTTCGATCTATTCGTCGGCCCGGATCCGGGCTGAAGACCTGGCTCCCCAGCCATTGCACTTTCGTCGCCCCGCCACCCTGGACGCCCTGGTCGAGTTGATCTCCCACCTGCGCGTCGGGTCATCCGTGTGGGCGGACGCAGGCGGCGAGGCCCGCCGGATCGAGCCAGAGGAGATCGCGACGGCCCTTTCCCACCCGCGGCTGCCCGAACCAGCCATCTGGCACAGCCCACCCCGGTGGGATACTTTTCGAACCCTGACCATGGGATTGCTCCCGGCCTTGGGTTGGGCCACGGAGCTGCACCTTCCACCCCAGGAGGCCGCGTCATGAGCGATGCACCCAAACTGTCCGTCGTCGAAGGAAACGAGGGCGGCCCCGATGCCATGGAGCGCATCTCCGAATCCGCCATGTCTGCGCTGGCCCTGTCTTCGGAGCTGGGCACGGGCTTCGAGCAAGCCGTAGACAGCATGCGCGAGGCCCACGAAGAGATGAGCGATTCGCTCGGGCAGGCCACTCGACAGAGCACCGAGCAGGTCAAACAGATGCAGCGCGTCCTCGAAGTCTCGACCAGCGACATGGACCAGCTGTCACAAAGCTCCCATCGGGTGGCCAAGACCTCTCAGCTGATCGGTCAGATCGGCGCCCACACGAAGCTCCTCGCCCTGAACGCCCACATCGAGGCCTCCCGGGCCGGCGAACACGGCGCGGGCTTTTCGATCGTGGCCCAAGAGGTGAAATCTTTGGCGGTGCGAACCGAAGAGGCCTCCGTCGAGATCCAGGAACAGGTCTCGGGCATGGTTCGGCGAGCGGGGGCCGTGCGTTCCAAATTCGACGAGATCTCTCAGTCTCTCGCATCCTTGGACGCGCTGGCCGAGCAGATCTCCGACGCCCTTTCGGTCCAGGCCACGTCGGTGGCACAGCTGGGCTCGGAACTCGGCGCTTTTCGAGAGCGCGTCAATCAGCTGACCGAAGACATCGAATCGATCGCCGAACTCGCGATGGAAGGCTGAATCATGGGTGCTGTCATCCCTCGAATCGAAGACACGGAGCTCGTGGTCGAGTTCGGTCGCCAACCCTCGAGCGTGGCTCAGATCGTCGGATTGGCCCGCGGCAAGCTGCGCGCCCGACTGTGGGACGATTCCGAATACCGCGCTCTCCTCGAGCGTTCTTTGGCCGTCGTTCGAACGAAGCTCGACGCGGGAGACACGGTCTACGGGGTGACCACGGGCTTCGGCGAGTCGTGCCAACAGCGGGTGGAGCGGGAGCGGGCCCACGACCTGGCCCGAAACCTGGTGCGCTTTCACGGCTGCGGTACCGGCGCCGACCTGGACCCCGAAACTTCCCTGGCGGTGGTAGCCTGCCGGATCGCATCCTTGGCAGGGGGGCACTCCGGGGTCCGTCCGGTGGTGCTGCAGAGGCTGGTGGAGCTGCTCGGGCACCGGCTCGCGCCGCGCATCCCCGAGGAGGGCTCGGTCGGCGCGAGCGGAGACCTGACACCCCTGTCGTACGTGGCGGCGGTCCTCCAGGGCGACCGCCAAGTGTGGGGCGACGGCGGCTGGGTCGAAGCTGGTCCGGCCCTGCGCGCCGCCGGCATGACCCCGCTACAGCTCGAACCGAAAGAAAGCCTGGCGATCATGAACGGGACCAGCGCCATGACCGGCATCGCGTGCCTGGCCCTCGATCGGACCGAGCGCCTGATCCGGTGGAGTGCAGCCCTGACGGCCCTGGCCGTGGAAGTGACGCAAGGAAATCCTGCCCACTTCGACGACCGGATCTTCCGCAAAAAACCCCACCCCGGCCAGCGCCGGTGCGCCCAATGGATCGCGGAGGCCCTGCAACTCGAAGGGCCCCCGCACCACATCCCGGCCCGGGTGCAGGACCGCTATTCGCTTCGCTGCGCACCCCACGTTCTCGGAGTCGCCCTGGACGCCATGCCCCACTGGATTCAGGTGGTCGAAACCGAGCTGAACGGAGCGAACGACAACCCCTTGGTCGACGTGGACGACGCGGCGATCCTGCACGGCGGCAACTTCTACGGGGGTCACATCGCCTACGTGATGGACAGCCTGAAGACGCAGGTGGCGAACGTGGCAGACCTGTTGGATCGGCAGCTGTCCCTGATCTGCCACCCGGAGACGAGCCACGGGCTTCCGGCGAACCTGGTGCATCCGACAGCCGGGCCGGCCCACCACGGCTTCAAGGCCATGCAGATCACGGCATCGGCCCTGACCGCCGAAGCGCTCAAGGCCTGCATGCCCGCCAGCGTCTTCAGTCGCAGCACCGAGTGCCACAACCAAGACAAGGTCTCGATGGGCACCATCGCCGCCCGGGATGCAGTCCGGGTCCTGGACCTGACGGAGAACGTGGCGGCAATCCACCAGCTGGCCCTGGCGCAAGCCGTCGACCTGCGGGGCAATGACCGGCTGTCGCCCCGGCTGTCCCAACTGGTGGGCCACATCCGGGAGCACGTGGCACCGAACACCGCAGATCGGCCGATGGAAGAAGACATTCGCACCGTGGTTCGCCTGCACCGAGATGAGCGGTTGCCCTTGCCATGAGCACGCTTCGGCCCCCGACCCGACCCCCTGCAAGTGGGCAAGGCTCCCGGTTGGATCTCCTTCGTCGCCCACAACGACGGGCAAGGACCTGGCTGGTCGAGGCCTCGGGGCGGTCGTGGACCTTTGGCCAGGTGGCCGAACGGGTCCAACGGACGGCCCGGTACATCGAAAGCCGAGTGAGGCCCGGCGGACGGGTGGCCATCTGGGGCGAAAACAGCGTCGAATGGATCGTAACCGATCTGGCCACCGCCGCAGCGGGCTGCGTTTCAGTCCCGATCCTGCCCAAGATCCATGTCGAAGACGCCACCCACATCCTCGAGCATTGCGACGTGGAACTTGCCTTCGTTCAAAGCGAAATGCAGTATGACACCGTTCTTTCCACGGGAAGGCCTACATTCGTTTGGGGCGAAGACCGACTCGAAGACTCGAGCGCAGCGTCGAGACGACGGTCCCTGCCGGCAGAGGTGGAGACGGTGGTGTTCACCTCGGGAAGCACGGGACGACCGAAGGGTGCCCGGCATCCCGCGAGCCACCTGGTTCGCGCAGCCCGAGACGGAGCGCTTCGGCTCGGTGTGAACGAGCAGGACCGGATGTTCTCGCACATGTCGTTCGCTCATGTGTTCGAACGGTGGCTCGTCCTGGGGGGCTCGCTGGCGGCTGGCTGCCCCCTGCACTTGGCCCGCGGAGACCTGCGAGAAAGCCTCCTCCGCGTTCGACCCACCCGGTTTCAGGCGGTGCCGCGGATCCTGCAGCGCCTGGGGCCCGAGGTCGACCGGTCGGGCCCCGCCGCCGCAGGCCTGGATCGGGTCCGAACCGTGGTGGTCGGCGGCGCTCCCCTGCCACCGAGCCTGTTCTCGGGGCTTCGAGACCGGGGGATCGAGCTGCTCCAGGGCTACGGAATGACGGAAAACTTCGCTCACTCCCACCTGAGCCATCCCGACTCGGTCGTCCCAGGCACGGTAGGCCCCCCGCTGCCCGGCGTCGAATGCCGCATCGTGGAAGGCGAAATCCGCGTCCGAAGCCCATGCAACTTCCTGGGCTACCACGACGACCCGACCAGCACGGCCCAGGCATTCGACGATGCCGGATTCCTGCGTACCGGCGACGCGGGTCGCATCGACCCGGCCGGGCACCTGACGGTGGAGGGTCGCTTGCGTGATCCGTTCAAGACACTCAAAGGAAAGTGGGTGGACCCCATTCGCCTCGAAAACGCGATCAGAACTTGGCCCGAAGTGGCATCGGCATGCGTGATCGGCGAAGGGCGATCTCAACCGACTGCCGTGGTCGTCATTTCCCCCGAGGCGCCCCGGGCGGGGCTGTGGAAGATCCTCGACGCCCATCGACGCCAGCTGAACGGACGCCTGCTTCCGCACGAGCGAATCCAGTGGGTGGCGGCCCGCTTCGAGCCCTGGTCCATCGAAGAGGGTACACTCACCCCCACCGGCAAGATCCGCCGCGGCGTCGTACACCGGGTCCTCGCCTCTCGCCTGCCCTCGGACGGAGCGGGGGCCATCGCGCTCGGTCCGTTTCCGTCCGCATCGGCCCCGCACGCCGCCGCCGAGCTGCGTCCGCACGTCACGCCGGCCTGAGGGCGACCTCGCGCTCCAGAATCCGGCGGGCGATGGCCACCGCGCACGCGTAGGTCGAGTCCATCCCGAAGTAGCCGAGGGACTTGGACAGCAATTCCTGCCGGCGGCTGTAGGGCGTGTCCGAGGCGTAGTGCAGGATGCCGACCTCGAAGGGCGCGCGCTCCGATATCGAAACGATCTCGTCACGCGGATGCCGGCGCGGATCCACCAGCTCGTAGATCGCCGACAGATAGGGACCTGCCTCCATCTCCAACACCGTGTAGCCCTCTCGGTAGAAAACGCTCATGTAGTTTCGGTTCTGCAAAAAGGCGCTTCGCACCGTCAGCGCCTTTTGATTGTCGAGGACGCTACCCCACGACAGGTGTTCAGATACGTCGCTCGCCGAAAATGCGTTCTTCAGAAGATATGAATTCAGCGAATGCTCGTCTTGAACCACCTTGGAGATCATCACAGCACCGATCCGCCCGTTGAGCGTGGCGGCCTGGCCCATGATGTACACCCCGCGAAGCTCGCCCA
>DAPKRQ010000288.1:0-19788 GCA_031800475.1 Myxococcales bacterium LLY-WYZ-16_1
CTGACCGAACGGCTGGTGGATGCGGGCCAGCTTTTGGGCATTCCGGTGGTCGACCACGTGATCGTCACCCCCCACGCCTTCCGGTCGGTGGGTTTCGGGAGCTGTTCCCCGTGGGCGGCCGCTGGCAACATGGGGCCGTGAATCGGGGGCGAACGAGGGTCGCGGGGGCCGAGGGGCGGCCCCGCGGGGGCTCGACGCCGTGGCGAGCGCTCCGACGGCGGTTCCGCGGGGGCTCGACGCCGTGGCGAGCGCTCCGACGGCGGTTCCGCGGGAACTCGACGCCGTGGCGAGCGCTCCGACGGCGGTCTCCGGCGCGGCGAAGCCGGGGCGCGGCCGTGCTCCTGATGTGTGCGGGCGTTGGAGGATGCGGGGAGTCCGGGGGGCTCGGTACCGAGGGGGCCTCCCTGAGGTTCGCCCCCCAGGACGTCGACTTCGGCGTGCGTGAATTGGGGCAGCGGTCCGAAGCCCGCGCAGCCCTCGTCTACGGCGGCATCGGAACCCTGCGGATCACCTCGGCCACCTTCGAGCCGCCCACCCGCTTTCTGCGGGCATTGCCCGCGGAGGGCGGGGCGTCTCTGACCGGCCTGGTCTTGGCCTCGGGGCGCAGCGTGCCGATCGAGGTCCGCTACGCGCCGGTGGTGGCGGGGGTGCACGACACGACCCTGGTCTTGCAGAGCACGCTCGGTCGAACGGAACTCGAAATCCGGGCCCGGACGCCCACGGTGTCGGTCGACCGGCTGTCGATCCGCCCGAGCGAGCTCCGGTTCGGTGAGATCTTCGTGGGGGAGCGGCTCGAGACGGAGCTTTGGGTTCGCAATGACGCCGACCGGACCGCCCGGCTCACCGCGGTGGACGTTCCGTCGGATGCGTTCGCGGTCCTCGAACCCAGGCTGATCGAGCCGGACGCGGGAAGGCTGGGCCCCGGCACCGAACTGGCGGTTCAGCTTCGGTGGAGCCCCGCCCGTTCCGGCGACTTCGCAGACCGACTGATCTTTCGCTTCGGCGCGGGCCGGCAGATCGACGTGCCGGTGCGGGGCGAAGTCCGAGCCGCCGGCGTGCTCGACTGCCCGGACCGCGTGGACTTGGGATCGGTTTCGCGGGGCCGGCAGTCCGCTCGGGTCGTGCGGTGTCGCACGGACGGCGGGGGAGCGCGACTGCTTCCGATCGATGCCCCGGCGCCGTTTCGGCTCCGCCCCGGCGACCCCGACCCCGACGGCATCCCCGTCGAGGTGACGGTGCGGGCCGAGGGCCTACCGGGCGACGTCGTGCGCTCGGTGGACCTTCAGACCACGGATGGACAGTCGGAGACCGTCGAACTCCGCGCCCGGGTCACGCCCCCCGAGGCCCAGGACGTGCAGCTGAGTGCCCGCGTGGTCTGGGACGACGACTTCGCCGACCTGGACCTGCACTGGGTCCGGTCGGCGGCCGAACCGTTCGCCGTGGGCGACGATTGCTACTTTCTTCAGAAGAATCCCGATTGGGGCCTGGCAGGAGCTCGATCCGACGACCCGTTTTTGGATCGAGACTCCACCAGCGGTCGCTTTCCCGAGCTGGTGAATCTGCAGTCCCCCAAAGAGACCATCTATGACCTGTACGTCTTCTACCATGACTTCGATCCGGTGGTCGGAGATCGGGAAGTCGGGGTCGATGTTCGCGTGGACCGGCGCGGTGTAGAGCTCGGACGCTGGTCCGGCACCCTCGGTTCGTGTGGATCGATTCTACACATTGCGTCGCTCGAAAGGAGCAACGGCGAATGGACCGTGCGGTGGATCGGGTCGGAGTCCGGTCGGTTTCGAAGCCTGGCTGCGTTTCGCTGTCGTTGATCAGACCCGACGCGGAAAGTGAATGGTCAGGTCCTCGGTCCGTTTGCGGTTTCGACGGCTTTCGTCGGCGCTCGGTTCTTCTTGGCCCCACAGCCGGCGATATCGGGCGCTCGTGTTCGCCTCTCGTTCGGGATCGTCGGGATTGTCGGCCACCCGACAGCTCCACGAGTCGACCTGCAACCAGCCGTCTCGGGTGATGGCCGAGACCATGATTTCGAAGGTGCCTTCGGATTGGATCACCAAGCGGTAGCCGGGCTCGGCCGGCTCGAATGCGTACCCGGGCCGGGGTCCGCCCTTCAGGGCGAAACCGCGGATTCGGACGCCATCGGGGACCCGGAGCCCCACCGGCACGTTCGCGACCAAGTCGCTCGGGTACGGCCCTTCGAACACGGGGCCCCGTCGGACTTTTCGAAAGAACGAAGGCACGTGGCTCAGCAGCTGGTCCACCAGCTCCAAGGGATAGATGTCGACGATGCCCGTGGCGGGTCCGAAATCGCGGAGCGCCCGCCGCGCGTACTCGCGGTCGCTGAGCCCGACGTACAGGCCCATCATGAACGCCAAGGCCTCGTCGCGACTCGCCCCTTGCTGCATCCTTCGTTCGGTCAGGATCATCGCGTGCTGGGCGAAGCGCACGGCAGGGCCCAGCACCCGGCGGATCTCGTCCGGGTGAACGAGGTTCGGGTCGCCCAACCGCTCGGTGGCAAACCCCCTCGACGCCGGCCCCGGGCCGAAGCCGTCGTCGTTGCCACCCTCCGTGGTTTCGGACTCGGCTTCTTCCAGGTCGGATTCCGAAGAAGGTTCGTCGTCTTCCTCGCCTTCTTCCGGGTTTCGAGAGGACCGTTCCTCGTCCGGGTCGACCGCCTGGATCCGGGCATCGGGATCCTCCTCGTCTAGGTCCGGGCGAGCTTCCAAGGCCTCGTTGTCGACCGAGAAATGCCGTCTCGCCTCTTCGTCCAGCTCGGCGGCGCGAATGCGCTCGAACGCCACCCGCTGCTCGGCGTCTTCGTCCTCCACCGTGGACAGATCCCGGACCTGCCCGGGAGGGCGAGCCTTGCGAGATTCGCGCTCGGACACCTTTTGAAAGGGATTCGCGGACCGATCTCGGCTCGGCGCCGTCGGTGGGCCTGCGGGCCGAGGACCGTGGTCCACCTTGCTCACGCCCGGAGCGTACCAGCCGCTTCGACGCCCCGGAAAGCGGCGAACACGCCGCCCGCAACTTCGCCCGGGCCGTGCCGAATCGGCGCAATCCGCGCACGCTCCGAGCGCTCGGGATCCAAAGCGAGCCGGTCCAGGCCGGGAGGTCACCCAGGTTTGCGACGGCGAGCCGGTTGAGGCTAAGACACCGGGGAAACCGTGCGCAGATTGGGACCCTATCTTCTGGCGGCACGGCTGAGCCGGGGGGAGTCCGGCGAGGTTTTTCTGTCCTGGCGGGACGACGGACCGGGCTTCGCCGCCCTCGAGCTGTTCGATCGGCGGTGGTCCGACGACCTGGGGTTCAGTCGGGACCTCTTTCACGAGGCCTCGGACGCTCCCGCGCTGCGGCATCCCCGTCTGGTTCCGATCTGGGACGTGGGGCGCTCCGGCGGGCACGCCTTCTTGGCGCAGGAGTTCGTCGGAGGTCAGCCGTGGTTCGCCGTGATCAAGAAGGCTCGGCTCGAAGATGAGCCCGTGTCGGTGGGCCAGGTGCTCGGCGTATTCTTGGAGGTCCTGCAGGGACTGGCCGCTGCACACCAAGCCGAGCCTCGGCCCCACGTCCACGGCCGCCTGGGTCCCAAGAACGTGGTGATCACCTATGGCGGGCAGGTCCGTTTGCTCGGCTTTGGGAGCGGTCGCGCGCGGCAGCGCCTGCCGATGTCGGCCGGTCGCGTGCCCCATGTCGCTCCCGAGGTACTCAACGGGCGTCCTGCGGGACCGGCCAGCGACATCTTTTCGGCTTGCGCGCTCCTGTACGAAGCCCTTTCGGGCCGCCCCGCATTCCGTCGCGCCGACGCGGCAGCCACCCGACGCGCCCTGCAGCAAGGCGATCTGGCTCCGCTCCGACCCCGGCAGCTCGGTGTGCCGCCGGAGGTGGTGGACTGGCTGCAGGCGGTGCTGGTCCCCCGACCCGAAGCGCGGCCCGCCGGAGGGGCCGGGGCGGGCATCGAGTTGGTCCGCACCGCGCTGGCCGAACTGGGGGAGCCGAGCGAGCAGGCCGACTTGTCGGCCCGCATGGACCGGTTGTTCGCGGAAGAGGCCGAGGGGTTGCGCAAGATGATGGAAGCGGCGCGGCCCGCAACCGCGCCTCGAGTCGGGGCCGATCCGGTGTCGAGCAGTCCGTCGGTGCCCCAGACGAGCGACCTGCTCTTGGACGCGGTGGACGGCCCTCGCCGGAACGCAAATCCCCGCGGCCCCGATGGCGGGCTGGATGAGGCCGGCCGACAGGCGGCGGAGTCGCAGGTTCGAGAGGCGGACTACCACGCGGCCTGGGAGCAAGACACCTTGCGGAACACCGACTTTGGGGAGGACGACGGCACCCTCGATCCGGTCCGGGCTGGCACGCCCGACCTGGACCGGTCTCTCGAAGGGCAGCCCGTTTCGCTCCAGCGAGCCGGGGCTGCTTCGGAGCTGAAGCAGATCGCCCGCTACCGCCTCGGCGCGGTGCTCTCCACCGAGGGGCCGGTGCAGGTGCGGCTGGCGGTCGACCCCAATCTGGGTCGCCGCATCCTCGTGAAGGTGTACGACCCCGACGTGCCCGATGCCCGGGTCGACGCGGAGACCCGGGTTCGGCTATTCAAGCGAGAGGCTCGCTACGCCACCCGCATCGTCTCGCGACGCTTTCCGACCTTGCTCGACGCCGGTCGAGGTGGGGGCTGCTATTTCATCGTCTACGAGCGGCGCCCGGGGCTCACACTGCCCGAGCACCTCGCCGAGGGCCGTCCGCTCGACCTGGTCCGCGTGCTCGATGGTTTGGCCGAAGGGCTTTCGGCGCTCCATGAGGCGGGCCTGTTGTACGGCCGCATCGAGCCTGCCCAGGTCCGCATCCGCGACGGCGAGGCCGAGTTCGCATCCTGGTCCACGGTGGTCCCCCATCACCGGGTGCCCCACCCGCTGTGGTCGGCGGACGATCCCTGGGCGCCTCCGGAGTTCCGTCAGTCCGGAAGGTGGACCGAGGTCTCCGACCAGCATCAGCTCGGCATGTTCGCTCGCCGTCTGGCGGCAGGCCTGCATCGGCCGGCCGGCTCCCAGGCCGAGCCTCCGGACGTCAATGAGCTGGACTTGGAACCGGGCCTGGCCGCTGCGATCCGGCGCATGATCGAGGAAGACCCGCGGGCGCGTTTCGAAAGCCTGGCTGCCCTTCGGGCGGGGTTGCGAGAGCTTCCGGGGACCGAAGAGGGCCTTCGGGCCGGCGGGCCCGCCGGCGGGCCGGACGACACGGACCGGCTCGCGGTAGCCCGGGCGTACGCCTGCTTGGCTCGGGCGGCAGTGGGCGTGGCGGTCCGGGACGAGGCGGACGGGCTACGTTTTTTGACCGACCCGGCCTGGGTGGTGGCGGCGGTGGCCCGACGCCTGGGCTGGGGCGTGGACGAGATCGAAATGCTGGTGATGGCGGCCGCCGCCAAGGGGCTGGCAGAGCGCACCCGATTGCCGACCCACGGCGAGGCCTTCCAGGCTCTGGTTCCGCCGCCGGTCGGCGTTCTCTTGGCCCAGCTCGAGCCGAAAACGGATGCCGTGCCCGCCGAGTCGGAGGGCTCCGAGCGCCGGCGGGCCGAACTCCTCCGCTTGGTCGAAGCATTCACGCGGGCGGCCTCGGCCGATCGAATTCACCGAAACCCGCACCGATACCTGGAGCCCTTGGCGGCCCGGTTCCCGATCACGCTGGTGGACGCCCTCAAGAGCTACCTGACCGACCTCACCCAACGGGCCGAGCCCCGGGCCGGCGGTCAGCCGCGAGCGCAGGTGCTGTTGGCCGGAGCCCGGACCCATGTCCTGGTTCCGGCCATGGACGATGCGGGCCTGGACGTGCTGGCCGTGGACGACGGACATGCTGCCTGGGAGGCCGTGCGGAAGAGTCCGATCGATGGCCTGGTGTTGGCTTCCCATCTTCCGGGGCGGGACGGCCTGTCGGTGATGCGCCTGTGCCGAAACCATCCCGATTTGGAGAGCTTGCCGGTCTGGATGCTCGACACGGGCTTGTCCGCCTCCGAGCGCCGGCTGGCATCGGAACTGGGGGCCGTGGTCGTCGCCGACGCGTCCGGCGCCGACATGTTGCGCGACCTGGTTCTATACCGTCTGGTGCCTCGACGGGCGGCGGCTCCCTAGACGGGCGGCGGCTCCCTAGACGGGCGGCGACTCCCTAGAACGGGCGGCGACTCCCGAGAACGGGCGGCGACTCCCTAGAACGGGCGGCGGCTCCCTAGACGGGCGGCGACTCCCTAGAACGGGCCACGGTTCCTGGCGGGCGGCGGCAACTCCCGAAAACCGGCCGCGCCGACCCGCCGTCCGCGCAGCTGCGCGCTTGCAGGCGGCGCCTCCGTCGCGGGGTCGAAACCCGGCAGGGATCCGGTCCAGCGGCCAGTCCGACCGGTCCGGGTCCGGGGCGGGGAAGGCTTTCCGACCGCCCTGGGGCTTCGCGGGCAGCCCAGGGGCATTCCGGCCGGACCGCGCGCCTGCTACGCCGGCAGCATGGACCCCAGCGATGCGTTCGCGGCACGGGTGGAGGCCGCCTTGGCCGAGGGGCGCTGGGACTTGGCGACCCAGGCGAGGCTCGAGTGGCTCGAGGCCGCCCCCGAGACCTCCGGGGGCGCGCAGGCCGGTTATCAGGCGGCTTTGGCCCTGCTGTTCGGCGGCCAGGGCGATCAGGCCCTGGAGCGACTGCGTCAGGTGGCGCGCACCAAGGTCTCGCCGTGGGCTGCCATGGCCCGCACGTCCATGGGGTTGGTGTTGCTCCGGCTGGGCAAGCCGCAGCAAGGCATGTTCGAGCTGCGCAAAGCCGCCGCGGATGCCGGTTTGGTCGGGGCCCAGGCCCAGGCGCTGTTGGCCGATGCGTTGATGGATTCGAACAAGGGCGCCGAGGCTGAAAAGGCCCGGGACGTTCTGTGCGAACAGCTTCGGGCCTGCGCATCCTTGCCCGACCCGGACGGGGCTTACGCCCGCCTGTGGCTCGGCATGGAGTACAAACGCAACGGGATGCGGGCAGAGGCTCGAAGGGAGCTCGAAGCCGCCATCGCTTCGGGCGCGCTGCCGGACGCGGAGCGGCGGGTGGCCGAAGATGCGCTGACCGAGCTGTGAGCCCAAGCCGCGGACGGTGCGTCGGAGCACGGGACCGTCGACTTCCGCGAATGCGTTCCACGGTTCGAGGGCGCCAAAGTTCGCGGCCTCGCGAGATCGAAGTGTGGGCGGGACCCTCGAGCGCTCCCTTCAGGCGTCGGTTGTTCGGCCCGCCTCTTCCGCGGCTTTGTCCCCCCTGCCGCGCAACTCCTTGCGAGCCATCGACAAAATTTTTGCATGTTCGGGAACCTTCAGCAGGAAGCCGGTGCGCAAGGCCGGGTCCCGGAGGGATTGGGCCCGTTGCAGGAGCTTCCGTCGGGCCTCCGAAAGCGCTTCGTGCGCGCCTTCGCTGTCTCCCTGCGCCTGCAGGACCTGGGCGTGGACCAGCCGCACCAGCATCTCCCCGACCCACATCGGGTCGCATCCCGGCAGGTAGGACTGCGCCTCCAAGATGGCGGATGCGGCCGCCTCCACCTCGCCCAAGTCGAGCTGAAGCCGCGCCAAAAGGGCGGAGGCGTAGGCCAGATCCGGCGGAAACTCCTGCAGGAGCGTCAGGGCCTTGCGGATCTCGTCCAGCCCTTCCCGCGTTCGTCCGAGGCGCCGCAGCGTCGACGCCAGGTACGTCCGTGCCATCCCTTCCCCCCGGGAGTCTTGGAGCGCGCTGCACGAGCGAGCGGCACGCTGGAGGATGTCCAGGGCTTGGTCCCAGTCGCCGACCCGCCCGAGCACCGCGCCCCATAGACAGCAGAGCAAGGCCTCGGTGTGAGGCAGGCCCACCTGTCTCGCCTCGCCGTGGGCTGTCTCGATCAGCTGACGCGCTCCCGCCATATCGCCCACCGTCAGCCGGGCGTATCCCGCTTCACCCAAGGCGAGACAGGCCCGCCGCACATCTCCGGCCCGCCGAAAGGCCCGAGCGGCCGCGTTGCGGTGCTCCAGGGCTTTCGAGACGTCCCCCTCGGCGGTGGCCCAGGCCGCGCGCCCGCTCTCGAACCAGGCCTCGGCTCGCGGATCCGACGTGCCCAGCTCGGTTTCGAGCCGTGCCAGCGAGGCCAAGACCGGCGTCGCTTCCGCGGCGTTACCCATGCGCAGGAACGCCACACCCACCTCCACGAAGGTGGCCACCCGCCGCCACGTGGTGGGGCCTGGGTGCTTGTCCAGGGCGTGCTGCACCTCCCGGACGAAAGACGGAAATCCGAGGGTCCCACCGCAAGACGCCTTGACGCTCAGGGCTCGGTACCAGCCGGGCTCCAGGGGCTCCAGCAGCTGGGACGCCGATTGCGCACCCTGGACGGCCGAACCCAGGTCGCCGCGAAGGCTGCGTACCTCGGCCTGAACGAGCTCGAGGGCGCCCATGTCCCGTCCCTTCGCGCCTCGGGCCAGACCGCGGCCCGCCAGCTGAAGGGCCCCATCCAGGTCGTTCGCTTCGAGCGCGGCTTCGGCGGCCCGCCGGTAGTAGGGAACCGCTCGCGCCGGCTGTCCAGCCTGCTCCCAATGGCGGGCCATCCTTTCCGGAGCTGGATCGCGCTCCGTTTCCAGCCAGACTGCTGCCCGCTCATGGCCCGAGCGCCGCTCCTCGGCGGGCAGGGAGCGGTAGGCGGCTTCGCGCAGCAGCTGGTGTCGAAACGAGAAAACGGCACTCGGCGCCTCGTCCGATGTTCGCGCCCGGATGAACTCGGCCTCCACTGCCGCCTGCAGGTGGGGCGTCACGGCTTCGAGGGGTTCGTCGAGTACCGCTCGCACCCCCTCCGCCTCGAACGTCCGACCGAAGACGCTGGCCGCTCGAAGCACCCGGCGCGTCGATGCATCGGCGTTGGTCAATCGGGCCTGGACCAGACCGAGCACGCTCGTCGGCACTTCGTCGCTTTCGCCCCGGGCCGCGGCACGGACCAACTCCTCGAGCAAGAACGGATTGCCTTGGGCCTGCTCCACGATCCGCCGGCGAGAGGGGGCGTCGCAGGTGGGGCCCAAAGCCAGATTCACGAGCTCTTCGGAAGCGGTGTCCGAGATGGGCCCGAGCCGAAGGACCTGGGGATCCAGGGTCGAAAGGGGCAGCAGACCGTCTGGACTCACCGCACCGACGACCCACAAGGGTCGTTCCGCCAAGCGCTGGAGCAGTCCGCGCAGGGTGTCCCGGGACGCGGCATCCAGGTGCTGCATGTCGTCGATGAACACGGCCACCGGCTGCTCGTCGGTCAGGCCTTCGAGCCAGGTCCCGAGGGCCGTCCGGACCTCTGCGGCTCGAGCCGACGGATCGTCCGCCTCGCTGCGGCCATCTTGGAGCAGGGTCCACAGCGGGCGGCGGGCCGACGCGGGCAGGGTGGCCAGGCGCTCCTGGATCCGCTCGGAAGGCGACTGGGCCGCGAGCTCCAGGCCGTTTCGCAACAGTCGCTTCCATACCCCCATGGTCTGAAATCGCTCTTGCTCGCCCCGGGCCCGGAGCATGATCGCGCCCCGCCGCTGGGGCTCGCCCAGGCCGTGACGCAACAGCCGGGACTTGCCGGACCCGGGCTCTCCGACGATCAGCTGAAACCGGGCCCGGCGCTCCCGAAGGCTTTCGAGAAAGCCTTCCTTCAGCGCCATGATCTCTTTGTCTCTTCCCAGCAGGGGCGTCACCCGTCCCAGGAGCGGGCGGGGCTCCTCGATCGGGGTGCGATCGCCCTCCAGCACCCACAAAGAGCCCCGGGAGCCGATTTCGAATCGTTCCGAGGACAGCAGCGCCACGGACTCGTCGACCGAAATGGCGCCGGCCGGAGTCTCGTCCAGGCGACGAAACGCATCGTCCAAGGCTCGGCCCTCGGGCGCCGTCGCGCCGCGCCGGACCTGACCGAGCCCGACCGTGATCCGTGCATCTGGCAATAGACTTGCCACGCGCATTCCCGCCCGCACCGCGGCGACTGCGGCCTCTAGCGGATTCGCCCAAGTCTCGAGAACCCCCACGATGGTTCCGTCCAAAAGAATCTGAATGTGAAAACCGAGTTGCGCCAGGTTCGAAAAATGCAACCGAGTCCGGGCCTGGTGCCCGCCCGGGTCTCGGGCCACCAGCACCGCCGTTATCCGCTGCTCTTCCAGGGTGATGCCCTCGGATCGCGGTTCCTCCGCCTGGATCGGGGCTGGATCGACCCGGTCGAGCGCGGCGAGGATCTGGTCGAGGCTCGGCCGGTCCCCAGGTTTCTTTGCGAGCATTTGGCTCACCAGATCTGCCAGGCGGGGAGGGGTGCGAGGTCGAAAGCGCGACAGCGGCTCGGGCTCCGCCGCCACGATCTTGGTCAAGATGGCCGAGTTGTCCGGTCCATCGAAGGCCGGCACCTGAGTCAGGGCTTCGTACAGGACGCAGCCCAGGCCGAACACGTCGGTGGCCCCGTCCAAGGACTCCTTTCGCGCTTGCTCCGGACTCATGTAGCCGGGTGTGCCCTGGACCTTGTCGCCCTGCCCGGTCTCGTGAGCCAGGGTCGCCAGACCGAAGTCCAAAACCTTCACCTGCAAGGGATCTTGCCCCAGCAGCATCAGGTTGCCCGGCTTCAGATCCAGGTGCAGCAGACCGCGCCGGTGGGTTTCGTCCAGGGCCTCGGCGACCCGCCGGCACAACACCATGGCCTCTTCGATGGTCAGACGCCGAGCTCGAAGCACCTCTCGCAGAGTTCGGCCTTCGACCCACTCCATCGCGATGTACGGGCCGCCGTCCGGTGCGAGGCCTTGGCTGACGAAAGAGACGATGCCGGGGTGCCGGAGCTCTTGCAGCACCTGACTCTCGCGGGCGAAGCGGTCCGAGAAAAAGGCGCGCGCTGCAGCGAAGCGTTTGATGGCCACGGGCCGGCCGCTTCGAAGGTCTTGGGCCTGGTAGACCGCCCCCATCCCTCCCGACGCCACGAAGCGCGCGATGCGAAACCGTTCGTCGAGGACCGAGCCCGGTTGCACGTCGCCCGCAGCATAGAGCAGGCCGGGCCCGGCGCGAACCCGATGGAGGCGGTCGGCGATCGAATCCATGGATCGCGCGCTTCCCCCGGGCTACACTCGGGCGGATTGGGGTTTTTGCTAAATGGCTGATTCAAACGCATCGGATGGGCCCGTCGCTCTCGAACGCCCGCGCCTCGACAATCCCCTGGCGGAGCCGGCGCCGCCTCCCCCGGCCGAGATGAGCCGAACGGTCCAGGCGTACGAACAGACGCTGTCCGAGGGCCACCGCCTGCGGGCTCGACCGCGGGAGGCGGGCGGCATCGAGCAGGTGATCCGGCAGCACGCCAAGGGCCGAATGACGGTCTGGGAGCGGATCGGGGTACTGACGTCGGAGCCTCCCACGGTCTTGTTTCAAAACTGGGGTCCGAACCTGGACGGTGCATCGCTCGTGACCGCGGTGATCCGCATCGGTGGCCGGGACGTGGCGGTATACGGCCACGACTTCACGGTCCGGGCCGGCTCGATGGACGCGACGAACGGACGGAAGCTCGCCCGCCATTTTCGCATGGCCGGTGAGCGCGGCATGCCCCTCATCGGCATGAACGACAGCGCCGGCGCCTTCGTGCCGGCGGGGGTGGGCGGACTGGACGGCTACGCCGACGCATTCACTGCCCTGCGCAAGATCAGCGGCGTGGTGCCTTCGATCATGTGCATGTTCGGCTTCAACGCCGGTGGGGGCTCCTACCTGCCGCGACAGGGCAGTTTCGTCATTCAGCCCGAGAACACCTTTTTCGGCCTGACGGGGCCCCAGGTGGTGCAGTCGGTTCTCGGTGAGCAGGTCACACCCGACGAGCTGGGTGGACCCGGGGTCCACGGTGCTTCGGGGGTGGCGGATCTGACCGTGCCCGACGAAGTTTCGGCCCTGCGGACGGCGCGGCGGCTGCTGTCGTACCTTCCCAACCACAATTCGGAGAGCGCGCCCTTTCGGTCCACCCGAGATCCGATCGACCGGGCCACGCCCGAGATCGACACTTTGCTGAGGACGACCTTCGGTCAGCCCGCCGGCTTCAACACGCCCTTCGACATCCACATCATGATTCAGCAGATGGTGGACCACGGGGACATCTTCGAGCTTCAGCCCGGGAGGGCCCCGAACACGGTCACCTGTTTCGGTCGAATCGGCGGCCACGTGGTGGGCTTCGTCGCCAACAACAGCGCATACGACTCCGGTCAGATCGACGTGGGGGCCGCACTGAAGAACGCGCGCTTCATCCGCTTTTGCAACCTCTACAACATCCCGCTGATCTTCATGGAAGACACGACCGGCTTCCGCCCGGGCACCGAGCAGGAGCGGCTCGGCATCGTGCACGCCGGGCGGGCCATGCTGGATGCGATCATCGACGTGCGTACGCCTCGGATCCTGCTGCTGGTCCGAAACGCCTACGGCGGGGCCTACGCATCGTTCAACAACTACTCCACCGGCGCCGACTTGGTGCTGGCGCTGCCGACCACTCGGGTGGCGGTGATGGGGCCGGCGGGCAAGGAGTTCGTCTTCAAGAAGGAACTGCGCGCGCTGCGGGCGTCGGTTCCCGAGCGGGTTCGGAGCCGAACCCGCGCGCGGATCGAGGCAGGCGCCGATCCGGAAGCTGCGCATGCCGAGTCGGAGTCCGAGGCCCAGGCGTGGCTCGCTCAGCAGGAGGCGCAGTTCGCCGAGCGGTACGAGCGGGAGTTGATGAACCCCCGAGAAGCCTTGAGCCTGGGGTCGATCTCCCAGATCGTAATGCCGGAGGAGCTTCGGGCGGTGTTGGGCCACCACCTGGAACTGATGATGCGCCACTACGTTCCGGGACCTTTCCAAGGCGTCCAGCGGGAGTTCCACTAAATGTTGAATCATGTCCCAGCCCCGATTTCGGTCCATCGAGACCGTAGGATGGCTCTGAGCGAGTCTGCCTGGCAGCGGGGCTTCTCTTGTGAAGATCTCGCGATCCTGATCGTATGTCGGGGACCGGTCCGCAAAGAGGCCATCGACGTCTTTCGGGAGATGGGCATTCGCCGCCTGGGCATCTTGCTCTCCGAAAAGGATTCGATCGTGTATCCCCACGCCTTGGCTCCCGAACTGCGTGAGATGACGCCCGACCAGATCCATCGCGTCCCGGACTACACGGGGGCGACCAAGACCGAGCGAGCCTCGCGGATGGACGAGATCGTCCACATCGCCAAGACCCACGGATACAACGCGATTTTCGCGGGCTATGGTTTCATGGCTGAAGACGCCGAATTCGTGGCGACCATCGAGGGAGCGGGACTCGTGTTCGTGGGGCCCTGCGCGAGAACCCAACGAGCCGCCGGACAAAAGGACGAGGCCAAGCGCACGGCTCTCGGTATCGATGTGAGCGTGACCCCCGGCGTCGACGATCTGGCGCGGCGCACGCTCAAGGCCAAATGGCCAGGGCGCGAGGCGCTGCTCGAGGGAGCGCGTCAGGCCGGGCTCGATCCGAGCGAATGGCCGAAGGATTTCGATGCCGCGGTGGACCGAGCCATCGGAGCGTCCCACGAGGCCGGGGTCGACTTGTTCACTTTGGACGAGCTTTCGCTTCAGTGTGCCCGGGAAGTCGTGTCGCTCCTCGAAGCCCATCCGAGTCGGCGAATTCGGATCAAAGCCGTGGGCAGTGGCGGGGGTAAAGGTCAACGGATCGTTCCGGCGCCAGCGCAGGACGACGGGGCGGGGCGGGAAGCCGCGGGAGAGCGGGCCCGAGAGCTGTTGCTCGAAGTGTTGTCGGAGGTCAAAGCGACCGGACCCGGAGACAACAAGAACGTCCTTCTCGAGCTGAACGTGGAGACCACCCGGCACCACGAGATCCAGTTGCTGGGAAACGGATCGTGGTGCGTGTCCCTCGGAGGACGAGATTGCTCGGTCCAGATGCACGAGCAGAAGCTCTTGGAGATCTCGATCACCCAGGAAGGGCTGAAGGACGAGATCGCTCGGGCGCGGGATGCCGGGCGCGAATCCCAAGCGCGGGCGCTGTCCGCCGATCTGGAGACCCTGCAGCGGATGGAGGCCGAAGCCGAGCGGTTTGGCGAAGCGGTGGGGCTGGACTCGGCATCGACCTTCGAGTGCATCGTCGACGGCACCCAGCACTACTTCATGGAGATGAATACCCGGATCCAGGTGGAACACCGGGTGTCGGAGCTGTGCTACGCGCTTCGCTTCGTGAACCCACAGGATCCGACCGACCACTTCGATGTGGAGTCTCTGGTCGAGGCCATGGCCCTGGTGGCCTGGCACAAGGATCGGATTCCGAAGCCCACTCGCGTTCCGCGGTTCAAGGCTGCGGTCGAGGCCCGCCTGAACGCCACCGACGCCTCGCTGGCGCCTCACCCAGGAGGTGAGATCATCCGATGGTCCGACCCGCTGCCGTATGAAGTGCGGGACGACCAGGGCATTTCGATCAAGAACCCGGACACCGGCCAGTTCATGCGTTACCGGCTGGCGGGGGCCTACGACTCGAACATCGCGCTGTTGGTCACGGCGGCCGACAGCCGGCGCGACGTGCTGGAGCAGTTGGCGGAGATCGTGCGGGTCACGAAGCTCCGCGGGCTCGACCTCGAGACCAACCTCGAGTTCCACTATGGCCTTTCGAACTGGATGCTTTCGCAAGCACCCTGGGCCAAGATCTCGACCGCGTTCGCCCGTCCCTATCTCACCTTGGTCGGAGAGCTCTCGCAGGCGGCACGAGAGATCGATCTCGATTACCTCGAAAAGAAGATTTTCGAGCGAATTACAAAGCAGATGGACGGAGTCGCCGATTCGGACGGGGCCGAGCTTTTCGAAGCACTGCGGAAGGCCTCGAACGCCAAACGGACGCTGCTGCGCCGTCCGTTGCATGCACTGCTCCATAAACCCCACGTGTTGTTCGGCTGGCTGTGCCGTCACCGGGACTGCTTCGGGTTCGAAGAGGGTGAGCTCGCCTGGAAGAAGAATCCAGTCGACGTCCTGGCCGACGTCTACGAGCACCTGAACTGGGACATGCGACCGGAGCTTCCGGCTGCCCACTGCATCTGGGATCACGACCACGAGCTGCTTTCGACGGCGCAGAGCTTTTATCGGGGGCTCGAACGGCGACTCGAAACCACCGACTGGACTCGGCTGTCTGCGCGGCTCGCCGACCCGCAGCCCCCGGCAGGTCTGGATCCGGCGCTTTGGAAGCGGTGTCTCGAGGCGCACTGGGGACACCAGCTCGCCCTGGAGGCTTTGAACGTGCTGCCGGGGCTCGCCCGGGAGGTGGGCGTGTTCGAGCTGCGGGTCGGGGACGACTTGGAGGTCCACATTCCCGAACGGCTGCGGGACCCGGTCCACCACGAGCGCATGCGGCGGGTACTGTCGCCGCCGCCCGCGACCCAGGCCGACACCATCGCGGCCGTGAGCGGCGGCATGTTCTACGCTCGAGAGGCGCCGGATCGCCCGCCCTTGATCCAGAAGGGCGAGCACTTCGAGAAGGGCCAGCCTTTGTACGTCATCGAGGTCATGAAGATGTTCAACAAGGTTCCGGCACCCTTTTCGGGGACCGTGGATCAGGTGTTGATCGACGGCGCAGATGGCACGGTGGTGACCAAGGGGCAGCCCTTGTTCCGGGTGACGCCCGACGAGCGGGTGGTGCAAGAAGATCCGAAAGAGGTGGCGGCGCGCCGTCAGGCCTTCACCGAAAGGGTCATGGGATGGGCTTGAGTCGAAGTCGTGCCGGGCTGGCCGGCATCGCGCTGGCGTGGACCTTGGGCCTGGCGGGCACGGCCCGGGCTCAGGCGGTTCATGACCCGCAGGGTAAGGTGCTGGTCGGGGGCAGCGCCGGGGTGACGGTCCGGGACGGAAGCACCGCCGGCACCGTGGGGGCTCAGGTGGGCTACGCGGTGATCGACGGGCTCGTGCCGGGCATCCGCGGCCTGGTGCTCTTCGGCGATTTCGGGGGAGGCGAGTTGGCCGGGACCCTGTTCTACACCCCCCCCGTCACCTGGCCCGTGGTCCCCTTCGTGACGGCCGAGGTGGGCAACCGCTGGGAAGAGAGCACGAGTGGAGCCCTGCTCGGTGGGGGCGGAGGCCTGCACTTGGGAAGTCCGTCCGCCCGTTTCGGCGTGCGGGCCGGCGTGGTGTACAACCGGTGGTTCGCGCTCGGCGGCATCGACATCATCCGACCGATGGCACTCTTTTCGGTGCGGTTTTGATCGAGGACGCCAGCCTGTCGAGTCACAGCAAACGACTTCGGATGTCGTCGGACAGGTTGCGACCTGCCAGGTGGGCCCGCTGAAGGACCGCCCAGTGCAAGCGATAGGAAGCGCGGTCCTGCAGCAGCCCTTCGTGACGGACGGGAGCCCAATCTTTGTCCTGGGCCGCAAGCAGAACTTCGACGGCTCGCTCGACCTCTCGGTCATCCGGGGCCATGGCTGTGACGATGGGCTCGATTTGATTCGGATGAATGGACCACATTCGAAGGAAGCCAAATTCTCTGCGGGCCCGGGCAGCGTCTTTGCCGGCCTGCTCGGGTCGATCCACGTCGACGGTGACGTTGTGGACGGGAACCACGCCGAACAACAGGGATGCCGAGACCACCTGAGTCTTCGCCCGGCGGAGAAGCGCGTGTTCGAACTGGTCCGGCGAACGCATGCAGGACTCGGAGATGGCCCCGCCGTGGTCCGAAATGAAGTCCATCGCTCCGAAATCCAAGGTCTCGACTTCGGGATGTCCGGCGATGGCCACCACGTCCTGCAGGGCTCGCTGGCTCTCCACGAGCACGTGGATCCGCCAAGGAGGTTGACCCGCGATTTTGGCCACGTCGTGAAGGACCGAGGTGAAGTATTCGACTTCCCCCCGGTTCTTGGCCTTGGGTAGCACCACGTAGCTCACCCTCTGTCCTGCGCGAAGCAGCACCGTCTCCAGGTCGGAGAAAAAATGGGGGTGCATCACGTCGTGAACCCGGACCCCGACCCGATGCGGCCGATCGACCGGAAGGTCCATCAGGATCTCCTGGACCAGTCGGGCCTGCTCGGCTTCCCGACCCAGCGGAGCGCCGTCTTCCAGATCCAGGGTCACGTCGAAGGCGACCGGGGACGACTCCTGAAGCGACAGGGCCTTTCGCATGAATCGTTCGCGACCGGCGATGTGCTCGCAAGCCGGTATGATCGGGGTCGTGCGTTCGCTTTCGCGCAGCGCCACGCTGGGATGCACCCGCGGCATGCCCGCCTGCATACCAGGCAGCCGAATCCAGGTCACCCGGTGTGGCTTCGGCGATCGGCGGACCAAGCCCGCACTCGGTCTTGCACCGCGCGGGTCAGTTGCTCGAGCTCCCGGTCCGAGATCACCAGGGGGGGCATCAAATAGACCCAGCGTTCGATCGGCCGGACCCACACGCCGGCCTCCACGAACCCCTGCCGAAACCAGGTCACGTCTCGGGCAGAATCGAGTTCCACCACGCCGAGGCCACCCCAGCATCGCACGTCCACGACGCCCCGAACCTGCCCTAGAGACTGCAGACCCTGGCGCAGGCCATCTTCGATCCGCGTGGCGGCCTGGATTCTCGGTTGGGTGTCGAACAGGTCGAGGGAGGCGTTGGCGGCAGCACAGCCCAGGGGGTTCGCCATGAAGGTCGGGCCGTGGTTCAGGGCATCTTCGGGGTCCTCGGACCAGAACCGCTCGAACACGCTGCGCCGCGCCACGGTGGCGGCCAGGGGCAGCGTTCCGCCGGTCAAGGCTTTCGATAGGGTGACGATGTCCGGAACCACCCCCGCGTGTTCGCAGGCGAACATCGGACCGAGTCGCGCGAATCCGACGGCGATCTCGTCGAAGATCAACACCACGTCGTGGGCGTCACATCTCGCCCTCAGCCACTGCAGGGTCTCCGCGTCGTGAAACGCGAAGCCGCCGGCTGCTTGGACCAGAGGTTCGATTACGACGGCGGCCGTTCGTTCGGCCTCGCTCGAAAGGAAGCGTTCGACTTCGTCCCGAGAATTGCGGTCCCGGGGGACCGGCAAATGGGTCACCGTGGGCAACCAGCGGCCGAAGTGGCGGTGCATGCCCTCTCGGGGATCGCACAGAGCCATGGTGGCGAACGTGTCTCCGTGATACCCGCCGGTGAAAGCGGCCACACCGTGTTTTTCCGGCCGACCTTCGTTTCGAAAGCCCTGAATGGCCATCTTCAGGGCGACTTCCACCGAGACCGAACCGGACTCCGTGAAAAACACGTGGCCCAGGTCGCCCGGCAACAGGGCGGTCAGTCGCTGAGCCAGACGCTCGGCGGGATCGTGCGTCAGGCCCCCGAACATGACGTGGGGCATCCGTTCGAGCTGCGCCGCCACCGCCTGCTGAATGTGGGGATGGTTGTAGCCGTGGCAGGCGGTCCACCAGGAAGCGATGCCGTCCACCAGCTGCCGTCCGTCCGACAGCTCGATGATGCACCCCTGGGTACGGACCGCCTCCAGGGGGGACGGCTCCCGCTTCATCTGGGTGTAGGGACGCCACAGGGCCTGCATGGAGCGGCTTTCGTGAATCGGGCGACGGCCCCGGCCTTCAGGCTTCGCTGCCCCGCAGGCCGAGACGCTCGAACAGCTGCCGGTCTCGGTCTTTGTCGGGATTGGGTGTGGTGAGCAGCTTTTCGCCGTAGAAGATCGAGTTTGCGCCCGCATAGAAGCACAAAGCCTGCAGCTCGTCGTTCATGGTCTCGCGACCTGCCGACAAGCGCACGCGCGCCTTCGGCATGAGGATCCGAGCCACCGCGATGGTGCGCACGAACTCGAACGGGTCCATCTCCGGAGTGCCGTGCAGCGGTGTACCGGGGACCTGGACCAGTCGATTGATCGGAACACTTTGAGGTGGCTCGGGCATCTGCGCCAGAGCGAGCAACATGCCGGCGCGGTGCTTGCGGCTTTCGCCCATGCCGACGATGCCGCCGCAACAGACCTTCATTCCCGCCTTTTGCACGTGTTGAAGCGTCTCGATGCGGTCGGTGAAGTTGCGGGTGGTGATGATCGATCGATAGAACTCGGCGTCGCTGTCGATGTTGTGGTTGTAGTAGTCGAGCCCGGCGTCGGCGAGGGCGTCGGCCTGTTCCGCCTTCAGCATACCCAGGGTGGCGCACGTCTCGAGCCCCAGGGCTTTGACCTCCCGCACCATGTCGAGCACCTTTTGCAGGTCCCGGTCCTTCGGGCTTCGCCAGGCTGCTCCCATGCAAAACCGGGTGGCGCCGCGGGCTTTCGCCGCCCGTGCAGCCTCCAGGACCTCGTCCAGCTCCATCAGCTCCTGGCGGGTGCCCGGGTCGTCGTAGCGGGATGCCTGCGGACAGTAGGCACAGTCTTCCGGGCAGCCACCGGTCTTGATGCTCAGAAGCTGGCTCAGCTGCACGTCCGCCGGATCCCAGTGGGTGCGATGGACTTGGTGCGCTCGGTGGAGCAGCTCGAAGAAGGGGAGCTCGAACCAGGCCAGCACCTCCGCCAGGGTCTCGGGCGCCCCGGGGTTTCGGGAGGCGGTGCCACTCGGCTGAGGCGCAGCGTTGGCGCCGTCCACGATGCCTTGGGTCATGGACCGAACCTGTCGTCCGACCGCGCCGACGGGTCAAGGCTTGCTTCCTCGGTGCGGAGCAAGCCACGGTGGGTGGGATGCGCTCGCTCGACGCGTTCGCAGAGCACAAGCTCCAGACTCGGGCGGCGCGGGGGCTGCTCCGGCGCCCGGTGGCGTTTCGGCGAAGCGGCGCCTCCGTGCATCGGGGTGGCCGAAGCTGGGTGAGCTTCGCCGGAAACGACTACCTGGGCCTTTCGGTGCACCCTGCCGTGATCGAAGCGG
>DAPKRQ010000289.1:0-15268 GCA_031800475.1 Myxococcales bacterium LLY-WYZ-16_1
CTCCCGACTACAGCAGACCTCGAGGCCGGTGGCCACCGCTCCGCGGGTTTCGTCGGAGGTGCCTGAAAAGCCGGCAACAGCCCGGGCTGAACCTGCTGCGCGAGGGATTCCGCAGACCGTCCGGCCTTGGGTGCCGCTCACTTTGACCGGGTGAGCTCGACCGATCCGGGAGCACCCGAGTCGACGCGAAAGCGCCGGTGCGGACCCGGTTGTCTTTGGTGATTTCGATCTTCGGCTTCGGGCCTTTGCGGCCCCGCTGCACGACCCGGGGCCTCGCGACATCTCCAAGGGAACGGGAGGAGCCCGGCACCGGCCCGGAGACGGATCTGGACCTCCGAGGCCGGTGCCGGAGATTGGGGTCAGCCGAACCGGATCGGACCGCCGCCGAACTCGGCCGCCAGGCGGTCGGCCAAGCCCATGGACTGGAAGTCGGCTTGCACGTTGGGGCCCTGCCCGATGAGGCCGATGGTGTCCCAGCCGAACCCGCCCCGCACGTCGTTGAAGTCGCCGGCCTGCGCGATGAAGTCGTTGCCCAGGTTGCCCCGAACCACGTTGCCGTTGCCCGAGCCGAAGATCGAGTCGCTGCCGAATCCGCCGCGTACGACATTGTGGTCGCCCGCGCTGGCGATCAGGTCCCGGCCGACGCCGCCGTCGAGCACGTTGCCGTTGCCCCGAGACAAGACGAGGTCGTCGCCCCAGTTGCCGGATACACGGTTGCCGAACCCGGTCGAAGCGAGTTGGTCCGCCTGCGCTCCGCCGTCGATGCGGTTCCAAGAGCCCACCGACTCGATGGTGTCGAAACCCCAGCCGCCCTCGACCTGGTTGAAGCTGCCCGCCAGGGTGGCAAAGTCATTGCCATCGCCCAAGTTCACGATACTGGAGCGACCGCGCACGTCGACAAAGTCATTGCCCGAGCCAGCGTCGGCGCGGTTTCCGTAGCCCGAAATCCCCAAGGAATCGCTTCCCGAGCGACCGAATACTTCGTTGAAGTCTCCCCGCGCGAAAACCGAGTCGGAGCCCAACCCGGCGTCGACGGCGTTGAAGCTGCCTCGAGCGTCGATCTGGTCGTTGCCCTGGCCGCCGAAGACGAAGTTGTGGTTTCCGCTGGAGGCGATGGCGTCGCTGCCCCAGCTGCCGTGGATTTGGTTTCCGTCGCCGAAAGACTGTATCGCGTCGTTGGCGAAGCCGCCGGAAATGAAGTTGCCATTCCCGTTGGACTGGATCGCGTCCTGGCCAGTCCCGCCCGAAATCCAGTTGCCGGATCCGTTGGAAGACAGGGCGTCGTTGCCCTCGCCGCCGAAGACTGCGTTTCCGTATCCGCTCGCGCCGATGAAGTCGCCGCCGCCTTCGCCGAAAACCTGGTTGAAGTCGCCTTCGACGTCGACGAAGTCGTTGCCCTCACCTGCGTAGATGGTGTTCGCGTCGCCGCTCACGAAAATTCGGTCGTTGCCGGAGTCACCCGACACCGTGTTGTGGGTTGCAGAAAAGTTGGGGACATTGGGTCCGATGCGCGTCATGGTCATAACCTCCGGCCGCCTTATCGGAGTCGTTGCGCCGGCGTTGCCCGACTCGGGAACGAAATGGGGAACCGCCAACGCTTTTGGCACTCGAAGCGAAGTCGATGATGGGGACTGGCTTCGCTCGGAGAGAAGCGGGCTCGGTGGTTGAAGTCTGCTCCGCACCGATGGGGCCACGGGTGCGCGGGAGCGGAACCATCTGGGTCCCACGGTGCGACCGGGACAAACCCTGGGCTCGAGCTCGCCCATTCCGCCCCGAAGGTACGCGCCCTCGGGCCGGAGCTGCCATCGTGCGTCGAATCGCCGCAGGCCGGAGCGGAAGGAGCAAGCTAGAGTCCGCGACGATGTTCGTACGGCTAGGGGGTTTCAGGCTGATGGTCGCGAGCCTGTGCGGGGCGGCGGTGACGGCCTGCGGAGACGACGGGACCGGGGACGGGGAGCGTGAGCCGGTTCGGATCGACTTTGCGGCCACGGTTCGAGGCCAGCCCGCAGCGTGCGGAATCACGCTGTCGGGTTTGGGAGCCGGCGGGACCGACGTGCAGCTGGCCGACGCTCGACTCTTCGTGTCGAACCTGGAGCTTCGAGATGCCGAAGGGGTCTGGCAGCCGGTCAACCTGAACGAGGACGGTGCGTGGCAGCTGTCGGACCTGGCCTTGCTCGACTTCGAAGACGGAACCGGGAGCTGCAGTGATTCGGGAAGCCCCGAGACCCGGACTTGGGTGGAGGGGACGGCCCCAGCCGGGGCCTACCGGGGCCTGCGGCTCACGGTGGGGGTGCCCTTCGAGCGAAACCACCTCAACGCCGACACCTCCCCCGCGCCCCTCAACGTGGGCTCCATGTTCTGGGCCTGGCAGGGCGGCTACAAATTCGTCCGGGTCGACTGGCGGATCATGGACCCGCAGGGCGACGTGCCCCGCTGGAACATCCACGTGGGCAGTGCGGGATGTGTGTCCGCAAGCCCGCTGGACCCGCCCGAAGCGGAATGCGGGCGCCCGAACGCGGCGCGCATCGTGCTCCCGGACTTCGAGCTCGACGACACGGTGCAGATCGACCTGCAGGCCCTGGTGGCGGACGTCGACCTTTCATCGAACATGACCATGTCGCCCCCGGGCTGCATGACCAACGTCATGGAAGCCCAGGATTGCGACCCGGTGTTCGATGCGATGGGGCTTTCGTTCGAGACCGGCCGCTGCACCGAGAACGACTGTACTTCTCAGGGTTGGATCTCCCACGATTGAATCCATGTCTTCGACCGCGACCCTTCGCATCGTCGGACTCGTGTTGATCGGGCTGGGCTCGACCGCGGCGTGCGGCGGCGAATCCGGTCCTGCCGTGCCCGAGGGCGACGCCTCGCCCTTGCCTTGGGGCATTCCCGCCGGGTTCCCGGAGCCCCAGATCCCCGAAGACAACCGGCCTACCCGCGCCAAGGTCGAGCTTGGTCGCCACCTGTTCTACGACACGCGGCTTTCCGGGAACGGCACGCAGTCCTGCGCGTCCTGCCACCAGCAAAGCCGGGCCTTCACCGATGGCATGGACCGCTCGGTCGGCTCCACCGGCGAGGTCCACCGGCGCAATACCCTCAGCCTCACCAATGTGGCCTACAACGGGACGCTCAATTGGGCGAACCCCATCCTGACCGAGCTCGAAAGTCAGATCCTCGGCCCCCTTTTCGGCGACGATCCGGTGGAACTCGGCGCCAGCGGGCGCGAGGCCGAGATTCTGGACCGGATCCGGAGCGACCCGGACTACCCGGACCGGTTCGCCGCGGCCTTTCCGGACGTCGACGTCGATTCCCGGATCTCGTGGGAGACGGTGGTGGACGCACTGGCCTCCTTCTGTCGGGTGCTGATTTCCGGCGACTCCCCGTTCGATCGCTACGCCTACGGGGGCGACCGAGGAGCCCTGTCCGATTCGGCCATCCGGGGAATGGAACTGTTCTTCTCGGAGCGGCTCGAATGCCACCACTGCCACGGAGGTTTCAACTTTACGCTGTCTACCGTACATGACAACAGCCCTTTCGAGGCAGCTCGCTTTCACAACACGGGTCTGTACGACGTGGATGGGCTCGGCGGGTATCCCACCGGAAATACCGGCATTCACGAGATCACCGGTCGGCCTTCGGACATGGGACGCTTTCGGGCTCCTACCCTTCGCAACGTAGAAGTCACCGCGCCGTACATGCACGACGGAAGCATCGCTACACTGGAAGGCGTGATCGATCACTACGCTCGGGGAGGTCGAAACGTCACTGAAGGTCCGTGGCTTGGCGATGGCGCACTCAATCCACTCAAAAGCGGGTTCGTGCCGGGTTTTTCGATCACCGACCGAGAGCGGGAAGATCTGATCGCTTTCCTGAAGAGCCTCACCGATCGCTCCTTTCTCGAGGACCCCCGCTTTTCGAACCCCTTCGAGGCAGGAGACCCATGAGGTGAAGGGAGGCCCTGCCGCGCGGGCGCGCCGAGTCGCCGCTTTGGCGGGTCTCGCTGCCTCCCTCCCCCTCGGCCCGTCGTCCGCTCGGGCCCACCACGGAGGCTCCATCGCCCGGATCGACCCAGCCGCGACGTGGGTCCGAGGACTGGGCCCGACCGAAGTTGGGGTGCCTGGTCCACGGCTGAATGTCTCCATGGGCTACGTCTTTTCCCGTTTCGGCAGGCTTGCGGAAGGCACCGGTACCTTCGATGGGGGCGAAGCCGCGGTGGATGTGCACCTGGCTCTTGTTGCCGTCTCGGGGCGTTTGCGAACGGGGACCGAGTTCGGGGCGACGCTGCCGGTCGGCGTGGCACGCAGCTCGGTGGACGGCGAAGGCACCGACGTGCAGAGCGGCCTGGGCGACCTTTTTCTGTGGGCCAGCCATCCGATCCGCTTCGCTTCGGCTCGGCGCTGGTTCGCTTCGCTGCACGGTGGGGTGCTTCTGCCGACGGGGCGTTACGAGCGAGACCAGCGGGTACGGTTCCGAGGCCTCGAGTCGGGAGCGGACGGAAGCCTCGATCTTCGGGCATTCGACACCCGCAGCAGCTTGGGAGCGGGCAGCACCGCCATCCGGGTCGGCGTCCAGGGCGGCTACCGCGCGACGGACTGGCTTCGGTTGTGGGCAGCGGTCGACGGGACCCAGCCTCTGCACGACACCCCGGACGGGATCTGGTGGGGAACGGACTTGGTCGCCGGGGCCGGAGCGCGGATGGCCTTGTGGCGGCAAAACGTCGCCCTTCGAGCCGGTGGCCACTACGCATTTCACGCCCAAGATCGGATCCCGAGCGTCGAAGATCCCTTGCGCCGAGATGCGGTGGGCGGACGGGACGAGGTCGCGGTGTCGGCCGGGCTCGAGTTCCGGTGGGTCCGGGCCTTTGGTTGCGCGGTGGCGGCTTGGGTTCCCGTATGGCAGCGGGCTGCGGATGTGCAATTGGTCCAAAGCGTTCGCACCCAGGCATCCTGTGCCCTGGCGGTGGGGTTGTAGTGCCGTGCTCGGTTCGACGGTCGATCGGGTGTGGTTCCCTCCCGGTCCAGGGTCCGCGTCCTTCCACGGGTCTGGGAGCTCGTCCGAGACGAGCTTCGGGGCGCTTCCAGCTCAGCGGGGCGAGGGATACCGGGACAGTTTCCGCTGAAGCGAGCGCCGATGGATGCCCAGGCGTCGGGCCGTTTCGCTCACGTTGCCGCCGCAGGCTTCGAGAACCCGATGGATGTGCTCCCACTCCACCCGATCCAAGGTCGGGGTCTCGATGGATTCCTCGGTCTCCGCGACGGGGGGGGCTTCGCCGAGGGCGGTCAGCACCTCGTCGGCGTCAGCCGGTTTGGTCAGGTAGTTCGTGGCGCCCTTTCGGACCGCCTGCACCGCGGTGGCGATGTTTCCGAAGCCGGTCAGGATGACCGCGTTCAGGTTCGGCAGCGGTTCCATCAAACGCTCCATCAAAACGATTCCATTGTCTCGAGGCATCTTCAGGTCCAACACGGCAGCGTCCGGTCGAAGGTGCGCTGCGACTTCGAGGGCGCTCGAAGTGCCAGACGCCGATTCGGCCCGATGACCCCGGCGGACGAGGGCTTTGGTGAGCTGCGTCCGAAACCGCTCGTCGTCGTCGACCACCAAGATTCTCACGCTGCGGCTCCTTTCGAGGGGCTCGGTTCTTCGGCACGCGGCACGGAGAAGCGGGCGCATGTGCCGCCGTTCGGACTCGGCTCGAGGCTCGACGAGCCCCCCAAGGCGTCGGCTACCGCGTGCACCAAGAACAGGCCCAGGCCCAAGTTGGCGGTCTTGGTGCTGCTGAAGGGCTCGCCGACCCGATCTCGGATCTCGGCCGGCAGACCGGGTCCGTGGTCCCGCACCCAAAAGTGTATCGCGTCCGGGTCGACCGAGCACCGCACCGACACCGGCTCGGACGAAGCCTCGAGACCGTTTCGAATCAGGTTGACCAAAGCGGTCTCGATTCCGGCCGCGAATCCGTGGATGCGGCCGTCGAATCCTTCGAAGCGAACACGGCCGTCATCGGGCGCCGTTCGCCGAGCCAGCGCTCGAGCCAGTTGGGGCAGCTCGATCCGGGTGGGCCCTTCGCCTCGGGGAATGCCGGTCCGCTCGGAGAGCGCCCACAGCAGCTGCCGGCACCGAGCCGCTTCCTCCTGGATCACCGCGGCGTCTTCCTCGAGCTCTTCCAGGTCGGGCGACGTACCGGTGCGCCGGGCTCGATCCACGGCTCGCTCCAACTCCCGGGCGGCGACCGCGATCGTGCCCATCGGCGTCCCGAGCTCGTGGGCGGCCTGGGCAGCGACGCTGGCCACCATGGACAACTGGGCGTGCCGGGCGACCCGGGCTTCATAGGCCTGAATCGCCGCATCGCGCCGTTCCAGAGCTCGGACCAACCGCCGGACCAGAACGGTCAGCACGGGGCCCACCACCCAGAACGCTCCGAGCATTCCGAGCAGGTGCATGCGGTATGCGGCGTCGGAAGGCGCCGCTTCCCCAAACATGGGCACGACGAGGCTCGAGTATCCGGCCAAACCGATGCCCAGCACGGCAAAGGTGGCCGGGGGCCGCGTCACCACCGCGGCTGCGCCGATCACCACGAAGTACAGGGCCGTGAAGGGATTGGCGGGTCCGCCGGCGCCGTGCAAAAACAGGGTGAGCAGGAGCGCATCGAGACCCACGGTCTGCGGCGACCGCCAGCCGGCGGTGGCCAAGGCTCCCAGGCAGGCGCCTCCGGAAAGCAGGCGGGCGAGGGTGGGGACGCCACCGTCGCTCACCATGGCCCACGCCCAGCCGGCCAGACCCACCGTCGCCACGGCCACCCGCAGGTGGAGGTAGGGCCTCAGAAGTTCGGGCTCCACCGTCTGCACGTTTGGGTCTGCGGTGTCGGGGCGATCCACGGCTCTTTTCGACCCGCCGCCCGGGCGGGGTCTCCACGGGACATAGGGCTGGCAGTCGAACCCGGTCAATCTCGGGGACGCCGGTTCCGCCGCCCGCCGATGGTTGATCTTTGGTCCGAAGGGGGGTCGGCTCCCCGGCGTGGCCCCACGTTTCGAAACCCGCGCCATCCACGCCGGCTGTCCTCCCGAAGAGCGGACCGGCTCCGTGAACGTCCCGATCTTCCAGACCGCGACCTACGCCCAGTCTTCGCCCGGAGAGCACACCGGCTTCGAGTATGCCCGGACCCGCAACCCGACCCGGGATGCCTTGGAGGAGAACCTGGCTTCCCTCGAGGGAGGCATCGGGAGCACCTGCTTCGCCTCGGGCTGCGCCGCCACCGACGCGGTGCTGCACACCCTGGCTCCGGGCGACCACGTGATCAGCGTGGACGACGTGTACGGGGGCACCTTCCGTCTGTTCGACAAAGTGCACCGCCGGCACGGCGTGGACTTCACGTTCGTTCCCGCCCACGACGCGCCTCGGGCCATCGCCGAAGCGCTCCGTCCCGAAACCCGGCTCATCTGGCTCGAGACGCCCACCAATCCGCTGTTGGCGGTGGCCCCCATCGACGAGGTGGTCGGCGCGGCGCGGTCGGTTCCGGTGCTCGTTGACAATACATTTGGCACTCCGTACCTGCAGCGGCCTCTCGAGCACGGAGCCACCTTGGTTCTTCATTCGATGACCAAGTACCTCGGCGGTCACTCCGACGTGGTGGCGGGCGCCGTGGTGACCCAAAGCCCCGAGTGGCACGACAAGCTACGTTTCGTGCAGAACTCGGTGGGCGCGGTGCCCGGGCCACTGGATTGCTTTTTGGTCTTGCGGGGGATCAAGACCCTGGCCGTCCGCATGGATCGGCACTGCGACAACGCCGAAGCCTTGGCCGAGTGGCTGTCGGGCCACCCCCAGGTGCGGCAGGTGGTCTATCCGGGTCTTTCGAGCCATCCCCAGCACGCCGCAGCCCGGCGCCAGATGAAGCGCTACGGAGGCATGATCACCTTGACCCTGGACGCGGACCTGGAGGGAAGCCGGCGCTTTCTGACCGGCCTGCGGGTGTTCACCTTGGCCGAGTCCCTCGGGGGCGTCGAGAGCCTGGCGGAGCACCCCGCGATCATGACCCACGCCTCCATTCCCGCCGACCAGCGAAAAGCCCGGGGCATCGACGACGGCCTGGTCCGCCTGTCGGTGGGCATCGAGCACCTGTCGGACCTGCGGGCGGACCTCGAAGCTGCCTTCGACCGCCTCGCCTGACTCCGCAGGCCGTGGACGAGTGCGCGGGTGGTTCGAAACCTCTCGAGAGCCGAGTCCGACCGATGACGGTGGCCCGGATTCGGCGGTCGGTGTCGGTTTGCTCGTTCTTTTGGTATGGCGAACAGCGGATCGTCGAGGTGTGCGTTGAATCGAATGGCCAACACGACTGGAACAAAAGCGAAGGATGTGGAGCGGATCCTCTCAGCCCTCGACGGCCCGAGTGTACTCTCGCTCGACGTTTTCGATACGGCGCTCGTTCGAAAGACTTTGCGTCCGAGGGACACCTTCCGGGTCCTCGAAGAAGGGGCCGTCCATCGCCACGGCGAGGCACTCCGGGGATTGGCGAATGCTCGCAACGAGGCCGAACGCCGAGTGGACGCCACGTGGCGGGGTCGACCCTCGCCGGATCATCTCTCGCGAATTTGGGAGTGCGTGGGTGAAATCCACCCGGCCTGCGCCTTGCACGTGGAAGAACTGCGCGAGCAAGAACTCGAAATCGAAGCAGAATTGCTCGTCACGAGCGGCTGGTGCCAGGATCTTTTCGAACGCTCGCTCGCTGCAGGCAAGAAGGTTCTGTTTCTTTCGGATATGTATCTTCCGTCCGAACGAATTTCGGCTTGGCTGCGCCGCGAGGGGTACGATGGTTTCGAGGCTCTTTACGTCTCCGCGGAGACCGGTGCGTCGAAGCACGACGGAACTCTCTTTCGACACGTTATGGCCGAACGAGGATTGCATCCGTCGGATATCGTTCACGTGGGCGATCAGCGCGAAGCCGACCGGGACGTCCCGGCCGGTCTGGGGATTCGGGCTTTTTGGTGCCCACCGGCTCGGGAAATCGTTCGAAAGAACGCGGCCTTCGTGCATTTGAACGAGTTCCACTTCGACGCACGGTCGGTGACGGCGGCCGACCGGGTGACCCTAGGGCTCGGTGTTCGACGGTGGCTGGCTGCCGACGGAAAGCAGGAAGACCGGGAATCGGTCGGAGACCTCATCGGCTACCAGGTTCTCGGGCCGCTACAACTCTCCTTCGTGGCCTGGGTGCTCGAGCGGGCTCGTCGATACGATTTGGCCGACCTCTACTTCGTCGCGAGAGACGCGTACATTACGAAACTGGTGTTCGACGAGGTCGCCAAGCATGGTTTGACGAACATCCGCGGACATTATCTTCGGGCATCTCGTGTCTCGCTGTTCGTGAGCCACATGGCAGAGGTGGGCCCAGAAGCGGCGGTTGAAGACGTGTTCCGGGAACTCGACTACTTTGGCATGAAGCTGACTGTCGGACGGCATTTGGTCCGTCTGGGCCTCCCTGCCCGGGAATTCGAAGATCTCGTTCGGTCGAGCGAACTCGGGTCCTTGGATCGAGTCGTGGATACCGAGGCGCTTCGGCAGGCTTACATGCGCCTGATTCGTGAGATGGGCTCCAGGATCCGGGAGATTTGCGAGAGCCACCAGGTGGCGTACGAGCGATACTCGAAAGAGCTGGGAGTGGACGAAGCGGAGCGGGTGGGGCTCGTGGACAACACCAGCTCGGGACGAACATTCCTCCGCTTGCGCGAACTGTTCGAGCGGAGAAATCCGGGCATTCAGGTGCTCCGTGGATTGTATACGTACGTTCCCAACGAAACCATTCGATTGGTCCGGCCTGGTGATTCCATCGAAGGTTGGCTCTACGATTTTACCGATGAAGGGATCTCGTCGGACGACCTTTCGTTTCGCTCGATCTACGAAGACAGTCTTTTGGGAGCACCGGAAGACAGCTTCGTTCGAGCCGAAGACCGAGGTGGCCGGAGCGAGTTCGTGTTCCACCCGGGATCGGGCGGAGAGAGCTACGATCCGTACACTCGCGCCATTCACGATGGCGCTCTTCGTTTCGTGCGCGATCATCTCGAAACCGCCGGTCGGTTGGGGGTGGGTGCTCCATCTCGCAGCCTGGCGTACGCGGGGCTCAAGCGATTCTGCTATTCCCCGACGCCGGCCGAAGGAAAGTATTTTCGAGGGAGGAAGATTGGGGACTGGACCCTTGGAGATCAGGGGTCTCTATATCTCGTGGCGCCTGAGCCGGCTTGGAATACCCACTCTCCGGTCTCGTTGCGGGCAGATCTCCGTCGTTCTCGGTGGAGGTCAGGTTTCGTTGCCACCCTGCCGGCTGCCCTTCGCCGATCTCTCGAGGTCTATGAAGCATCCAAGGAGCCTTTGCAAGCTACCCTACGTTGGATGGAACGATGGCGGGGCGGAGGCAGCTGATGCTACCGGTGTACGACAGCAGTGGGCCTCGGGTTCGAAGTGCTCAGTCGGCACGGGTTCTGCTCTTTTTTCGACGTGGGGCCGCAGCCGGCGCGGAGGGCTGCGGCTGAACCGGAAGGACCTTGCCCGGTTCAACGTGCCGCAAGGACCGCGGGATGTGGGCTCGGATCACCGCCTCCAGTGCGTCGAAGAGGTCGGCTTTCCAGCTGGCTTTCGGATGGACCAGGCTGATTTCTCGGGTGGGGGTGGGATCGCCCAGCGGTCGCACCTGCTTGCGCCGGGGCTCTCGGGGCAAGGAGCGTACGAAGGTCTCGGGCAGGATCGTGTAGCCGCCCGATGCGTCCACCAGGTGGCGCAGGGTCTCGAGGCTTCCGGCCTCGAACCGCACGCTTCCGAGATGGGCAGTGCCGTCGGCGAGGCCGCAGACCGCCAAGGTTTGATTCCGCACACAGTGCCCATCTTGGAGAAGCCAAAGTTTGGACGGCTCGAGCGCCGACGGGTCGACTTCACCCCGTTCGAGGATCGGTTCGCTCGCTTCGGCGTACAGGTAGAAGGGATCGTTGAAGAGCACCCGCTCGGTCAGGCTCGAGACGTCCAGGGGAGTGGCGAGAATTCCGGCGTCCAAACGTCTGGACTGCATGTCTTCGACCATGCCTTCCGTAGTTCGTTCGAAGATATGAAGACGCACCCGAGGATGGGCCTCAGCGAAGGGCTTGAGGAACCAGGGCAGTACGTAGGGGGCCACCGTCGGGATCACGCCGAGCGCCAGATCCCCTGTCAGGCAGTCGAACTGTCCGCGGGCCATCTGCAGAAGCCGTTCGTGGGCCGAGACGACTTCGTGGGTGGGCTCGATCAGGGCTCTACCCTTGTCGGTCAGGCCGATGGGCTTGCACCGGCGGTCGAAAACTTCGAAGCCGAGTTCCTCTTCCGCCCGCTGGACCTGGGCGCTCAAGGTCGGCTGCGACACGTGGCAGGCCTCCGCGGCCTTGCCAAAGTGTCCGTGGCGGTGGACGGCGAGGATATAGCGAAGCTGGGTCAGACTCGGCACTCCCGATAGTGAATGCCTATCGTGCGATGTAGACAATCGATTTCCATTCTCGACGCGGTCTCGCCACGGTGCCCCCATGAACGTTGTCCATCGCAGGCCTCATCGGCCTCAGACCTTCGCGGTTCGGCATCGGACCCCCGTCGACCCGAGCTCTCGGGTTTCGGGGTCCGAAGACCGGCTCGCACCCCAGGGTGGGCCGGTCTCGGTAAGCCCACGTGATCCAGGTTCCGAGGGCTCGCCGGGCCCTGCACAGAGCACCGGACTCTGCGAATCGGCACCTTCCCGAAGCTCGGGGGAGCCCGCGCGGCGAAAGATCGTTCGCTGGGCCGGCCCGGGGTCCCGGTTGGTGACCCTGGGGGCTGCCGGGATGATCCTGCTGAACGCCGCGGCGTGCGCGCCACGGCCCCCCGCATCCGAGTCGAAGACGGCCAGCGAGCCGGGCCAGGCGGCGGGCTCGGGTCCCGAGCGCTACGTCGGTCCGCGGAGCAATCAGCACTGGTGGCCCGATCGATTGAACCTGGAGCCCCTTCGCAAAAACGCCCAGCGGGCGAGTCCCCACGATCCGGACTTCGACTACGCGAAAGAGTTCGAAAGCCTCGATCTGGCCCAGGTCAAAAAAGAGGTCGAGGACCTGATGACCGAGTCCCAGTCCTGGTGGCCGGCAGACTACGGCCACTACGGCCCCTTCTTCATTCGCATGGCGTGGCACAGCGCCGGCACGTACCGGGTGCGCGACGGCCGCGGCGGTGCCGGCGGCGGACAGCAGCGTTTCGAGCCCCTGAACAGCTGGCCCGACAACGCCAACTTGGACAAAGCCCGGCGCCTGCTGTGGCCGGTCAAGCAGAAGTACGGCCGCAAGCTGTCCTGGGCGGACCTGATGGTCCTGGCCGGCAACGTGGCCATGGAGTCCATGGGCTTCGAGACCTTGGGCTTCGCGGGGGGACGCGAAGACGACTGGGAGGCAGAGCTCGTGGACTGGGGGCCCGAAGCCGAGATGCTCGCCGACCAGCGTTACCACGGTGACCGCGAGCTCGAGCAGCCTTTGGCCGCGGTACAGATGGGCCTCATCTACGTGAACCCCGAAGGCCCGAACGGAAAGCCCGACCCCTTGGCTGCGGCGAAAGACATTCGAGAGACCTTCGGCCGTATGGCGATGAACGACGAGGAGACGGTGGCGCTGATCGCGGGTGGCCACACCTTCGGTAAGGCCCACGGCGCAACCAAGGAAGAGTGTCTCGATGTGGAGCCGGCTGCCGCCGGGATCGAACAGCAGGGGCTCGGATGGAAAAACCGCTGCGGGACCGGCAAGGGCTCGGACACCTTCACCAGTGGTCTGGAGGGTTCGTGGACGGCCAACCCGACGGCCTGGACCCATCAGTACTTGACCAATCTGTTTTCGTTCGAATGGGTTCAGGCGAAGAGCCCTGCTGGAAAGGTGCAGTGGGTCCCCGAAAACGAGGGTGCCAAAGACCTGACTCCGGATGCCCACGACCCATCCGAGAGACACCCGCCGATGATGTTCACCACCGACCTGGCGCTGAAGATGGATCCGGCCTACCGCAAGATATCCAAACGATTTCTCGAAAATCCCGAAGAGTTCGAGAAGGCATTCGCTCGTGCTTGGTTCAAGCTGACCCATCGTGACATGGGTCCGCGGGCCCGCTACCTCGGCGACGAGGTGCCCCGAGAAGAGTTCGTGTGGCAGGATCCGATTCCGGAAGTCGACCATCCGCTCGTCGGGCCGCGGGACGTGCGGCGGTTGAAGGCGAAGGTCCTCGCGTCCGGTCTTTCGGTATCCGAGCTGGTCCGGACTGCGTGGGCTTCGGCGTCGACCTTCCGCGGGAGCGACATGCGGGGCGGAGCCAATGGCGCCAGGATTCGGCTCGCGCCCCAAAAAGATTGGCCCGTGAACGATCCGGAGGCGCTCGATCGGGTCCTGGCAAAGCTCGAAGAGATCCGACGGGACTTCAACCGGGCCCAGTCCGGCCCGAAACGGGTTTCCCTGGCCGACCTGATCGTACTGGGCGGAGCCGCGGCCATCGAAAAGGCCGCCGAGGATGGGGGCTTCGACGTCGAGGTGCCGTTCGAGCCGGGCCGCGCGGATGCCACCGCGGAGCAGACCGACACGGCGTCGTTCGCGGCCCTCGAACCCACGGCCGACGGCTTTCGCAACTTCTACGCAAGCTCGTACCTGGGCTCTCCGTCAGCCGCCTTGGTGGACCGGGCGGACTTGCTGACCCTCACCGTGCCCGAGATGACCGCCCTCGTCGGAGGGCTTCGGGTGCTCGGGGCCAACGCGGGCGGGTCCGAACACGGGGTGTTCACCGACCGCCCAGGCGTCCTCAGCCACGACTTTTTCGTGAACCTCCTCGACATGGGCACGAAGTGGGCCCCGGCGCCCGATCGAGAGGGCGTGTTCGAAGGTCGAGATCGTCAAACCGGCGAGCTCCGGTGGACCGCTACCGAGGTCGACCTGGTGTTCGGCTCCAATGCGGAGCTTCGTGCCGTGGCCGAGGTCTACGCGTTCCAGGACGGAGGTCGAAAGTTCGTGCGGGACTTCGTGGATGCCTGGACCAAGGTGATGACTCTGGACCGCTTCGATCTTCGCTGAGCTCCGCGGGTCGGGCCTGCCCGAGGCTCGACCCGCCTTTTACCCCCCCTGACGCAGCAGCGTGTCCCAGAAGGCACATTGGGTGGAACGCGGATCCTCGACCACTCGTGCGCCTCCATCGAAAAGCATCAGTCGGTTTCCATCCCACGCCGGCCAGCCCAGGTCGCCCGGCGTGCCGTCGGCGGCCAGCCCGGTCCACGCAGATTGCACGGCGTCGGTCACCGCCCGGTCCGTGGGACCCGAAGTGAGGGGGCTGGCGGTCTGGAGGCTCCCGAAGGTGAAGAACAGGTCGATGCCGTGCCAGGCGCCGAGGGCGCTCAGGCCTGGCCCGCCCCGGTCGGCGGTGTGGGCGAACAGGTAGCGGTACACCGGCGGGTCCTGAGCCTCCGAGAACAAGGTGGCGTCCCGGGACGCGGGACACGTGAAGCGAACGTCCGAAGTCACGGCCACGTATGCGTCTCGGGGCGAGCCGTGGGCTTCGACCGGGTAGGCCTCGAGAATCGCTCGAATGTCTTCGTCGTCCAGGCCCACTGGACCGTAGAGCGCCCGGAGCGCGGCTTCGTATTCCGTTTCGTCGGTGATGGCCGGCGCACCCCGCCCGTTTTCTTCTCGGGTGGAGCCGACGATGAGCGGCACCTGATTGTGTGCCCCCCGGGCGATGCGAGTCCGCGGGTCTTCGGGTACCAGGACGCCGTCGACCACGCCGTTCCAGTTGCCTGAGCCCACAACGTTGGTTCCGCTCGACAAGGGCTCGAACGCTTCGACGAGGGTGATCCCGTCCAAGGCTTCGAGGCACGCGCGAACGTCTCCGGTATTTTCACAACCTGCATTGCGAACGTAGGCCCGCCCGATCGCCGATGCCCGATGGCGCGGGCTCGCATTGCAGGCCCCGCTTTGCAGCACTGCTGCCGCGAAAGAGCCAGCCGCCGCCGGCGATGCCACCAACCGGCACGTGGACACGGCCCCGGCGGACTGACCGAAGATCAGGATTCGTTCCGGATCGCCCCCGAACCGCTCGGCGTGGGTGTGCACCCAGCGCAGCGCCGCGAGCTGATCCCACATGCCGTAGTTGCCGGAGGGAACCTCTGGCAGGTCGAGATCGGGGTGACTGAGAAATCCGAGGGGTCCGAGCCGGTAGTTGAAGGTGACGACCACCACGTCGTGGTCCCGGGCCAGAGCCCGGCCGTCGTAGATCGGCCGGCCGCCCC
>DAPKRQ010000290.1:0-7490 GCA_031800475.1 Myxococcales bacterium LLY-WYZ-16_1
CGGGAACCGCGACCTCCAGGTCGACCAAAGCCTGGGCGACCCCCACCACGTCGGCGATGGCGTCGTCGGCCCCGACTTCGTGGAACTCGACCTGGTCCACGTCGACCCCGTGGACGCGGGCTTCGGCTTCGGCCAAATGCCGAAAGGCAGCTTGCGCCAGCTGCTGCACCGGCTCGGACAAGGTCGATGCAGCGAGACGCTCCCGAATGACCCGGTAGGGGCGATGGTGGCCCGCCTCGTTGGGGTCGTGCAGGTGCGTCAATGGCGGCAGCGAACCCTCCGGCTCCGGTTGGTCTGCCAGAGCACCGTGGATCCTCACGTCGACCTGCAGCGCGCGGAGGCCGGCGGACCGGACGGTGTGGACCTCGAGGGTTACGCCGTCGAGCCCCATGGCATGGTGGGCCCCGCGGATCCGGTCGGCCGACGCTCCCGCATCGATCAGGGCGGCCATCAGCATGTCGCCGGCAGCCCCACCCACCAGATCGAGATACAGGCGCTTCACGGCTCGGAGGCTCCCGGTTGGCTTCGGGCGAAGGTCCGGTTGATCAGGGTGGCCGCGACCGCTGCGCCAAATCCGTTGTCGATCCCCACTGTGACCACGCCGCTCGAACAAGCCGACAGGGCCGAAAGCACCGCCGCCACCCCCTGGAACCCGCCGCCCACCGAGGTGGGAACCGCCACCACCACGGCCGGGACCAACCCCTTGACCACGCTGAACAGGGCAGCCTCCATGCCGGCCACCGCGATCACGACGGAAGCTGCGGCCAGCCGCTCCCGCACGGCCAGCAGGCGCGAGAGGCCCGCCACCCCCACGTCGTGGATCTCGTCGACCCGATTGCCGAACAGCTCCGCCACCCGGGCCGCTTCCCGCGCCACCGGCCGGTCCGAGGTGCCGGCGGCGCAAACCGCCACCGGCGGCGCACCGTTGGCGGGCAGTCCCTCGCCGAGCCAAAAGAGTTTCGTTTCGGGGTCGTACCTCGGCGCCGGGTCCATGCCCCGCCCGGCCTCCTTGGCCACCGACGCCTCGATCCGGGTAGCCAGGGCGAAACCGGTCTTGCGGTGAAGCCGCCCCAGGATCTCCCGCAGGTGATCCGGCGTCTTCCCCGGGCCGTAGACCACCTCGGGCAACCCGGTCCGGCCGGCTCGGTCGTGATCCACTCGGGCGAATCCCAGGTCCTCGATCCCGGCGATCTGGGTCTTGGCTTCGTCCAAAGTCAGGCTTCCGTCGGCCAACCGGGCCAAAATGTCGTCCATGTTCACGTCTCGTCTCCTGCCGCCGCTCCCCCGAAGTGGACCCAGCCCCCGGACAGGGTCCGCTGCGGACCGGCACCGCGCACGACCCGGGCCCCCCCCGCCGTGACCGACCCGATCCGCACCGCCCGAACGCCGTCGACCTGGAGCGCTTCGAACTCCGGCCGGCGCCCCGGGTCCCCGGAGAACAACAGCTCGTATTCCTCGCCGCCCTGGATCGCCAGGTCGAGGGGATCTCGACCTGCGGCGAGCGCCCAAGCCCGAACTGCGCCGGCAATGGGGAGCGAGGCCCCGTCGAGCTCGCACCCCGCATCGCCCAGCATGCGGCCCAGGTCCCGGGCCAGTCCGTCGGACACGTCGCACAAGCCCGTCACGCGGCCCCGCAGCGACCGGCCCATGCGGACCCGCGGCACCGGGTCCAGTTGGGCTTGCACCAGCCGGGCCCGGTCCGCCGCGGAAAGCGCCGTCGGGCCGGACCGAGCCTCCGCCGCCAGCACCTGGTATCCGGCCCGGGCGGCGCCGAGGCCCCCGTCGGGCCCAACCGTGATCCACAGATCGTCCCCTGCCCGGGCTCCGAAGCGGCCCGCCGCCCCGCCTCGGGGCACCTGGCCCACCGCCGTGGCCGACAGCACCACCGGTCCAGGGCTCCCGCTGACGTTTCCGCCGATCACGGTCAGACCATCCCGACCGCAACCTTCGGCGATTCCATCTGCCAGCCGATTCAGCCACTCCGGGTCCAGATCGGCCGGCAAGATCAGGGTGACGAGCAAATGCCGGGGCTCGGCGGTCATGGCGGCCAGGTCGCTGGCGTTGACGGCCACCAGCTTGCGCCCCACCTGTTCCGGCGCCGACCAGGCTCGCTTGAAGTGCACGTCCTCGACCAGGTCGTCGGTGGTCAGGACGACGTCGCCTTCGATTCGAACGACCGCCGCGTCGTCTCCGTTCGGAACCACCGCGTCCCGGGCGGGCGCGGCCCGGAGCATTCGCCGGATGACGCCCTCCTCGGTCAGTGACTGCAAAGGGTCAGTCCTCCACCACCACCAAGTAGAAGTTGATGTTCGATGCGTCGACGATCCGCATCTTCTCGCGATACTTCGCGGGAAGAAGGTTCTTCAAGTTGTCGTACCGGCGTTGCTCGGTGATGATGAACTCTCGGCCGGGCTGACGAACCGCGTCTCGCATGCGGCGGTTGGCGCCCTTGCCCATGATCTGAACCACCCGGTTCCGGCTGTAGAAGGTCTCGCCGCGCCAGTTGAGCTGGTACGCGTAGAGCGGTTCGTCGCCCTCTCGCTCGTCGTAGTAGGTTTCGAACACGTGGTACTGACTCCAGTGCTGCGACAGCATGTTGAAGTGCACGTGGGAGCACCACAGGGTGAAGACCACCGCAAAGCTCGCGAACGACACGAGTTGCAGGCCCGGCTTCTTCCAGAGCTGAAATGCGAGCAAAGCCACCGAGACCGTCGCCACGAGCCCGATGATCGCTTCCTGCGCCACCAGTTCCTTCGGCCAGATGCGATCGTATTTGTACGTGTAGAGCCGGGAGAGGTGCTGCGGGTCGTTGATCAGGTCGATGGCGGCGGCCGCGAACAAAAAGCCGACCAGCAAGCGCACGGCCCCCCGAAGCCGTTCGCCGGGAGCCTCCGCCACCCAGGCGAACCAAACGGCGATCAAAATCGCCAAGGGAGGCACCGCCGGAAAGATGTAGTGGTGAAACTTGGTGAGGCTGGCGGAAAAGAACACGTAGCACCAGCCGGCCCACACCACCAAAAACAGCAGCGCCCGGCGAACGCGGGGCCCGTGGCGGTCCGGGTCGACCGCATGCATCAGGGCGGGCGGGATCAGCGCGAACCACGGAAACATGCCGTAGGCCAGTTGCTCGTAGTAGTAGCCGAGTCCGCCCCGGTCCCCGTGCACGCCCGACCCGACCCGGTTGAAGTTGTCGTGAAACCAGAAGCGGCGGACGAAAGTGAGGCCCTCGTCGTCTCGTCCGTCGAACAGGCTCAGCGTCAGATACCAGGGCGTGCTGATCGCCAAAAACAGCACCGCTCCCCACCACACCTCCGGCCGTCGAAGGGGCGAGGGATCGAACGAAACCACCAAAAAGAGGACGATCGTGACCGCCACCACCGCCAGGACCGCCAGTGGAGACTTGGACAGGGCCGCGAGCCCCATGAACACGTAGAAGAGCACGGCCCGGCAGTCTCGAACCCGGCCCTTCCAAGCGACGGCGGCCGCCACCGCAGCAAAGGCCACCGCCCCTGCACCCATGGCGAGTGCGAGGACGCCCCGCACCTCCGTCAAGATGATGGCGACCTGGCCGATCCCGGCCACACCGACGGCGCCGGCCGCACCGATCTTCCAGCTCCGGGATGCCGGCGCGTCGTTTTCCTCGGGGTCGCCGAAGAGGGATTCGACCAAAAAGGCGACACCGAGGGTCATGAAGCCGACCAGGGGAATGTCGGTCATGGCCTGCTTTCCGATGAATAGAAACTGGGGACAGGTCCCGAGCACCACCGCCGCGAGTACACCGAGCCGCGGCCCCCCCAACACCCGTCCGATGCGATACACCCCCCACAGGGCCGCCATGGCCACCAGGGCGAAAGGAAGCCGAACCCCCCACGTCATTCCGGGCCCGAGGGGCCCCAACGGGTCGGTGGCCTCGGCCCCGGTGACCCACAGCCCGAGGGCCATCATCCACATGGGCAGGGCGGGCTTGCTGAAGAAATAGGCGCTCTCCCAGTGGGGATAGACCCAGTCCCCCCGGACGAGCATCTCTCGGGCGACCTCGGCGTAGTGGGTCTCCCAGGGATCCCACAGACCCACCGAGCCCAGGTAGGGCAAGAAGAGCACCGCCCCGAACACCCAGACCACCGCGGCGGCGGTCCGGTCCGTCAGCCGCTGGGCTCGGGCCCATCCGGAAGCGGCAGCTGGCTGGACCGCATCCACAGGCGCCGGGTGCTACCTCCAACGGAGGGCCGGGAGCAACCGCTGCCGAGCCCGCTGCGAGGGCCTGGCGCCCCCGGGGCCCACGATCGCGGCCAGGAGCGCGCCGATTCGGGGGCTTTGCGGGTATGATGGGGGCATGGGACGCCTTCGGCTCGGACAGCTGACGCTGCTGCTGGTTCTTGCAACCGGCTGCGGACGGGACAATCCGCGCGTCGAGACCCCCGACGCTGGAGAGCTCACGGTGGTGCCGAACACCCAGACCTCGTTCGTGGGACAGCAGTTCAGCATCGACGTGCGCTTTCGGCCACCCGGAGGCGCCGAGCGGAGCCTGATCGGAGATCCGGAGCTCGCCCTGTCCAGCTCCGATCCCACCGGTTTGACGGTGGTGCCGAGCGAGGGCCTGGCGGTCTCGGGCGCCGCCGGCGACTACCAGATCCGAGCTCTTTTTCGGGGGCAGTCGGCCACCGCCTCCGTGGAGGTATTGCAGGGGACCCTGGAGCGCCTTCGCGTCGAGCCAGCCGGTCCGCTGGCGGTGGCATTGGGAGCGGACGTTCCGCTGCGGGTGACGGGCGTCCTGACCACGGGCGTGGAGGTCGATCTGACCGAGGGCCGTACGGGAACCCGGTATTCGGCGAGCGGGCCCCAAATCCAGGTCTCGCCCGACGGTCGAGTGTCCGCCGTGCAGGTCGGGGACGCAGAGGTGGTCGTAGAAAACGACGAGGTCGCGGCGTCGGTCTCGTTTCAGGTCCAGTCCTTGCCCGACGACGTGGAGCGGCTGCGGGTCGATCCCGCCCCGGTGATCCTGGAGCGGAACGAAGTTCGGTCGGTCTTGGTGTTCGGCGTTCGGAGCGACGGATCCGAGGTGGTGCTGCCCCAGACGGTGCTCGAGACTTCGTTGGTTCGGCGCACCGGCGTGGTGCGGCTGCAGGGCCTGCGCCTGACGGCCCAGGGTCAGCTGGGCGAAGACGTCATGCGGGTGCGCTACTTCGAAGTGGTCACCGAAGTCGACGTTCGGGTGGTGCGGCCCGATCCGGAGGTGGCTTCGCTGGTGGTCACGCCCCGTCAGCTCGAGGTCCGGTCCGGCGAAGTGGCCCCCCTCCGGGTGGTGGCCCTCTTCGTGAACGGCACCGAACGGGACGTGACCTCCGATTCGGGAACCGTCTATCGAAGCGATGCCCCGGGTGTGGCCGAGGTCGACGACCAGGGGCGCGTGACGGGTGTGTCTCCCGGGTTCGCAGAAATCGTCGTCCGATTCGGCGGCCAGGAAGACGCAGCCGAAGTCCAGGTCGAAGCTGGTGACCCGGTCACCCGGCTGGTGGTAGAGCCGAACCCGATCGCCCTCGAGGTGGGTCAGACCGTGGACCTGGACGCGGTGGCCGAATTCGCCGACGGCACCGAGCTCGACGTGTCGCGACAAGTCAGCTTGCGGCCGGTAGCAGGAGGCGCACTCCAGCTGACCGACGGTGTGCTCGAGGGGTCGGCCCAAGGCGCCGGGACCGCCGTCTTCGAGTTCGGCGGTGTCCAGGCCAGCGTGCCCTACGCCGTGGTGCAGGACCTATCCTCGGTCCAGCTTCGCTTCGAGCCCGACCCGATCCGGGTCGAAGTGGGTGAGTCGGTGGAGTTTCAGCTCTTCGCCGAGGTCCCGGGCCTCGGGAGCTTCGAGATCACCACCCTGCCCTCCGTCACCTATGTTCCCACCATGGACTTCGACGTGAGCCCGGGCTCGGTTCGAGGCCTCGCACCCGGGCGGGGCGAGCTTGTCGCGATCCTGCCCGAGGGCATCGAAGCTCGGGTGAACGTGGTGGTGCTGCAAGTCGGCGGGTTCGATTCGCTACGGATCAGCGCGCCTCCCGAGATCCCCCGGAATCGGGCCTTCCCGATCGCGGTGGTCGGGATTCGTTCCGATGGAACCGGAGAGCTGCTGAACGGAGACCCGAATCTGACGGTCCAGACCTCACCGTCCACGGTGCTCTCGCTTCAATCGAGCGGCCCCAACCTCCGGATCGTCGGTCAGACCGACGGACGTGCCGAGCTGACGGCATTCACGGGAGCGAACCTCACCGCCAGCGCCGAGATCCGGGTTCGAGGAGGGGTGGACCCGGTGGTGGGACTCCAGGTGGCGCCGGACCAGCTCGAGCTGGCGGTCGGCCAGCAGGTGGAGCTGCAGGCGGAGGCGGTCACCGATCGGGGAACGTCCTTCGAGCCGCGGGGACGGGACGGCTTGTTCGCGGTGGCCGCCGACGGGGCGGTCCGCGTCCTCGGAGGCCAGGGCCGGATCGCGCTGCAGGGACAGACGCCGGGCAATACGGTGGTGTCGGTGTTCTACGACGGCCTTCGGGTGCCGGTCCTGGTCGAAGTGGTGCAGGGCCCGCCGATCGTCGGCCTGCAGTTCGCGCTCGCGAGCCGGGCGGAGGCAGGGGAGACCCTGGAACCCGAGCTCTTCGGGATCACCGCAGACGGACGGCGACTCGACCTGTCGAGCGATCCCCGGGTGGCCTACACGGTCTCGGACCCGACGGTGCTCCGGTTCGTGAACGGCGTTTTCGAGGCCCTGGCCGCTGGAACGGTCACGGTCGAAGCCCAGTTCGGCATGCTGACCGCCCAGGCTCGGGTGGTCGTCGAAGACACCCGGGTCCCCGAGCTGCTGCGGCTGGTGCCGTCGGCCATCGCCATCGGCATGACGGCCGAGGACATCACGGTCGTGGGTCGAAACCTGAGGGGGACCGACGTGTGGCGGGCCGACGGAACCGAGTTGTCGGTGGTCGGGACGAATGGGACCACCGAGGTGGAGCTCCGCATCCCGGCGTCCCTCCGCCAGTCGCCCGGGGAAGTCGACATCACGGCAGAGGCCCCAGCCGGGCGATCGAACGCCCTGGAGTTGCGCGTGGGCGAGCCGCCGAGCGTCGACGAGTTTTTCCCGGGTACGGTGGTCGTGGGCGGAACCACCCGGGTCCGGGTCCTGGGCAGCGGGCTGGACAACGGGCTTCGAGTTACGGCCACCCCGTCCACGGTCACGACGAGCAACCTGACGTCGAGCGGCACGGTCGCTTCCGTGGACGTGGAGCCATCGCAATCGGGCGGGGTCCGGCTGGCCTTTTCAAACGACTTCGGGCCCGGCTTCAACCTGTCGGTGCAGACCCGCAATGCGCCGGCCACCGATCTGATCGTGCGGCCCTCCGGGACGCCACCGCGCCGGTCCGGCGTCGTGCTGGTGCGAGACCTGACCATCGAAGCGAACGCCACCCTGCTCGGGACCGGCACCCAACCCCTGGTGCTGCTGGTGACCGGTGACG
>DAPKRQ010000291.1:0-8266 GCA_031800475.1 Myxococcales bacterium LLY-WYZ-16_1
GGCCCTGCGCCCTGGCGGGCCCGGCGCGCATGAAAGCCCGTCACCACGGCAAGACGGCTTGCACCGACTCTTGGCCGAGGGTCCGCATCAGGACCCGGTCGAGCCCGATGGCGATGCCGGCCGCCTCCCGAATGGCGGGAAGGGCCCGAAGGAGCTCCGGATCTTGCGGCGGCACCACCCGTCCCAACCGCCGGCGGACGGCCTGCTCGTCCTCGAAGCGGCGGCGTTGTTCCAGCGGATCGGTCAGCTCCTGAAACCCGTTCCCGAGCTCCAAGTCGCCCCAGAACAGCTCGAAGCGCAGGGCGCGACGTGGGTCTTCCGGGTCGAGCTCGGCCAGGGCAGCCTGGTCCGCCGGATATCCGGTGAGCACGGTCAGCTGGTCCGCGGGCAGTCTGGGTTCGACCGCTTCGAAGAAGGCCCGGAAAAAGCGGTCCTCTGGGCTTTCGTTCGGGGGCGCCCCCTGCCGCGCCGCCCATGCCGCGCCCGCCCTCGGGTCCAGCGGATCGGGTGCGCCGCACTCCAAAAACAGGGTGCGGACGTCGACGGTCCGCACGGTCGCCGGAGCCGTTCCCCGGACGGCTCGGGCCACCTCGAACACGACCTCGACCGCATCCTCCGCCACTTGGTTCCACCGTCCGGGCCGGCGATAGAACTCCAGCATGGTGAACTCCGGGACGTGGGTGGCGGAGGCCTCGCCGTTTCGGAAGACCCGAGCCACTTGATAGATCGGGCCCAGGCCTCGCCCGAGGAGCTTTTTCATGCCGTATTCCGGCGACGTGTGAAGGTAGCGGCGGCGCCGCCGGCGGTCGGGGCCCACCTGGTCGGTTTCGAACGGCTCCAGATGGGGCTCCAATCCGGGGCTGGTCACCAGCACCGGGGTTTCGACCTCGAGAAACCCGCGCCGATCGAAGTGTCGACGCACGCCGTCCAGCATTCTCTTTCGCGCCGCGAGGCGGGCGGTCAGGGGCAGCATGCCGGGCCTGTCGGTCGGACGGGTCGACCTCGGCAAGGGCCTTCTTGATCGGCCGCTCGGCCCGGCCCAAGGTTCGGCCGTGAAGATCGCCGTCGCCGGGGCTGCCGGCATGCTGGGTCGCACCCTGTGCGCCGCCTTGACCGACCACACGGTCGTGCAGTGGACCCGCTCGGACGGGGATCTGGCAGAACCCGGGCGGCCGAAAGCCTTGTGCCGGCGGGACCGGCCCGAGGTGGTGGTCAACTGTGCCGCCTACACCCGGGTGGACGACGCGGAGTCGAACGTCGACGCGGCGTATCGCGGCAACGCGTGGCTCGCCGGTCAGCTGGCGCATGGCGCCCACGCCGTCGGGGCCCACCTGCTGCACATTTCGACCGATTACGTGTTCGACGGGACCCTGGACCGGCCGCATCGGGAGACGGATGCCCCGAATCCGCAGACCGAATACGGCCGCAGCAAATGGGCGGGCGAGGAAGCGGTCCGGCACCACTGCCCGAGTCACACGATCTTTCGGATCGCTTGGCTGTACGGACGCGGGGGACCGAGCCTGCTCCACACCGCGCTGCGGCTCGCCGCCACCCGGCCACCGCCTCTGCGCATGGTCGACGACCAATGGGGGAATCCGACGTCGTGCGATGCGGTGGCGGCGTTGATCCGCCGGTGGCTCGACCGTCCCTTCGCCGGCACCGCCCACGCCACCTGCGAGGGCGAGACCACGTGGTTCGGATTCGCACGGCGTGCGTTCGAGCTGCTCGAGTTGGATGTCCCGGTCGAGCCGACCACCACCGACGCCTTTCCCCGACCGGCGGCCCGGCCCAAGAACAGTCGGCTGGACAACCGGGTCCTTCGAATGGCGGGCTTCGAGCCGATGCCGAGCTGGGAGTCCGCGCTGGCCGCGTTCGTTCGAGACGAAAAAGAAGAGCTTCTCAGGCCTTTTTCTTCTTCTCGAACGAAGCGCGAATGAACCGGGTGCGCGGGCGCTCGGGCCAAAACGCCGCCGCCAACGCGGCGATGCAGGGGAGCACCGCCGCCCATCGGCCGGCGCCGTCCATGCTGCTCAGCCAGTACACACCCACGAGGGCGGGCCACACGGCCCAAATCCGGGTGAACGGCCAACCGCGGCCCGACCGGGTTCGCTCCCGGACGCCGGTTTGGACCCACAACAAAAACCAGGACTCGGGGGCGTAAAAAAGCGGTGTCAGGCCCAGCAGCACGCACAGCCACACGTCGGCCGCCTCCCCGGGCACGGTGGCCGGGACCTCGGCCACCGGGGAGCGGGGCTCGAGCCGCAGCGGCTCGGTGATCTCGCCTCGGGGTGCCCAATCGATCCGCGTGGCGACCGGTGCCCGTCCTCCCGCCGGCCAAAGCGGCTCGGGCAGGTCGAAGGCCGCGTCCGGGTCGAGGGGCCGGGCGTACACGAGCCGTCGCTCGCCGAGCTTCGGCGTCGCCAGGCGCCACGGCCGCTCGGGCTTCACGGTTCCGGGGCCCTTCACCCCGTACGCGGTGTCGGCCAGGACCACCAAGCGCCCGGCGGTTTCGGGATCGGCCAGATCCACCGGCACCCAGTCTTCGACTCCGCTCCGGCCCACGGGGCCGAGGCGATGCACGGGCGAGCCCGGGTCGCCCCGCCAAACCGTGGCCCGGATCGTGCGCCCCGCCGACAGATGCTGGCCGACGGCCTCCCGCACCCGCCGGTCCAGGCGAAGGCCATGCCGCTGCAGCAGCCGCTCCAGGTCCTCGGGAAGCAGCAGCTCTCGCAGGCCGCTTTCGGTCCGGGTGCTCGTCTGCACCGCGCCCCGAAATCGGGCCGCGTCGATGGGCCGCGCCGGCCGCGGGGCCGACAAGCTCGACACCGCAGCGTCCTCGCTGGACCGGCGCATCAGCCGGGTCAGCAGGGACGGGCCCAGGGGTTGGGCCTCGATCCGGTCCGCGTGGGGCCTGTGGGGCCTGGTGGCCTCGAGCAGGGTGCCGAGTGTACCCGGGCTCGGCTCGAACGGTTGTGCCCCTTGCGGCAGGGGTTCGAACCAGACGAGGCGGCGGAACGGCCCGCGCAGGACCCAAGATTCGACCCGGTGAACGCCCCCTTCCCGCACGGCCACCACCGTTTCCCGAAGCTCCACCCGGGGCACCGGCGCGCCGTCGGTGCCCAGCAGCGCGCCCCGGGAAGAGGCGGGGAGGAAGCCGGCCGCCAAAACGACCACCGCATGGAGGGCCTTCACCACCGGTGCTTCCATTACCTCGCCGGACGGGGCGCTTCAAATGCGCCGACCGATGGAGGGAACAGAGCGCCGGCCTGGCCCGTTGTCGGGGGACGAGCCATGGAACCGGACCTTCAGCGCGACTGGCCGTGCCAGCGACTCCGCATCGGCTACGGGTTGGTGCTTTTCTTCGTGTTCGAGGTCAGTTTGGGCCGCCAGCTGCCCGTGGAACTGGCGTTCGCCGCCCTGGGCCTCGGCGGGGCCTGCCTGGTGTCCGCCTTTCAGCAGATTCGGGTCTGGCGCTTTCGGGCCAAGGTGCGACTGATCGAGGCCGCGTTCTCGGGCCACTCCTCCTGACCGCCCAGGTATGGCGGGCAAATGCACCTGCGCGGGTGCACCCGCAACGCCCGGCCGGGCGCCCCATTGTCTCCCTGCCGCGTTCCAGCTTGGCACCCCCTTTGCTGTACTCGAAGACCAGCGACGGTGGGCAGGATGCCCAACGGGCCCAGGAGGGCTCGAGGGGTCAGGAGACCCCGCGCGTCGGTGGGTCGGATCCAGGCCGGATCTGGGCCCATCCGCCGTCGGAGGAACAGACCAGGAGGTCGACATGGCCGAGTATGTGAGCCATCCCCGCCGGCGTTTCGCACGCGGGTGCACCATCCGCTTCGGCGGAGACGATGCTGGGGCCGCCCAAGGAATGGGCCCCGTCTTCCCGAGCCGGGAGGACGGCCTCGAACGGCAGGCGTGCGGCGAGGCCCAGCCGGAACCCGTGGAGCTCGTGATTCAGGCCCTGCGTCACGCGGGCCGTTTCGACCCGGAGCAGGCCCGGCAGCGCCTGGAGCGGTGGGTGCCGGCGCTGGCCAAAGCGCTGCAGGCGGGAGCCCCGAGGCCCCTCGCGGGGATCGCCGGCTGAACGGACGCGGACGGTTCGTGGACCGCCCCGCAGCACGCTTCGGCCTCGATCTGCGTTGACTTGCGGGCAGCCCTCGTTCAGGGTCCGCGGCCCCAGGAATCGCCATGTCGATGTTCTCCGATTTCATGCAGGAAAAAGGCGTGGATCCCGCGCAGTTGGTGCAGCAGTCTAGGGCGCTGGAGAGCTTTCGGCCCGAAGATCGCGAGCTTCGCCTCGCACGAGCCAAGGCCCGGCGCACCAAGAAGAGCTACGAAGAAGCCGGGGCCCCCAAGCCCGACCGCTACGGCCGGGGATTGTCGCTGCGGACCGTCGAAAACGCCCTGGAAGGTCGGCCGGTCTCCCGGATCAATCGCAAGAAGATCGTGCGGGCCCTGGAGGCGACCTTGGCTCAAAAGGACCCCGAGTCCATCGACGCGGCCCGCCTGTTCTCCGACGCGCCCAAGAAGAAGCCCAAGAAGAAGTGAGCCTTCCCGCATGACCGAGCGGAAGAAGAGCTGGCGCGAGATCGACCAGGGTCGAGAGAAAGGGCGAACCCGGTCGGATCCACTGGAGCGACACCGAGAACGGGCCAGCGGCTCCGCGGCGTACGGCGCCTACAAGTCGAAGCTCGACAAGCTCTTTGCGCCCGGCGGGGCCGAACTCCCCGAAAGTCTCAAAGAAAAGCTGGGTCCGGTCAGCGAAGACGCGAAGGCCCGGCGAGAGCGCCTGGGCGCCCTGCAGCAGGACCCGGGGCCCGACACCTTGCGGGCGGTGATCGAAGCGAACGACCCGCTCCCCGAAGATCCGCGCCTGTTGATGTCGCTGCTCGACACGGATGCGCCCGACCTCCTGGTCCCCCTACTCGAGAGGCTGACGGAGCGGATCGATGGGGGGGCCCGGGTGAACGGAGCTTTGTTGCGCCAACGCCTGCAGGCGGTGGACAACCGGGTGGACGACGGCGCCGTGTCCGAAGCCCTGGGTCGACTGCGGGCCGTGGCCCGCCTGTGACGGGGGCTCGGGCGTTTCCCGGGGAATCAAATGTTGCGCGGAAACGGGTGTTCAGGTAGACAAGGGCCGTGCAGGACCTGACCCCCCGCCAGCGCCAAATCCTCGATTTCATCACCCGCCGCATCGACGACCAGGGATACCCGCCCACCATCCGGGAGATCGGGGAGGAAATGGGGATCCGGTCGACCAACGGGGTCAACGACCACCTGAAGGCCCTGGAGCGGAAGGGGTTTTTGCGCCGGGAGGGCCTCAAGAGCCGGGCCTTGCGGCCGGTGGACATGGCGGTGAACTGGGACGGGGCCGCCGGGGAAGCGGCCGCGCCGGCTGTGACGAGGTCGGACCCCTTGGTGTCGGCGGTGATTCCCGACGGGGGGGACCCGGTCGAGGTCAAGGTTTTGGGCCGGGTGGCGGCCGGCAGCCCGATCCTGGCCGACGAAAATCCCGAGGCCACCGTGTTCGTCGACCGCTTCTTCTTGGGGCGCGCCCCGGTCGATGGGGTCTACGCGTTGCGGGTTTCGGGCGATTCCATGATCGAGGGCGGCATCCTCGACGGCGACTACATCTTCGTTCGAAAGACCATCGACGCCAAACGGGGGGATGTGGTGGTCGCCATGATCGACGGCGAGGCCACGGTGAAGCGATACGAGCCCGACGGCTCCATCATTCGGTTCGTGCCCGAAAACTCCAGCATGGAGCCCATCGAGGTCCGCCGAGAGGACTTCCGCGATACCTCGATCTTGGGCGTGGTGGTCGGCGTGTACCGCAAGATGACCCCGTGACCGGTCGTCCGCCCCAACCGCGGGTCGAACGCGTCGGCCGCTTGCGGTGAAACGGCTCTCCATGTGAAGGCCCAAAGCGCAGCGCCGCGCGGTGCCGGCGCTGCAGGTCCGATGGGCGACGACGCTTTCTTCGACCGCTACGCCGATCTCGATCTGCAGCGGCGCATGGTCTCCGACGCTCGGCGCACCCGGGCCTTCGTGGAAGGCATCGGCCGGGCGGTGCGTCCGGGCCAGCGGGTGCTCGACGTGGGCTGTGGCACGGGCATTCTGGCCTTGGCGGCGGCTCGCGCCGGCGCCCAAGTGGTGGCCATCGACCGAGCCGCCGTGGTCGAACACGCGGCCCGCCTCGCCAAGGTACAAGGGCTGGACGATCGGATCCGATACCTGATGGGCGACGTGCGCGAGCTGCAGGTCGACGCGCCCTTCGATTGGGTCGTGAGCGAGTGGCTCGGCAACTTCGCTTTCGTGGAGGACATGTGGTCCGACGTGGCCGACGCCCGAGATCGCTTGCTTCGGGCCGACGGCGGCATGTTGCCGGGTCGGGTGCGGCTGATGCTGGCGCCGATCGACGATCCGGTGCTGTACCACGGAGAAGGCCCGGGCTTTTGGCGCCGACCGGTGGTGGACTTCGATCTGTCGGCGCTCGAAGACTCGGAGCTGGCGCAGGGCCTGTCGACCCAACTGCGGATCGACCCGGCGGCCTTGGTCGCACCGGGCACCTGCTTGATGGACCTGGACCTGCGTCACGCCGGTGCAGCCGCCGCCACCGCGTCCGGGTCGGTGCGGTGGCACATAGACCGGCCCGGCTCGGTCAACGGATTCGCCGGCTGGTTCGATGTGGAGTTGGCGGGCGCCTGGTACTCGACCGGGCCTCGAGAGCCCGAGAGTCATTGGGCCCAGACCTATCTGCCCTGCCGCCCTCGGCCGGTGGAGCCCGGCCCACAGATCCTCGAGTGGAGCTTGTCGACCGATCCCGACGAACCTCGGCACCTGCGGATGGTCTTGACGTGGCAAGGAGAGCGCCTCGGATTTCGGTTGGAATGAGCTCAGGGCCCGGGCAGGTTGGCCGGCATGGGCGACGCGGTGCGGGCTCTGCTTTCCGGCCTGGATCCGACCGGACCGAAGACGACTTCTTTTCGAGCGAAACGCCAACGGCTGGCGGCGTGCCGGCAAGCCACCGCCGAGGCCGCGGCGGATTGGGTCGAGCGGGCCACCTGGGAAAAAGGCCTGCCGGCAGGCCATCCCGAGGAATGGATGACCGGGCCCTACCCGGTGCTGCGCCAGCTTCGACAGCTGGAAATGGCGCTTCGGCGGGCCGAGGCTCCCCCGGAGGGCGCCGATCCCGGGCGGGTGGTTCCGGCGGACCGCTTCGATCGGATCCTGTTTCGGGGCTTCGAAGCCCGGCAGATCCTGGGAGGCGAACCGACGCCGGCGAACCCCGACGCGGAGGTGGAGGAGCCGAGGGTGCTGGTCTTGGGCGCGGGCAACGTCTCCGCCATTCCGGCCATGGACGCCCTCACCAAGATCTTCAACGAGAACAAGCCCTGTTTGGTGAAGTTGAGCCCGGTCAACGACTGGGTGGAGACCCACCTGTGCAGGGCCCTTGCGCCGTTGATCGACTGCGGCTGGCTGGCGTTCGTTCGAGGCGATCACGAAGAAGGGGGCGAGCTGTGCGAGGACCCCAACGTGACGGAGGTTCACCTCACCGGATCGGGGCACACCCACGACGTGCTCGTGTGGGGAGATACGGAGGCGGAGCGAAAAGACCGCAAGGCACGGGGGGCACCGCGGCTTCGAAAGCCGATCACATCCGAACTCGGCAACGTGAGTCCGGCGGCGGTGGTGCCGGCGGTCTACGCCGAGTCGGAGATCGAGTCCGTCGCCCAAACCCTGGCGGCGAGCGTGGTTCACAACGGGTCTTTCAACTGCAATGCCACCCGGGTGGTGCTGGTGGCCGAGGGGTGGCACCAAAAGTATGCGCTCCGACGTCGCCTCGAGCAGACCTTGGCTTCGGTCCCCCTTCGAAAGGCGTACTACCCCGGAGCGACGGAGCGCTACGATCACCACCTGCGCGACCGCCCCGAAGTGTGGACGTCGGCGCCCCGGGCCGAAGGCCGACTGCCTTGGACCCTGGTGAACGTCGAAGCCTCGGACGAAGACTCTCTGTTTTCGGAAGAATGCTTCTGCCCCATCATCGCCTGGGTGGAGCTCGACGTGGCAGGCACGCTCGACTTTCTCGAAGTGGCCACCCGCTTCATGAACGAGCGACTCGCCGGCACCTTGAACGCGACTTTGTTCCTGCCGGACGTGATGCGGTCGTCGGAGGTGCAGGAGCCGCTTCAGGCCGCAGTGGACGCCCTGAGGTACGGCACCGTCGGCATCAATCAATGGCCCGCGCTGGGCTTTGCCTGGGGCG
>DAPKRQ010000292.1:0-16763 GCA_031800475.1 Myxococcales bacterium LLY-WYZ-16_1
CGGGCCAAAAGCACTCCCGCGGATGCACCAAACAAGCGGACACGGTGCCGCGCGCCACCTCGGCCACCGCGAGCAGTCGACTGCGGGCGTCGAGTCCCAAGACCCAAAAGCACTCGACCGAGCGCCCGCGCCGGCGAGGGCCAAGGCAGGCCGCCACATCCGCCGGTTGAAGCACCGGCGGACGTCGGTCGGGAGCTCGGGCATGCTCCGACCAACGCCGGTGCAACCGAAGGGCCGCCGTCAGCCTCCGGGCCCCGCGATCCGACAACAGGCCCGCCACCCCCGGTGGTCCTTGGAGCAACAGGCCCTGCAGGCCGCCGACCCGGTCGAGGGCCCGTGCGCACCGTGAGCGAGGCTCTCCCGTGACCGCCGAAAGCCACCGGACCTCCCGGCCCGAAGACGCGTTCGTTTCCATGGAGCGATGAAGCCTCATGAAAGACGCGTGCCAGTCGAACCCGCCGAGCCCCCGGTCCGTGCCGGGGCTCGGCGGTCCGAATGTCGGACCTCCGCCTCCGATTTTCGGTCCCGGAAGGTCCTGTGTCCGAATTCCGGACGCTTGCGGTTCCCGGACGGCGCTGGTCTTTTCGCGGCATGGCCGAGCGGGTTCGCGTCCGTCCGTTCCCGGGCTGGGAGGACCACTGGCTGGCGTGGGCCGACCTGGCGGGCATCTGGACGCCTGCGGACCTGGTGCCGGACGAGCGCCCCCTCCTGGAGCACATCCCCGAGGGCCGCCGCAGGCGAGAATTCGTGGCCGGCCGGATGGCCGCACGTGCCGCCCTGGCACGATTCGTGGATGCTCCATGGGCCGTGCTCCGCAGCAACGAAGGCGCTCCCCTCCCCCACGGTCCGGAGGCCGAACGGGCGCTGCTGTCGATCAGCCACAGCCGGACCGCGGCGGTGGCCCTGGTCGGCCCGGCCCAGGCTGGGGGGCTGGGCGTCGACCTGATGGAGGCGGCAGACGGCCCGCGGATCCAGCGGGTGTTGGGCCGCTTCCAAAGCCCGGACGAAGCCGTTCTTCTGCAAGGGCCGGAAGGCCCGTTCGTGGCCTGGGGCGCCCGGGAAGCGGTGGCCAAGGCCACCCGCACCGGCATGTTTCGGTTCGCCATGTTCCGGGTGAATGTCACCGATTTCGACCCCCGGACCGGGCGTGTCGAGGTGGGACGACCCGGCATGCGGCTGCGCTGGTGGGCTTTTGCGGGCCATCACGCCGTGGCGGCCACCGCTTCTTCGGAGGCGATCCGACGGGCCCGCTCGGAGGCGCAGGCCGGATGATGTGCGCTTTACGAATCTCGAGCGAGGGACTAGGTTCCCGGCCTCGTGACGCGCGCGGACCCTGCAGTGCTCATGGTCACCCTGGGCTGCCCGAAAAACCGGGTGGATTCCGAGCTGCTTCTCGGGCGCTTTCACGCCCAGGGGGCCCGGTTCACCGACGACGCCGAGGAGGCGGACATTCTCCTGGTCAATACCTGCGGCTTCATCGATGCGGCCAAGGAGGAGTCGGTGCACGCGATCATGGACCTGGCCCGGCTCAAGCAAGAGTCGCCGGAGAAGAAGCTGGTGGTCACCGGGTGCTTGGCCGAGCGGTACCCGGAGGCCCTTCGGACCGAGATTCCCGAGATCGACGTGCTGACGGGCAACGGCGCCTTCGAAACCTTGGACCTGACCTTGGAGGCGCAGAGGTCCGAGCGCTCGGAGCTCAGCTTTCTGCACGACGCCTTGGCGCCGAGGGTGAACACGTTCTTGCCCCACAGCGCGTACCTCAAGGTGGCGGAAGGCTGCGACCAACGCTGCAGCTTCTGCATCATCCCGAGCCTTCGGGGCCTGCAGCGAAGCCGCCCGGTGGACGACATCGTGAAGGAAGCGCGTCAGCTGGTCGACCGGGGCATCGTCGAGCTCAATCTGGTGGCCCAGGACCTGACCGGGTACGGCAGCGATCTGTCCCCGAAGGTTCACATCACCCAGGTGCTGGAGCAACTGGTCGAGCTGGACGGCTTGCGATGGGTCCGGATCCACTACCTGTTTCCGCGAAAGCTGCCGGATGCCTTCTACGACGTCTTCGCCCATCCCAAGGTGGCTCCCTACGTCGACCTTCCGCTTCAGCACGTATCCGCGCCGATCCTGAAGGCGATGCGTCGACCCTCTTCCGAAAAGTTGGTGGACCGAATGCTCGAGCGGCTGCGAAAAGCCCGCCCCGACGCCCGGCTTCGGACGTCGTTCATCGTCGGCTTCCCGGGGGAGACCGAAGCGGACCACCGAGCCATCGCCCCTTTCGTCGAGCGCCACGACTTCGACCACGTCGGCGTGTTTCGGTTCTCGGTGGAAGAGGGGACGCCTTCGGCCGACATGCCGAATCAGGTGCCCGAGGACGAAGCGGAGCGCCGCCGGGACGCGCTGATGGATTGGCTGCGGGACCGCTCTCGGCGGCGTTTGTCCCGGTGGCTGGGTCATCGACTGGAGGTTTTGGTGGACGGTCCATCTGCCGAAACCGAGCTTCTGCTTTCGGCACGCCACGGTGGGCAGGCGCCCGAGGTCGACGGGCAGGTCTACATCAACGACGGCGAGGCTCGGGCCGGCGACTTCGTCGAGGTCGAGATCACCGACACGTTCGACTACGACATGGTGGGTCACATGACCCGCAGCATCGAACGGGCCCCCGCGCGACCGGCCGGGTTCCGGATGGACGGCGACGAACGACCCGGTCGCCTGCCGATCATATCGTGACGATCCGATCCCCGGAGCTCCGGATACACTCGAAAGGACGAAGATGGAACTCGCTGTGATTGGAACCGGCTACGTGGGGCTCGTAGCCGGTACGTGCTTCGCGGAGATGGGCCACGATGTGGTCTGTGTCGACAAATCGGAGGAGAAGATCCGCATCCTCCAAAGCGGTGGGATCCCGATCTACGAGCCTCGGCTTCGGGAACTGATCGCGCACAACGTCGAAAAAAAGCGGCTGGCGTTTTCGACCGATCTGGCTTCCTCCGTCGAACGTTCCGAGGTCGTGTTCATCGCAGTCGGCACGCCGATGGCCGAAGACGGCCGCGCCGACCTATCGATGGTGATGGGCGTCGCCAAGGAGATCGGCCAGGCCATGAAACGGCCGTTGATCGTGTGCACCAAGAGCACGGTACCGGTCGGCACCGCTCTTCGCATTCGCCAGGCAATCGCCGAGATCACCGACATTCCGGCCGACGTGGTGAGCAATCCGGAGTTCATGAAGGAGGGTGCGGCCGTCGACGATTTCATGAAGCCGGACCGCATCATCCTGGGCACCGACTCGGAGCACGCTCGAGAGGTGATGACGGACATCTATGCGCCCTTCAACCGCACCACGAACCGAATGATCTTCATGGATACGGCCTCGGCCGAGATGACCAAGTACGTCAGCAACGCCATGCTGGCGACGCGCATCTCGTTCATGAACGAGATGGCGGGGCTGTGCGAGCGGCTGGGTGCCGACGTGATGAAGGTCCGATTGGGAGTGGGGGCCGACCCCCGGATCGGCCCTTCGTTTTTGTTTCCGGGTGTCGGGTTCGGCGGCAGCTGCTTTCCCAAGGACATCCGCGCGCTCCGCAAGATGGGCGAGGACGCGGGCTACCCGCTGCAGGTCCTGACCGCGGTCGACGACGTGAACGACCGACAAAAACACGTGCTCCTCGACAAGATCGTGGCCAACTACGGCGACGACCTCTCCCAGTGCACCTTCGGGGTCTGGGGATTGGCGTTCAAACCCCAGACCGACGACATGCGACAGGCCCCGAGCGTCCGGATCATCGAGGGACTCTTGGAGCGAGGTGCGAAGGTTCGAGCGACGGACCCAGAGGCCATGAACACCGCAAGAGCCGCGTTCTCGGACCGGATCGAACTGGTCGAAGATCAGTATGAAGCGTTGCGCGGAGCCGACGCCCTGGTGCTGGTGACCGAGTGGAACGAGTTTCGCAGACCGGACTTCAAACGGATCCGACAGATGCTCCGCAAGCCGGTGGTCTTCGACGGACGCAACGTCTTCAACCCCGACCGCATGCGGGCGATGGGCTACGAGTACCACTGCATCGGCCGAGCTTGAGGCCTCATGCGCGTCCTGGTTGCCGCCGAAGGAGACGGCGAACGGTGCCTGCTTCCTTCGGCGTGGAGGGCCCGGTGCGTGGCCCGAGCCCTGCGCGGACTCGGACTGGACCTGATCGAAGCCCGCGGGCGCGCGGATCGATCGGATGAGCTGTCGGTCGAGCCCGGGGGGGTTGCGTTCAGCACGCGAACCTGGGCCCGAGACCTGGACGAGGGCTCGCCGCCTTTGGGGACGCTGAATCGGGTGCGAAGCCAGCTTCGTCGGTTGATTCAGCGGGAGGGCGCCGACCTTCTCCACGCCTTCGGCGGAACACGGTGGGCCGGTGCTGCGTTCGTCGCCGCCCGTCAGGCGTCGGTGCCGATCGTGTGGGACGTGGACCCCCGGCAGCGCGCCTTCACGAGCGCCATGCGCCCGTTCGACCAGCTGGTCACGGTCTCGGAGAGCTTGCGCATGGCGTGCATGAACCGGGGTCTTTCGGCCGATCGGGTCGACTGCCTGGCCTGGGGTGCCGCGCCCCCCGAGCAGCTCGAGGCATTCGACGGAGATCGATGGGTCGTGGCGGGTGCTCTCGGTCCGGAGCCGGGTTTGACCGTGTTGGGGCGTGCCTTGGAGCGCTTGGATCGTCCACGGGCCATTCGACTGAGCTTGCCGCAACATTCGATCGGGCCCGGTTTCGTCACCCGAGCCCCCATCCAGATCGAGCACCGTCCACCTGGCATGACCGCGTTTTTCGAGAGCCTGTCCACGCCGGGGGTGGTGTTCGCGTCGTCGCGTCTCGGACCTGACCGCTTTCCCGAGGCTCTCGAGGCGGCGGGAGCCGGTTGTGCGGTGGTCTCGCCCGAAGGGCTCCCGTTCACTTGGTCTTGCGACCCCCACGACCCGGCCCGCATGGCCCGAACCTTGGAGCACGCCCGACACCCGGACCCCGATCGCCTGCGGGCCGCACGGAACGCGGTGCTGGGCCAACGGACCTGGTCCCAGGTATGCGAACCCTACTTTGAAGTGTACGACCGCGCCCGCCACCGGCGCGGGGTTCGGATGGGATTCATGGCGCGGGCCTCCGACCGGTGGGACCGGGCGATGCATGCCCGCCTTCGTTGGCAGCGAGGGCGAGCCCGTTGACCGCGAAGCAAACCGCCTGGAGGTTCGTGCAGCGGAACGCACGAGCCTTCTTCGTCCTGTTCGGTTTCGCCTTGCTGGGATACCTGGTCTTCGATAGCGGGCCCAAGCAGATCTATTCGGTATTGCGGGGCACGTCGGTCTATCTTCCGTGGATCCTGCTGTTGGAAGTCGCGTGGATCTCGTTCGACACGGTGGCTTTGGCCCAGATGTACGGACCCCAGCGCCGCCTGGTGCCGGCCCGAGCTTGGATCCACTCGGCCCTGGTGTCGTACACCATGATGATCCTCCTGCCGGCGGGCCGGGCTGGGGGCGAGGTGGCCCGAGCCAGCATGCTCTCGCGATGGGCCGGCTCCGTGGCCGTCCAGCGCTCGACACAGCTGCAGGCAGCGGTACTGCTGGGCAATTCGGTCATCAGCATTCCCTGCGCGGTGGCCGTGGCCGTGGCCGTGGGCCCGGGCCACATCCTGACCTGGCTGACCGTCGGAAACGGGCTCGCCACGGCGGGTCTGGCCGTGGGCCTGTCTTTGGTCCTGAAGCGGACGGGCGCCGGAAAATGGCTCGAGACTCGATTTCCCGGCCTGGCTCGGGTCCCGGCGGTCCACCGGGACGACATTCCGCTCGTTCCGGTGGCCGCCACGTGCCTCACCAGCCTGGGCCGAGCCATCCAAGCCCTGCAGTACGGCGTGATCCTGCTGGCGGTGGGCGGGGTGCTCACGCCCTGGTCCGCCCTTTTGTCCGAGGGCATTCACCTGGTGGGGGCCGGTCTGGGCGACTTCGTCCCGAACGCCGTGGGGATCACGGAAGGCGCGTACCGGATCTTCGCTCCGGTCTTGGGGTTCGCCGAGGCCCCCGAAAAGGCCCTCAGCATCGCGTTGATCGGTCGGTTCGCCCAGATCGCGGTGGCCCTCTTGGCCGTTTCCGCGGCCAGTCTGATCCGGTCCGGGAAGGCGGCCGACCCAGAGCCGTCGGCCTCCATCGAGCCGGCACCCGACGTCGATGCCCGCACCGCCTCTGGAGCCCGAGCGGCGGGCGAGCCGGCTTTCGAGGGGACCTCGACGGCCTCCGCGCGGGGGCCGTCCCGCTCCGGTGGGCATTCGGACGAGCCCCGGCCCGACCCGGGCCGAGATCCGGACGGCTTTCCCCCCTGACGCCGTGACCGCGAAAGCATCACCGGCGGCCTCTTCACAAGCTCGCGCGAACGGCTATGGTCCCCCGGATGCGAGCCATCGAGGTCATCTTGGAGGCTCTGGGGCGCGCCCAGAGCCGTCGACCGATACTCTTCGTCTTGAGCGCGCTCGCGATCGCCGTCGCCGCCGCACCCTTCGCGGCCCAACTGCGACTCAACGGTGACTTCACCGCACTCCTTCCCGAAGACAAGCCCAGCGTCCGAGACCTGGACGTCATCGAAGAGCGCTTCGGTGGAAAATCCACCCTAACCGTCATGTTCGAGCACCCGGAGGTGGAAAGGCTCCGCGATCTGGTGCGCTCGGTCGCTCCACGGCTGGAGCAACGCTCGGACCTGCCGATCACGGCGGTGGATTGGTCCGTTCGCGACTTCATCGAGTTCGCCGAAGCCAATCGCTTTCTGTACGCCGACATCGAGACCCTCGAAGAACTGTCCGATGAGCTGCAAGCTCGATTGCGCTACGAGATGGCGAAGACCAATCCCCTGTTGGTCAACCTGGATGAGGGGCCGCCTCCCGACCCGGAGGAGGTAGCCCGCAAATTGGAGAAGACCGCCGAAGAAGCGCAGACGCGAATGGAGCGCTACCCAGAGGGACTGTTTCAACACCCCGAGCTGCCTCTGGTCGCAGTCTTCATCCGTACTTCGATCCGTGGCGGCGATCCCAGCGCAGTCGCGGATCTGCTTTCGGGACTCGAGACCGAGGTCGCTCGGGCGAAACGACAACTCGACCTTCCCGAAGCCACCTATTACCTGGGCGGCGACCTGATGGACATCAAGGAGGAGAGCGACGCGCTCACCCGGGCGGTCATCTTCGCAACCTCGATCACGATCGTGTTGGTGCTGCTTTCGATCTACTTCTTCTTTCGCCGCATCCGGTCCATTCCACTCCTTGGATTGGCTCTTTTGAGCCCGGTTTTGGCGACTTTTGCCCTGGCGTGGGCCAGCGTGGAGTACCTGAACGCATCGACGGCCTTCCTCTCCAGCATCGTCGTCGGGAACGGCATCAACCCGAACGTGATCTGGTTGGCGAGATACTTCGAACTGCGTCGAGCCCGGATGTCGGTGGCCGAGGCCGTGCGGGGCGCCCACAGCTCGACCTGGGCAGCGACCTTGACCGCCTCCCTGGCCGCGGGCTTGGCGTACGGATCGTTGATCATCACCGATTTCCGAGGCTTTCGAGACTTCGGTATCATCGGCGGGGCGGGCATGGCGCTTTGCTGGATCGGGGCCTACACGGTCTTGCCGGCCTTGACCGTTCTGTTCGACCGCCGGGCCCCCGTGGTCGACCCGGAGCGCGGGCGCGGGGGGGACCACCGCTCCGGCCGGTATGGTGCGCTGTTCGCCAAGCTCGCCACGTCGCGACCAGGGCTCATACTGGGCGCGGCGGGGCTTTTGGCGGTCGCGTCGGTTTTCGCTTTGGTCCAGTGGCTGCAGGCGGGCCCCTTGGAGTACGACTTTCGAAATCTGCAGAGCGTGCGGCCCGCCGATAGCCGGGTCCAGTGGGTCAACGACCGGCAAGCCGAGATCGTGGACGAGACCACGACCGGCAGCGCCATCGCCATCTTGCTGGACGACCGGGACGAAGCGTCCGCCGTGGTCGAGCAACTGGAAAAACTCAGAAAAGAGGATCCAGACCTGCTCGGCGCCATCCGCACCGTGCAAGACTTCGTGCCGGATCACCAGCGGGACAAGCTGGACGTGCTCGAAGAGATTCGAGACGTGGCCCCGCGCCTCGAAGAATATGCCGACGAGGAACAAAAAGAGCTCCTTCGAGAACACACGCCACCCGAGGGTCTGAAGCCGATCGAGGCAGAAGACTTGCCCGCTTCGATCACGCGCCTTTTCACCGACCGCCAAGGCGAGTTGGGTCGAATCGTATTCGTCGAGCATCACGAAGACCGAAACGCCTGGGACGGACAGTACCTGATCGAATGGTCCGACGCGGCCCGCTCCGTGCGCCTGTCCGACGGAGAACGTCCGCCGGTGGTCGGGCAACCCGCGATCTTCTCGGACCTGCTCGACGCCATCTTCGACGACGGCCCGCGAGCGGTCGGCGTGGCGCTGGCCGCGACAGCCCTGCTCCTTTTCTTCACGTTCCGGCATGCGAGCGAGCGATTGCTGACCTTGGGAGCACTGCTCTTGGGCATTCTGTGGATGGCCGCGCTGATGGCCGTGGCTGGCATCAAGCTCAACTTCTTGAACTTCGTCGCCTTTCCGATCACATTTGGAAACGGCGTCGACTACGGTGTCAACGTCATGCGTCGCTACGTTCAAGAGAACGAGGTAGTCGGCGATCCGAGCCGAGCGGTGACCGAAGCCGTTCAAGAGACGGGCGGAGCCGTGATCCTCTGTTCGCTGACGACGATCATCGGATACATTTCGCTGTACACCAGCAGCAACAAGGCGCTGAACAGCTTCGGAGCAGCCATGGCGATCAGTGAGATCACCTGTGTCGTCGCGGGGGTCTTGGTGGTACCAGCCGCCCTCGCCTGGGCCCATCGCCGGCGAAGGAACCCGTGAATCACGCCGGCAGCCGGCGCTGTGCCTCCGTCCGGTAGAGGTACCGGGTGTGCCGAACCGTGGCCGCCAAAAACGCCACGAGTTCGTCGACGTCGGTCGTCGAACGCACCATGTAGCTCGCGTTTCCGCTCGAGCCGGGGACCTGCAATGGACACTCGCCCGGCAACACCCACAGACCGGACACGTCCACCCGGACGGCGCGCTTTTTGGGTCGGACCCGAACATAGCAAAGCGCCCGGGCATCGCAGTCCAGCCGCCGGTAGGGCGGGACGCCGGGACTCATGACCTTTCCCTCCGTGATCCCAAGGGGCCGGACGCAGAGCTCCGTGATCAGGTCTTCGCAGATGGGGTTGAGGGCAGCTCGGATTTCTTCCAGGTCCTTCACGTCGACTCCTTTTCCTTACCTCGGTTGAAACGAACGCCGCTGCAGGTCCTGGGCCAATCGGTGCACCCAGGCTCGCCGCCCGGTCACCCCAACCTACGCCGTCCGGTCCGTGCGGCCCGTCCGAACTTCGGACCCGAGCCCGGACGAAGTCCCACACCTCCGAGCGGCCCGCTGGATGCAGCCCTCGCGCGCGGGATGCCCCAGCAGGCATACCCTCGTAATCGAGCGACCCGAGCGACCCGAGCGACCCGAGCGACCCGTTCGATCCGGGTGACCCGGGCGGGATCCCAGCGTCACCTGGGTATTCCCGGCCATCCAGACCGGATGCGCGGGTCGCCCCGCCGGTCCCCTAGGCGACGCCCAGAATCGCCCGCATGGCCTCGTGATGCCCGTCTCTCTTTTCCTCGGGTCCACTTGGAATGGTACATCCGGGCGGTGCGCGGACTGCTCCATCTACTCACGCTCCCTTGCGTGGCGGCCCTGACCCCGGGCGTCGCCAGCGCCGAACCTTGGTACGACCGGCCGTCTTGCCAGGCCGCGACCCAGGTCACCATGGGTGTGGACTTCGACGAGGTGGATGCGGTCCTGTCCAAGCTGGAGCGCAGCCGAGACCTGGATGACAAGGCCTGTGCCGTCTACAACCGGGCACTCGAATCCGAGATGCGGATCACCATCTACGGTGAGACGCCACAGACCCTGGCCTTCCGGGAAAAGCACCTGAAGCGCATGTTCGGATTCGCGAAGGCCCACGCCAAGTACGGCGCTCGCTTTCGCGATCTGGAGATCGAAGCACGCATGCGACGAGTTCGGGTGCTCTTCGACGGCGGTCAGAAGACCGCGGCCATGGGCGAGGCACGCCGCACGAGCAAGCTGCTCGAAGCGCATGGAGACTCTTCCACGCCCACCGTCGACTTCGTGAAGGGCACCATGTTCTCGGCCCTGGGCGAGGCCAATCTGTTGGCCCGAACAGCCCTGTGGGCAGCGGGGGTTAGCGGAAGCGCGGACGAAGGAACCCGGTCGCTTCAAAAGCTCCTTTCGAGCGATACCGTCTACCGCCACGAGGCAACGTACGTGGCCCTGCATTTCGCCAAGGAAAAGGCAAAAGATGGAGCCAACTCTCCGTTCGGCAACCCGACCATGCTGGCCCGGCGCCTGGCGAAGTCGTTTCCGAGCAATCCCCAGTTCGCGTACGAGTACGCCCAGCTGCTGCAAGGACAAGAGTCTTGTGACCAGGCCCTCGAGATCACCCAGCCCTTCGTGGCCCGGCTCGAATCGAACTCGGGAGCCTGGACGCCCTCGATTCGTGCGAAGGTCTACCTCGTTTCGGCGTCCTGCAACCTGTCGACCGGAGACCTGGCGAAGGCCGGCCGGTACCGAAACCTGCTGGCCAAGCAGGACTTCGACGATCTGCAGGGCGAGCTGACGGCACTGTCTCGAAAACTCGAACGAGCGCAGAGTCAGGTCGCCGCATCGTCCGAGCGCTCGGGCGGATGACCGGCTGCGGGCCACGGAACCGATCCTCGCAGACTCGGGGTTTTCACCGGATGGCCCCCACCGGTGCACTCCGGGTAGCTCCCGGACCATGACGACCGCCCAGGCCCAGGTCGCGCCCCGGGCCGAGCCCTCTGCCGTGGCCCGGCGCATCATCAAGGCGGTGCATCGCACCTCCAAACAGTGGGGGGTCTTGGAGCCCGACGACCGGATCATGCTGGCCTTGAGCGGCGGCAAGGACAGTTACGGCATGGTGGAGTTGCTGCACCACATGGTGCCTCGGCTCCCCTTCTCGGTGGAGCTGGTGGTGGTTCATCTGGACCAGCAGCAGCCCGGCTACGACGGCGCCGCCCTCAAAGCTTGGTTGGATGGGCGGGGTTACACGTACGAGATCCTGTCCGAAGACACGTATTCGGTGGTCCGCGAGCACATCCCCGAACACAAGACCTTCTGCTCCCTGTGCTCCCGCTTGCGTCGCGGCATCCTGTACACGTGCGCCGAACGGCTGGGCTGCAACAAGATCGCCCTCGGCCACCACCGGGACGACGCCATCGAGACTTTCCTGCTGAACGCGTTCTTCGCGGGCAAGCTGCAGGCCATGCCGGCGAAGTACACCACCGATGACGGACGTTTTCAGGTGGTGCGACCGCTGATCGAGGTGGCCGAGTCGGATCTGGTCGCGTTCGCCCAGGAGCAAGACTTTCCGATCATTCCCTGCAATCTCTGCGGATCGCAGGAGGGCCTGCAGCGGGAGCGCGTGAAGGACCTGCTGGCCGACCTGGAGCGGGCCCACCCCCACGTGCGATCGAGCCTGCTGGCCGCACTGAAGAACGTGCGGTGGACCCACCTGCTCGACCCCCGGGCCGGTCCGCCGGCTGGACAGGTCCCATCCGGTCCACCGCCCGAGGCCGCACGAAAGACCCACTTCGAAGCGACGCCGGTCCACCGCGGCCTTCGAATCCTCGACTCCTGACCCCCGATCGGGCCACCGGATCTGCAGGATGGAAGAACTGGTATTCACGCGACCCGACGATTGGCACCTGCACCTGCGGGACGGCGCCCTGCTCGAGGCGGTGCTTCCCCACACGGCCGCCTGGTTCGGCCGCGCCGTGGTGATGCCGAATCTCAAGCCGCCGGTCAGCGACACCGACCGGGCTCGGGCCTACCGAGACGAGATCCGAGCCCTGCTGCCGGCCGACAGTCGTTTCGAACCCCTGATGGCCGCGTACCTGACCGAAGACGGAGACCCGGCGGACATCGTGGCCGGTCACCGAGAAGGGGTGATCTTCGGCGTAAAGTACTACCCCGCTCACGCCACCACCCATTCGGCGGCGGGGGTGCGGGCGATCGAAAACGTCTACCGCCACCTGGAAGCCTTCGAAGAGGCCCAGGTCCCGGTGCTCTTTCACGGCGAGGTCACCGATCCGGACATCGACATCTTCGACCGGGAGGCGGTGTTCATCGAACGGATCCTGGAGCCGTTGCGAGCCCGGTTCCCGGGGCTGAAGGTCGTGCTCGAGCACCTGACGACCCGGGACGGCGTGGAGTTCGTGAAGTCCCAACATGGCGCCGTGGGCGCCACCATCACCTGCCACCATCTGATGTACGACCGAAACGCCATGTTCCAGGGAGGCCTGCGGCCCCATCTGTACTGCCTGCCGATCTTGAAGGCGCGGCCCCACACCGAGGCTTTGCGGGCGGCGGCCACGTCCGGCCTGGGCATGTTCTTCTTGGGTACGGACTCGGCCCCGCACCTGAAGCACACGAAGGAAACCGACTGCGGATGCGCCGGCGTATTCAACGCCCCCGTCGCCCTCTCCACCTACGCGGAAGTTTTCGAAGAAGAGGGAGCCTTGGACCGGTTCGAGGCCTTCGCGAGCCTCAATGGCCCGCGTTTCTATGGACTGCGTCCCAATTCGGACCGCATCCGGCTTCGACGGGCCGAAACAACTCCCCCCAGTCAGGTGAACGTCCCGGGAGAGGGCCAGATCGTGGTGTTCGAAGGGGACCGCGCCCATCGCTGGGTCCCCGAGTCCGCTTCGCCATGAAGGTCGCCACCTGGAACGTCAACTCCCTGCGGGCGAGGCAGGATGCGGTGCTGGACTGGGTGGAAGCGAACGAGCCCGATGTGCTCTGCCTCCAGGAGACGAAGCTGTCGGACCAGGAGTTTCCTGAGGACGAATTCGGAGACCTGGATTGCGACGCCCATTTTTGGGGTCAAAAGAGCTACAACGGTGTGGCCATCATCACCCCCCACGAGGCCCAGCGGGTGATCCGCGGGTTCCAAGACCCGGCCTGGGACGAGGACAAGCGCGTGATCGCGGCCCGGGTGAACGGCATCGACGTCATCGACATCTACCTCCCGAACGGCCAGTCGTACGGATCCGACAAGTACCGATACAAGCTCGAATGGATGGATCGACTGGTCGATTGGCTCGACCAGCACTTCGACCCCGAGGATCCGGTGTTGCTCTGCGGAGACTTCAACATCGCCCCGACCGCCCTCGACCATTGCGGACCGGAGGACTCCAGCGAACAGTTGTTCACCAGCGAGGGGGAGCGCACGCGATATCGCCGTTTCCTCGACTGGGGCTTCGTCGACGCCTTCCGGCACCTCCATCCGCAGGAGCGGGCCTACACCTGGTGGGACTACCGGGGCATGGCGTTTCAACGAAACGAAGGCATGCGGATCGACCACGTGCTGGTCACCCCGTCCCTGTTGGCCCGGTTGAACGACGTCACGGTCCACCGGGCGCTGCGCTCCGAGGAGGCCCCGAGCGACCACGTTCCGGTGGTGGCCGAATTCGATCCATGAACCTGCACCTGCTGCGGATCCGGCTTGACGGTTCGAGGGGGTCCGACTACCCTCCGAGACAGTCGGGGTTTGCCGATCCCGGCTCTCTCATCACCAGCTCGATCCCTCCCGTCGATTTCGGTGACGGCCTGCAGGCGAGTCGAGATCGTCCGAAAGGAACGAAGGAACCAACATGGCAGAAGGCACCGAGACCCCTCGCCGTACCAGCAAGAAGCGGCGAAACACCCGGGGTCCCAAGGCTTCGAATGGCAGCGGCAACGGCATGGAAGCCGCGACTCCCGTCGAAGAAGAAACCGTACAGACCACCACGTCCGTCGAAGGCGGCGACATTCCGACCGGAGCTCGGCTCCACCTGAAAGAGCTCAAAGAGAAGCGCATCTCCGAGCTCACCCGGATAGCCCGAGACATGGGCGCCGAAGGCGCTGCGGGCATGCGCAAGCAGGAGCTGATATTCACCATCCTGCAGGCCCACTCCCAACGAAAGGGCATGATCTATTCGGAAGGCGTTCTCGAGTGCCTGTCCGATGGGTTCGGGTTCTTGCGGTCGCCCGACTACAGTTACCTCCCGGGGCCGGACGACATCTACGTCTCCCCATCGCAGCTGCGCCGCTTCAACCTGCGAACCGGCGATACGATCAGTGGGCAGATTCGGCCGCCGCGGGACAACGAGCGCTACTTCGCCATGCTCAAGGTGGAGAGCGTCAACTTCGAGCCGCCGGAGGTGGCCCGGGACAAGATCCTGTTCGACAACCTGACGCCGCTCTATCCGCAGCAGCGGCTGAACATGGAGTTCCGGAACAACAACTACTCGACCCGGATTCTCGATCTGCTCACGCCGATCGGCAAAGGCCAACGCGCCTTGATCGTGAGCCCCCCTCGGGCCGGTAAGACCGTTCTCCTTCAGGACATGGCCCACGCCATCGCTGCCAACCATCCCGAGGTTTGGCTGATGGTGCTGCTGATCGACGAGCGTCCGGAAGAGGTCACCGACATGGAGCGAAGCGTCGACGGTGAAGTGATTTCTTCAACCTTCGACGAACCCGCTTCCCGGCACGTTCAGGTGGCGGAGATGGTCATCGAGAAGGCGAAGCGCCTGGTGGAACACGGTCGGGACGTGGTGATCCTGCTCGACTCGATCACGCGCTTGGCGCGGGCTTACAACACGGTCATCCCTCCGTCCGGCAAGATTCTGTCTGGCGGTGTGGATGCGAACGCCTTGCACAAGCCCAAGCGCTTTTTCGGCGCCGCGCGCAACATCGAAGAAGGCGGGTCGCTCACGGTGATCGCCAGCGCCTTGGTCGACACCGGCAGCCGAATGGACGAGGTGATCTTCGAAGAGTTCAAGGGAACGGGCAATTGCGAGATCCACTTGGACCGCAAGCTGATGGAAAAGCGCATCTTCCCCTGCCTCGACATCAACAAGTCGGCCACCCGGAAAGAGGAGCTGCTGCAGCCCCCAGACGTGCTGAACCGGGTCTGGATTCTTCGGCAACTGCTCCATCCTTTGAACGTCATCGACTCGATGGAATTCATGCTGTCCAAGCTCAAGCCGACCAAAGCCAACAAAGAGTTCCTCGACTCGATGAACTCTTGATGGGCTCGACGCGGGCGTTCAGCGCTGGGTTACCGGCGCGAACACGGTGGGAGCTGCCGCCGGCACGTGGGGCAACGAAACGGCCTGGATGCCGGCCGGCAGCGCCTCGTCGGTCACCTCGTTGCGGAGGTACCCGATGCCCACGTGAGCGCCGACCTGCTCCGACCATGCCGCGGAAGTGACCTCGCCCCGGGCCTTTCCGTCGGGCCCGGTGATCTTGCCGATGGAGAGGGGTTCATCGGAGCGATAGCCCACGAGCCCGTACCGCACCCGCCCCAGATTCATGGCCCGCGCGATGGTCTCCTGCCCGATGTAGCACCCCTTGGTGGCGTCGATGGCGAACAGAAGACCCGCCTCCAAGGCGATGACCTCTTCGTCCAGGTCCGGCCCCATCTCGGGCAAGCCGGCCTCGATGCGCCACACGTTGCGGAGCTCTTCGGACACCCGAGCGCCAGGATCGAGCCCGAGATCCTTCGTGGCGCCGGGGGCCAAAGAAACCTCGAACCCGGGCACCCCGTAGCGGTTGTCGCGGACCACCCGCACGCCGTCGAGCTCCCCGGCGCCGAGCTCCACGCTGGGGACCGGAAGGCCGCGGGATTCCAACAGCGCAGCAGCCTCTGCCCCCGCCACCATCACCCGCTGCCAGTCGTCCGTGTGATCCTCGATCTCGCAGTCGTCGGCCACCAGGTGGTCGACCAAAGCCCCGACCACCTGCTCGCCACAGATCCGCGGCAGGTCGATCCGCACCGAATCGGCTCCCACCCGGATGCGCACCAAGCCTTGGATCCGACCTTTGGCGGTGGCTTTGATCGCCCAGGCTCCGGCCCCGGGCTCCATCGAACTCAGGTCCCGGGTGAACATCCCATTCAAAAAGCGCACCCGGTCTGGCCCGACGACCCCCACCTCGAAGTCGTCCACCTGCCACCACCCGTAGCGCTCGCGATACGTTTTCGTAGACATCAGTAGTTCCTGAACACCCTTTCGGCCGGCAATCCAGCGTCGCCGAGCGCCGCCGTAACGCCGGTGAGCATGCCCTCCATGCCACAGACGTAGGCGACCGCGTCGCTCAGGTCGGGCGGATCCCGACGAAAGACATCTTGCACCCAAGGTTTGGACAGACACACGAACACGTCCACCCGTTCTCGCCGCCAGGCTTCCATTTCGTCGGCGAAGGGTACGTGCTCCCGAGACCGAACCCCCGCGTACAGCCGAACCCACCCGTAGTTCGAACGGTCGGCCAGCAGGGCCCGGATCAGGGGCCTCAGCGGCCCCAACGCCGAGCCCACGCCAAACAGGACCACGTCTCGCCCGGCCGCATGGGCCGGGTCGAATCCACAGCCCACGGGCTCCGGCAGGTCCAGCGTCTGGCCGGGAACCAGCTTTATGTCGTGGATCGCATCGTCGCTGGCCAGCAGTTCCCATTCGGGCGCTCCGGGATCGGAGGCCAGCGCGAGATACACCGGGCTGCCGTCGGGCCCGGTGAAGGGCAAGATCTGCCCCGGCATGCGGTACCGCTCCCGAAGTCCCGGAGGCACCTCGAGCCGAACCCGCGAAAGTTTAGGGGTTTCTCGGGACACTGCCGCG
>DAPKRQ010000293.1:0-10674 GCA_031800475.1 Myxococcales bacterium LLY-WYZ-16_1
TCGGGCGACCGCCCCCGCTCGGCGGATCCAGGCAGTCCTGGCGCCGCCATCGCCCCGAACCAGGCCGCCGCCGCCGCCGGACCGACCACCGACGGACCCACCACCGACGGACCGACCACCGACGGACCCAAGGCCGACCCCCGCCGCTCCGAACCGGCCGCCGCACGGTCCGAGCGCCGATCCCGGCGGCTCGAACGGCGCCGCCGAGCTCGAATGCGGCGCCGAAGGCCCCCTCGGCGGCCAGACCCACCACCCGCCGGATCGCTGGTGGTCGCCACCGAGCCGCCCGGCCTGCGCATCTGGGTCGATGGCGACCGCTTGGACGCGGTGACGCCCGTTCGAAAGCCCCTGGAGCTGCCGCCAGGCGACCACGAGGTTCGGATCGAGCTTCCGGACGGCCGCACCTACGACTTTCCCGTGCGGATCGAATCGGGCGAGACCACCGAGCTGTGGAAACGGCTGAGGTGAACCATGCCCCCATCCCAGAAGCTTCAATGGACCGAATTCGAGTGCCCGGAATGCACGGCCCACAACCCTTGGGACGACGGCTTCACCTGGGGCGACGAGCTGTTCTGCAGCTGGTGTGGGTGCCGCCTTCGGGTGAAGCGGGTCGACAGCGAGGACGGGCGCTACCGCTTGGTCGCGGAGTGAGCCCTCACGAAAGCTCGATCCATCGGACCACGGGAACCCGCTCGAACACCCGGACCAGTTGGGGATCGAGCTGAGCACCGGCCTCTTCCGTCACCCGGACGCGGCCCTTTTCCACCGCCTCGGCCGTCCTGGGCCAACCGGTGACCATGTCGAAGACCTCGACCAACCGGACCAGTCGAGCCCCCAGACAGATTTCGTCTCGGGCGAGTCCCCGTGGCTCGCCCAACCCGTCGAACCGCTCGCGGTGCTGCCCGACGATCTCCGCCACCGGGCGCAGCGCTTCCACGCCCCCCAAAAGTTCCTGGCCGGCCAGCGCGGTTTCCGTGGCCAGGGACTGGGTGCCCTCGGTCCCCCCGTCATCCATCCCCCGAAGCTTGCCCACTTGGTGCAGCAGCGCCCCGAGCTCGACCTGCTCCTGCATCCGCGCGTCCAGGTCCATGGCCCGGGCCATTTCCAGGGCGTAACGCGCCAGCCGGTCGGTTCGGGGGTCGGTGCCGGTTGCCCCGGAACCGGACCACTGGGCCAGCCGTTCCAGCAGGGGTCGAAGTCGGGTCAACGCGTCCAGCTGCACGGTCTGCGTGTCGTCCGACTGGCTGCGTCGCTCGGCCAAGGCTCGGCTGGTGCGCAGGCCCAAGAAGGCCCGGTCGATGCCGTCCCGCACCGCATCCCGGAGCTCTTCCAGGCTCCAGGGCTTGGTCAACAGCCGGGAGACCCGGCATCGCTTCACCGCCTCGAGGGCGGTCTCCAAGTCCATCTGGCCCGACACCAGGATCCGGGAAGCCCAGGGAGCCCGTTCGGCCGTGGCCTGCAGCACCTGCAGGCCGTCGCCCTCTTCGAGCCTCAGATCCGAGACCACCGCGCCGAATCGCAACGGGTCGGCCTCGATCTCGGCCAAGGCTTCCCGACCGGTGGAGACGGTCACGGCCGGCACTGCGGACTGGGCCATCAAGCGCCGAAACGCCTTTTGAATCCGCGGGTCGTCGTCCACGAACAAGACGTGGTCGAGCCCCTGGGCCGAGAGCATCTCCACGGGCCTCGTCTTCGGTCGGGCCCCATCCGTCTTGACGACGCCGGAAATGGGCGGCTCGTTTCAACCCGCCGACAGGGGGGGCGTGGGCACGATGGGACGCACCGGCTGGTCCGGGTGGTCCAAACCGATGCACACGACGGTGGTGTCGTCGAATTGGGGTGCGTCTTGGACGTGGTTCATGCTGTCCCGAACCGCCCGATCCAAGAGCGCGTCGGCCTGCGACGATGCCTCGCCGACGACCTTCATCAAGCGTTCGACCCCGTACATGTTGCGCCTGGGATCCATCGCTTCGACCAGGCCGTCGGTGTACATCAGCACCGAATCCCCGGGTTCGAGACCGACCTCGCCGTTCACGTACTCGGAGTCGGGCATCACCCCAAGGGGCAAACCGACCCCGTCTTCGAACGTCAGCACCTGGCCAGGATCGAAACGGCGAAGCAGGGGGGGCATGTGTCCGGCGTTCGAGTAGGTCAGCTTGCGATTGGGCCCGTCGAGGACTGCATAGACCAAGGTGACGAAGATGTCGTCTTGTCCCCCTTCCACCACGGTTCGATTCAAACGCTCCAAAACGCGAGCCGGAGAGGATTCGGCCAGGGCGTAGTACCGCAGATCTCGAGTCAGCCGAGCCATGTAGAGCGCAGCACTGACGCCTTTGCCCGACACGTCCCCCACCACCACACCCAGGCGGTCATCGGGGAGCTTCACGAAGTCGTAGAAGTCGCCGCCGACTTCGTAGGCCGAATCGTACCGCGCGCAGAACGTGTAGCCCGGCATCTTCGGAATGCGGCGAGGCAGAAAGCTCTGCTGGATGCGCTCCGCCAGATGCAGATCTCGCTCGAGCCTCTGCCGCTTCATCAGCTCCGCGTGGAGCCGAGCATTTCCCAGGGCTGCCGCGCCCTGCTGTGCGATCCCGGACAGAAGCTCCAGGTCGGCCTGGCCGAAGGCAGCGATTCCGGGACTGTCCAGATAGATGATGCCCAAAGATTCCTGACGCCACACGAGCGGAGCAGCCATCATGGCCCGGATCCCGTAGTTCGCCACGGATCGCCCGGTCTTGAACCGGTGGTCCTCGGAAGCGTCGTGCGACAAGACAGCCTGCTTGCGGGTCAGAACCTGCTGAATGATCGTTCGCGACACCAGCATCTCGGCGCTGTCTTCTTGCCGGCGACGCTTGACTGCCTTGGGGATCAGTCGGTTCGCTGCTTCGTCGCGGAGCATGATGAACCCGCGCTCCGCTTTCGGAAACACATCGAAGACGCGGTTGAGGATTTCGGGAAGCAGCTCATCCAAGTCGAGAATCGACGATATGGCCGCGGCTACGGCATAGACCGTCTTTAGACGCGAAGCCATTTGAACGAGCTCTTTGGGCGAAGAAGCCTCCGTTATCGGGGACGCCGTGTTCAGGAGGGACTGCGATGCGTCGACCGTGGTCACGATCCGTGGCGGGCTCTCGTTGGCTCCGACCATGGTCACCGAATCGGTCTGACGCTCCGATTCTTCGAAGCGGAAGGTGGCGTTCGAAACGCGGATGACGTCTCGGTCGTTCAGGTATCGCCGGCTGACCGCCTCGTCGTTCAAGAAAGTGCCGTTGCCCGAGCCCAGATCCTCGAGGACGTATTTTCCGTCCACCTGCAGGATACGGGCATGGCGGCGGGACACCGTGAGGTCGCGTATGTGGACCTGGCACTCCAGCGCCCGCCCCAACACGCAGACGTCGCGGATCTCGTAGACGGCGCCGGGGTTGGCGCCGGAGGTCTCCCGCAATCGAGCCGGCATGGATTCAACCGAACTCACGCACCGCCTGCTCGAGGTCCGAATGGACTTCGAACGCCCTGTCGAGCCGCAGAAGTCGAAACACTTCGGCAGGCTGTCCGCTCATTCGCGCGATGCGAGCATCGCCTCTCAGACCGCGAGTTCGCTTGAAGAGCGACACCACTGCACCCACGCCGGACGAATCGATCAGCTCCAACTTCGCGAAGTCGAAAATCAGCTTGTGGCACTGCGCAGACAACAGGGCCTCTACCTCTCGCTTCAGGGTAGGCGCAGTCAGTGCGTCCAGATTGCCCTCGAGATGGACCACGGTCACATCGCCCATCTCGGTCCGATCCACCTCCAACACGGCACTCCTCCTATGCGGACGAAACCTGGCTTCCGAACGCCTTGCGCATCGTCAAGACGTTGCGTCCCTGGTCGGCTTCATACCGCACGTCGTCCATGAACTGCCGGATGATGTAGAGCCCGAGACCGCCCTCCGGCAGGGCGTCCAGGTCGGGTTCCGCCACCGCGTCGAACTCGAAGGGGTGGCCCCAGTCGATGATTCGCACTTCGATGCCCTGACGGCGAACGACCAAATGCACCTCCACCTGCCCCGGAGGCAGACCGCGATAAGCGTGGACCACCGCGTTGTTGAAGGCTTCGACGAACGCCGAGGTGACGTGGTGGCGGGCTTGGCGACTGATCGAGCTGCGTTCCTCGAGTCTTTGGCACAAAAATTCGAGAAAGCTGCGGGCCGCGTCTCGAAATTCCAGCCGGGCGGGGACCTGAAAGGAGAAGCGCTCTTCGGTCCCATGGCCGCCCCGCCCCATGGCTCATGGTTATTCGCGCGCCCCGCCGAAGGCAACCGTCAGGGATCGAAGCGGACGGCCACCTTCAGTCGGCCTGCGCCGTCGGGTCCGTCCACCTCGAACCGGGCCAGCCTGGCCGCCTCGACCAGACACGCTTCGGCTTCGGCGTCGACCTTGCCCTGGGACAGAGCCAGGGCGTCCGAGATCGTTCCGGTTCCCCCGTCCACCCGGACCCGCAGGTCGAGAACGACCGAACCGCCCACGCCACGGGCCCGACCGTCCCGCAGACACGGCTGGACCGCCTCCTGCACGGCCGCGTCGGCGGACCGGATCGCCGTGAGCGCCAATCCGGATTCGGTCGGCTCGGCCGCCTCCAGGCGTTCCATGGCCAAGTCCAGCTCGTCGGAGGCCGGCTCGAAGGTCCCGGGCATGCTCGCCTCGCTGGGTGCGCAAGCCGGACAGTCGGGGCAGGGGGGACAGGCCGGGCCGCTTCGGGTCACGGGCTCCACGGGCTCGATGTCGCCGTAGAGCGTGCGGGTGGCGAACGCCCCCATGGCGGCGCCGAGCAGGAACGTGATGCTGCAGGCGAAGAACAGTCGTGCCGCATCCATGCCGCAAGTCTAACACCCCTGCCGACCGGCACCTGCCCCAGGGCCCGGTTGACGAAGGGGCCGGCCTGCGCCATGCCCCCGATCTGTGGGGGGGATCGCGGCCTGTCTCGCCCTGGCATGGACCCAGGCCACCGCGTTCGTCGTGACCCCGGGGGCCGAGGACGCGCTTTCGCTGAGGGCATCGGATCGGGTCGCCCTGCACTTGGACCGGCTGGGAGCGCCCGTGCTGACCGACCGGGCCTGGCTCGGACCGCCCCCTGGAATCGCAGCCATCCGGGTGTGGGCCGAGCAGCGAAAAGAGGGCGAGGGCCTTCGGCTTCGGGCCCGAACGGGGCCCAACGACTTCCTGGTGACCGGCCCCCGGCGACGATTCGATCGGGCCTGCGCCGAGATCGCCCTGGAGCTTCGGGAAGTGGAGGGCGAGCGCTTTCCGCCGGACACGTTGAAACTGTTGGCCGAGGACCTGCCCTGGAAGACCCACGAGCTGCTGGGCAAGGCGCGACAGCGCGAGCGGGACGGACAATACCTGCAGGCGGCCCTTTTGTTCGACCGGGCCAGCCGCATCGGAGATCGGATCAGTCTCGAAGCCCTGCAAGGCCGCTCCCGCGTGCGCAACGCCGGTCGATCGGAAAGCCGGCGAAGGGATGGGGAGCTCGCGAAAGCGGCCGCAGTCCAAGCTGCGGTGGCGGCCCGCAAAGGGGCGCCGGATGCAGCCCGGCAAAGCTGGCTGTCTTTCCTCAAGTACGCACCCGACCGGGGCGAAGCCTTCGGCATCCCCCATCCGCCGGTCGGTGCAGCCCGGATGACCCGGGGCCGGGTTTGGTACGACGCGCCGTCGGGCAGGTTGTCCTTTCCTTTGGGACCTCCCGTGAAGCTGCAGCCGACCGAGGCCCGGCTCGAGGCGACCGGCCCCACCCATCTGGTCGTCCGGCGGGGGCGTGACCTTCGCCGGCTGGACGTTCCGCGACCAGGGGTTCCGGGGGTCGGCTGGTCCCGCACCCTGTCCTTCGTGCCCACTCGGGTCGAGACCGCCGGGGGCTTTTTGGGCGTGTCGAACGGGCAGAAGCTGGTTTGGATCGACCCCAGCCTCGGGAACGTGACCGACGTGGTCGACGGGGTGGAAGTCCTGGCCTTCGGCGAACGCGGCGCGCTGGTGCGTCGCGACGACCGCCTGCAGCTGCTGCGGTCCGGCCAGACCTCGGCGGCCTGGAGCCGGCCGCTGGCCGCAGCAGACCCGCCCATTTCGGGGCTGCTCACCGCCGAACGGGCCCTGGTGGGGGTAGGTCGAAAGCTTTTGGTCCTGCGGACCCACAACGGCCAACCGGTGAAGTTCGGTTCCGCCACCGGGCGATGGATCTGGGCCGGAGGACGGTTCGCGGTCTTCGCAGACGGGTCCGAGGTCGGCGTGGTCGACATCCTGGCTGGCCGCACCGTGGTGCGCCGGTCGGGGCCCGACGAACTGGTGGCTGCGGTCGGACGGTCCCGCGGCGTGACCTTGGCCTTTCGAAGCGGCGACATTCAGTGGATTTCGGAAGACGGCGAGACGACGAAGCGAGGACGGATCGCCGGGTCGATCCAATGGCTGGTCGCCACACCGGCGCATCTGTTGATCGGCACCAAAATGGGCGTGGTGGGTGTGGACGACTCGACCGCCGGCGATTTCGACGCGCCCGCCGCCATGCTCGAACTGGCCACCACCGCCCGCAAGGCCGGACGACAAGCGGAAGCGTCGAAGCTGGCTCAGTGGTCCGCGCGACGGGGCTTGTCTCGAGTGGCCCACGCCGAACGCTTGCGGGCCGAACTGCTGCCCGAGGGCCCGGCCCAGGAGTACGCGCTGGAGCGAGCCCGCAGCGCCGAGGACCTCGCCCAACCGCTCTTGCCGTTTCGCGTAGCGGGCGCCCCGCGACCCGTTCCCGAAACGCCTACGGCGAGAACGTCGTCGACCGGGTCGTCTCGTTCCCCGCGTCGTCGGTGACCCGTACGGACACCACGACCGAGCGTTCGGGAATGGGCATGTCGAGCCTCAGGATCTCGGCCTTGGCGTCGACGATGCCGTCAGCTGCGGGCATCAACACCCATGACTCGCCGTCCACGGACACTTCGCATCGCTTCAACGGGCTCTGTTCGTCGTGGACGCGGGCCTCCACCCGAACGCGGCGACCCCGGCGGGTCGCTCGAAGCGAATCGAAAACCGGTGCCGTATTGTCGATCAGCACCGGCGACGACATGCGGTCGGCGGACGATGCCTCCGACGGGCGATTGCTCGGTCGGTCGGACGCCGTCACCCGGAACACGTAGCGACCGTCCGGAAACGCCCGACTGTCGAAGGAGTGGAACGGAACATCCAGCCGGTCCGCCAAGCGGGTCGTCGCCCCATCTTTCAGGCGCTCGAGCCGCACGGCGTAGCGGAGCTGGTCGCCGTTGGTATCGGCGGCGTGCCAAGCCACCGTCAGCATGCCCGGCTGCGTGCTCTGCCGGACCCGGGTCCGGTCCGAATCGTCGTCTTGCCCCCGCAAGCCGTTGAGGGCGCTCCGACTCAAGGTGATCGTCTTGTCCCGGTCCGGGTCCGTCGGCAGCGGCTCCAGTCGAACGCCCGGCCTCAAGGTGAAGACCTCGATCAGGCGCGGCGGATCGTTCAGTCGGGTGACCGAAGCGTGCATGGACCGCAACACCGGGGGCTCGTCGCCGCCGGCAAACAGCCGAGCCTCGAACTGGGCGAACCGACCGCGAGGCACCGAGACCCGGGCGCCGTCCGGCTCCCCCACGGGGTCGGACCACTCCGACCAGGCACCGTCTGCCTTTTCGGTGTTGCCGGTTCGGATGCGAATCTCGACCCGACTTCCGCGGGAGGTCTTCGCGTCGAACCACAACCGGCCCACTCGGCCGACCCGCTGAAAGTCCTGCTCACTGGAACGGTACACGGCGGTTCGGACCATGCCGGGCCCCACCCGCACGAGCCGTCCTGCCGGGGCGACCGCGGCCCACCGCACGTCGCCCCGGGCAGCCAAGGCGGTAACCATCGGGCCGTCGACCCGCGTCACGACCCTGAGCTCGCCCCGGCGAAGGTCGACTCCGTAGATTCGACCCTTGTTCTTTTCGGAGCCCGCGGTGGCCAGCCACAGCTCTTCGCCCACCCGGAGCAAGTCGAGCGCGCCTTCGCGCTGCGACCGCCACAGGACGTCGATGCGACCGGCGGCGTCGACCTGCACCAACTCGCTTCCCTTGAACGGGCCCGAATCGTCCTCTTTACCGATCTCTCCGATCGAACGGTATGGCTGCAGTGCAGCCTTTTTCTTGGCGTCGGCGAAAGCGGCAACCACGCCTTCCGGTTCGATCGAAACGACGGTGGCCTCGGACAGATCCGAGTCGTACAGGGCCCGAACCTTGCCGTCCTCCATCGAATAGACGATCCCGCGGTCGCCGCTCGCGAACACGATCCGATCACCGTCCACGTCGAGCGCCCGCAGGTGTTGCTCGTCGGCCTCGAAGAGCACCTCAGCCGGCCGACCGGGCCGGATCCGGACCAGCTGCCCGGGCTGTCCGGTCACGGCGTACAGCTGCCGCCCGCGCTGGGCCAGATCCCACACGTACCGGACCTCGAGCTTCGCCACAGGCTCGAGGGCACCGTCTTCGAAGCGCCAGATCTGCCCTCCGGGTGCCACCGCCACGAAGGTGCCCCCAGGACCGTGACTCAGCGCGGTCACCACGCCGGATCCCCCGGCGGGCAGCACCGGTTGTCCGAGCTTCCCGCCGGGTCCCGCTGCCACCACGCTTCCCTCGGTGGTACCGAGCAGGAAACCGCGTTCGGTCGGCACCATGCGGGTGACGGCCGGTCCGACCTCCGCCACGGGTTTGAGCTCGGGTCCCGGCAACACGTAGCCCCGGGCGGTGAGGCTCACCGATTCCGGGTCTCCGTCGAAGACTTCGTTCGGTCCGGCCACCCGAAGCTCGCGGGTGGGCTCGGCCAGGGCCCGTGCCCCCGCCAGGACCGACAGCGCGAGGGCGAGCAGCCCGATGGTCGCACGTTTCGATGTGGTTTTCATGGTTGAACCCGGAGCGTACGGCTCGACAACCCGCGGATCATGGCGTCGCTGTCCACCTGCTGGACTGGCCCCAGCACGTTCCCGAAGGTCTGGACCACGCCCTCGTTCGTCGCCTCGAGGACCGTGCGAAGGCTGGCGGGGGCCGCCTCGTACCGCTCCCCGCGCCGCTGCACGCCGGTGCGACCGTCGACGATGGCGACGTACAGGCGGTCGTTCGAGCGACGGTCCGCCAACGCCCCCAGGATATCGTCGAGGGACGCGGGCCGCAGCGGTCGGTCCAAGTGGCGGTCCAGCTCGAAGCCCCCGGCCGCCACCAGCCGGATCGTCCCCCGGGCCCAGGCCGGCACGCGAATCTCGAAAGGCATTCGCACGGGACGTCCGCGATAATCTTGCAAAACCGCGTGTCCGGCGATCTGCTCCCCGGGCTGGACGGCACGGCGGGGAATGGAAAGCTCCAACAGCTCCAGGAGCTTCACGTCTTTTCGAGCGCGAACCTCCACGTGGATCTCGTCGAAGCGAGGCTCTTCCAGATCGTTTCGAGCGATGATCCCGGTTACGGCAGCCACGTCGCGAGCCGCCAGGGCCGCCACCGGAAAGGGAGGGGGAGCGGCGTGGCGTTGTCGCACCTCCAGGGTGCGGTCGGACACCTGGATCCGAGCGAGCAGATCCACCGTCCCGCCGGCCTCCAGGTCGATCCGGCCGGTGAGGGCGCTGGCCACCACCACTTCGGTCATCACCGGAAGGTAGGTGGGTTCGTCGACGATCTCGACGGCCACCCGCTCGGGCTGCCCGCCGTCCAAGCGGGTCCAGACCTCGACCTGCACCGTGCCGACCTGGCTGCCGAGCCGGCCCGCGATGGCCGTGAGCCGGTCGTTGCGGATGGCGCCCACTTCCAGGGCCGGCGTGCCTTGCTTGTAGGAGCCCGCATCACTGGCCAGGGTGTTGAGGATGGCCGCGGTCGCCATGGGAAAGGCCACCTGGCCGAACCCGAGGAAGGGGTGTCCGAACCCGATCACGCGGTCCGCGTCGACGAAGGTCACGGTACCGATGGCTGCCACGTTCATGTCTCCCTTCATCAGGACGGCGGCGATCGGGCTGCCCGGCGCGATGCGAGGCGCCACCACCCGGCCCGCCTCGGCGCTCTGGTTGTCGCTGAGGCCGGGGCTGCGGAGGGGGCCCCCGCCCGGGGAAATGGGTCCGAACACGCCGGCCAGCCGCTTTCGGAGGACGCCGAGGGCCGGTCCCCGGACCCCGGAGGTCGACAGCGGGTCGGCGATGGCTTCGGCGTCTCGTCCCGGGGTGGGCCGGGCTGGAAGGTCGATGAAGGCTTCGTTTCGCCCGTGCAGATCCTCTGGACTCAACCCCGTCGAGGAGATCGGGCGGGTCATGCGCCGGGCTCGGCCGGGCGCGCCGTCGAGGCCAGCGGCCTGGTCCGCCTGCAGCATGGACCGAATGGGCGTGATGCCGGCGATCGGCTCCTTGGCGAAGGAGCCGAACCGGTAGGCCACCGCTCCCAGCAGCCTCCCGTCCACGTAGACGGGGCTGCCGCTCATGCCCGAAATGACCCCCGTGAACTCGATGCGCTCACCCTCCAGCCGGGCGAGGATCACGTCTTCGCCAGGCCCCAGCATGTCCTCCATGACGCCCAGGATCCGTACGCCGAAAGGCTCGGGCCGAGGTCCGCGGAACACGGTGTAGCCCGTCCCGCGCAGACCCGGGCGAACGTCGTCGAGCTCGAAGATCTGGGCCTCGGACGTTACAGGGAACCCCTGATC
>DAPKRQ010000294.1:0-21434 GCA_031800475.1 Myxococcales bacterium LLY-WYZ-16_1
ACCGGGGGACGAACCGGGGCTCGACGACTGCGGGCCCCCCCGGAGGGACATCGACCCGCAGGACCTGATGGCTGTAGCTGCGCTCCGCCAGCGACAGGGGGATGGGAGAACCGGAATACCGGACGTGGTCCGCCTCCACCGCCTGGGCTCGATGCAGATGTCCCAAAGCCACGTAGGCCATCGGATGCCGAAGGTACAGTGCCGCCGGAAGGGCAGCCTGGTTGCCCATCTGGATTTTGCGCTCGCTGTCGTCGGAGGTGGCGGCCCCCGCCAAATAGCAGTGTCCCGTCGCCACCCGCGGCAGGTCGGCCGGCGTGCGCGCATGAAGCTCGGTCACGAGCCGCTCGTAACCGCGCACGAAACGACCGATGGCTGCAGCGTCGCCCCGTTCGGGATCCGAGACGCTGCGCTCCGGCTCGGGTGCCGGCTCCCCCCAAGCCGAGACGTCGCGGGGTCTCAAAAACGGCAAGGCCATCAGTGTCGCCCCGGCGCCGTCTTTTCCACTGAGAGGAATCAAGTGGGAATCCAGATCGCCGGGACCGCCGTGCAGTCCCCCCACCACGCGGACTCCCAGGCTGCGCAACAACTCGGCCGGTGCGTCGAGCCGGGCGGGTGAATCATGGTTTCCGCCCAGAATGACCACCTGCACCCGGGGCAAGGCCCGTCGCAGCTCCGCGAGAAACCCATAGTAGCGCTGCTGGGCGGCAGCGCTGGGGCTGGCACTGTCGAACACGTCGCCGGCCACGACCAGGGCGTCCGCGCACTCCGAATCCAGGATTCCGATCAAGAAATCCAGGAAACGGTCGTGCTCGGGGCCGCGGTCGATTCCGTGCAGCGTTTGGCCCAGATGCCAATCGGCGCTGTGGACGAGGCGCAGGCAAGGCCGCCCAGCGGTAGCGGTCACGCAACGGGTCCGATAGCATGCGGGGGATGGCCTTGCCACCACATCTGGTCGAGATGCAGCAGCAGATCCGCGAACATGTCGCGGAGTACCGCCTCGACCCCTTCGAAGTCATCTATGAGCTGGTGACCGTGGACCAAATGAACATGGTCGCGGCCTACGGGGGCTTTCCAACCCGCTATCCCCATTGGCGCTTCGGGATGGAGTACGAGCAGCTGGCCAAATCCCACGAGTACGGTCTGTCGAAGATCTACGAGCTCGTGATCAACACGGACCCCTGCTACGCCTACTTGATCGACTCGAACTCGCTTCTCCAGCAGAAGCTGGTGATGGCCCACGTCTATGGCCACAGCGACTTCTTCAAGAACAACGTCTACTTCGGCACCACGAACCGCCGCATGCTCGATGTCATGGCCAACCACGCCGCGCGGGTTCGGCGACACATGGACCGGCACGGGGTGGACGATGTCGAAAACTTCATGGATGCCTGCCTATCGATCGAAAATCTGATCGATCAGCGGGCCCTGTTCGAGCGACCGCCGTCCACCCGGCCCCAGATCACGGAAGAAGAGGAGCCCAAATCCGTGCGGGAGATTCCCACGGACCGCCCCTATCTGCGGGATTACATGAACCCGAAGGAGTTCGTGGAAGCCGAGCGAAAGAAGCTCGAGGACGAGGCCAAGCGCAAAAAGCGATTCCCCGAACGTTCGGTCCGGGACGTGCTGCTGTTTTTGATGGAGAATGGACCCCTCGAGCCATGGGAGGCGGACTGCCTCGATATCGTTCGAAACGAGGCCTACTATTTCGCGCCGCAGGCCCAGTCCAAGATCATGAACGAAGGTTGGGCATCGTACTGGCACTCGACGATCATGACCGAAAAGGCGCTGAACGACGACGAGTTGCTCGACTACGCCGACGTTCACTCTGCGACCATGGGGGTTCAACCGGGTCGCATCAACCCGTACAAACTGGGCCTCGAGTTGTTCCGAGACATCGAGGACCGCTGGAACAAGGGACGGTTCGGTAAAGAATACGACGAGTGTGACGACTTCGCGGCCCGCAAGCGCTGGGATCGGCAGCTGGGCCTCGGGCGTGAAAAGATTTTCGAGGTGCGCAAGCTCTACAACGACGTCACCTTCATCGACGAGTTTTTGACCGAGGACTTTGCCCGGGAACAGAAGCTGTTCACCTACGGCATGAATCGAAGCTCCGGCGACTGGGAGATCCAGTCCCGCGAGTTCCGAGACGTGAAGAACAAGCTGCTGACCCAGCTCACCAACTTCGGAAACCCGATCATCGACGTAATCGACGGCAACTGGGAAAACCGAGGTGAGCTCCTCCTGCGACACGGTCACGACGGCGTGGACCTGCAGCAGGACTGGGCCCAAGCAACCCTGGAGAATCTCTACCGGATCTGGCGGCGCCCGACCGCGATCGCCACCAAGATCGAAGGCAAGCCCACCATCTTGCGCTTCGACGGGAGTAGTCACGGAGAAAAAACGGTGTCTTCACTCGAAGCGCTGTGACTCTCAAGGTCCTCCACGTTGCCTCCGAGTGTGTGCCCTTCGCCAAAGCCGGAGGGTTGGGTGACGTGGTCGGTGCCCTCCCCAAGACCCTGGCGGCGCGTGGACACGACGTCCGCGTGCTGCTTCCCAAATACGGGTTCGTGGACACGGCGGCCATGGTGCGCCACGCTGCCCCACTGGCGGTTCCGCTCGGCGACGGTGAAGCCTGGTGCGCCCTGTGGGAGACCCGAATCCCGGGCTCCGCAGTGCCGGTCTACTTCCTCGAGCACGAGGCCCTCTATGCTGGGCCGCACTTGTACACGCCGGGCTACGACGTCCGAGATTGGGCGCGGTTCGCTCTGTTGAGTCGTGCCGGCTTTCAGCTGGCTCGCCACTTGGAATGGGTTCCGGACGTGATCCACGGGCACGACTGGCCCACCGGCGTGGTCGGAGCGATCCACGAGTGCATCGAGGGTGGGGCGCCTTTCGAGGAAACGGCGACCGTCATGTCGCTGCACAACGTGGCCCACCAGCCGTTGTTTCCCCCGCCGGCTTGGAAGATGTCGCAGCTTCCGGAGCGATTGTTCCGAGCGAGCGCCTTCGAAGACCACGGCGCCATGAACCCGTTCAAAGGGGCCATCGCCACGGCCGACCTGTTGGTCGCTGTTTCGGCCCGCTACGCCTGGGAGATCACGACCGAGCTCGGTGGGGCAGGGCTGCACGAGCTGTTCCGAGCTCGGCGCGACGACCTGATCGGCATCCGCAACGGCGTGGATACCGAAATCTGGAATCCTCGCACGGATCCTCGGCTTCCAGCGCGGTACGACGTGGAGGATCTGTCGGGCAAGATGGTCTGCAAAGCCGCACTGCAGCGGGAGGTCGGACTTCCGATCGATCGAGAGATTCCACTGCTCGGAATCATCTGTCGCATGACGCATCAAAAAGGGGTGGACCTGCTGCTGGAGGCGGCGGGGCCGATCCTGGACCTGGGCGTACAGCTGGTCGTGTTGGGATCGGGGGACCCGGCCATGCAACGAGCCTTCGAGTGGCTTGGGCGAGCCTACCCGAGCCAGGCGGCTGCCGTCATCGGCTACAGTGAGGACCTGGCCCATCGGATCGAAGCTGGCATCGACTATTTCTTGATGCCGAGCCGTTTCGAGCCCTGCGGGCTCAACCAGATGTACAGCCAGATATATGGCACGCCTCCGGTAGCCCGTCGGGTCGGAGGGTTGGTCGATTCGATCGTCCCCTTTCCGAGCGACGAGGCCACGGGCTTTTTGTTCGATGCACCGACCGCCGAAGCGCTCTACGGGGCGGTCCGCCAGGCCGTGGAGTTGTTCAGGCACGCGCCGCACGCATACCGGCGCATGCAGGAGCGGGGCATGGCGCAGGATTTTTCGTGGAATGGGGCTGGCGTGGTCTACGAGCAGGCGTACTTGCGAGCGCTGGCCCGACGGCGCGCCGCCGACGCCCCGGGTCCGGCCCTCGACGTGTCCCGAGCTTCCGGCTAGCTTGCTCTGCATGTCCTCTGCCAAGGCGGCTTTTGCCGCGGGGCTGTCGGTGGTGTGCATGGTGCCGGGCGAGACCTGGGCGGTTCCGGGGCCGGACTCGGTGGCGGTGGTGGCCAACGCGGAACAGCCGGCCAGCGTGGAACTGGCCGAACGCTACGCCCGAGCCCGCGGGATTCCCGATGGTCAGGTCTGCCCTTTGTCGCTGCCGACCGGAGCGACCATGTCGCTCGAGGCTTACCGCACCGATCTGGAAGCGGGGCTGGTCGATTGCTTGAGTGTCGCAGGTGTGTCGGACCGGATCGAGGCTGTCGTTCTGGCGAAGGGGGTGCCTTTGCGGGTGCGCATTCCGGTGGAAGGAGGCGGGAACCAGCGGGCGTCGACGGCGGCGACGCTGGCGGTCTGGCAGTCGACCCTGGTGGACGGCGGAGATCCGGTGGTGGGTCAGGCGCCGGGTTTTCAGGCGAACTGCGGCGGGTCGCCGTGCCTGGCCGCGGCGTGGCCCAACCCTTTTCGAATCGGCACCTTCGATCCGGGGTGGACGCGCCAGGGCAACGGCGTCGAATGGCGCCCGCTGATCGTGACCATGCTCGAGGGCCGCACCCACGAGCAGGCCGCCCGGCTCGTGGCCAGCGCCACGATTGCCGACGCCGCGCAGCCGCCCTTCGGCGAGTTTCTTTTCATGCGAGGCGCAAACGCACCCCGTGCAGTCCTCGACAACTCGTCCCAGGTGGCGGTCTCCGGCCTCGAAAGCTTGGGCTACGACGCCCGGTTGGTCGACTTCGACGGAGACCTGTCGGGGCGGTCGCTGATCGCGTTCGTCACCGGAAGCCAGAATCTCGGCCAGGTGATCGAAGCGAACACCTATCTGCCTGGTGCGCTGGTCGACAACCTGACCAGCCTGGGAGCGGTTCCGCGGAACTTCGATCCGCCTCCGGCGGATGGAACAGATCCGCCACAGAGCCAGGTGTCGATCGCCCGCTGGGTGGCCCGGGGGGTGGCGGGCGTGCACGGCTGCACCGACGAGCCTTTGAACAACGTATTTCCCGACCGCCGGTTCGTGGTCGACTACGCCGAAGGGGGCACCCTGGGAGAGGCGTACTTTCGACGGATGCCTTTTGCGTACTGGCGCAACCTGGTGCTCGGGGACCCGATGGCCGCGCCGTACGCTTTTCGGCCGGAGGTAACGGTCGGTGGCCTCGCCGACGGGGACGTGGTGCTCGGGTCTCGCCGGCTCAGGGTGCAGGCCGAAGACCCGCTCGGCCGGGCCTTGGAGCGGGTGAGCTTGTACGTGAACGGGGTCGAGGTGGTGTCCGAAGCGGGCGGTCCCATCTCGTGGTGCCTGTCGCCGGACCCGGCGGAGGACGTCCACGTGCTGGCCCTGGCCCAGACCGCCGACGACACTTCGGTGTTTGGCCAGCATCGCCCGAAGGGCTGGCGCTCGCTCCGCGTGAATGTGGAGCCCGGACCCGCGGACTGTCCGATGGAGTCCATGCCCGATGCCGGCGTCCCGGATGCAGGTCTGGACGCGGGTGCGGTGGCCGACGGAGGCGCCGCAGATGGGGGGGGGCCCGACATGGAGGTGCGGGCCGACCTGGGCGTCCCCGCGGGCTCGGATGGAGGCGGCGGGATGCCCGCCGAGGACGGAGAGGACGGGGGCGGATGCCGCTGTCCCGGACCCGGGGCGCCGGAACCCTTCCCGTGGCTCGGCTTCGGGCTCGGGGCTTTGACGTGGGGGCTGCGGCGAAGCGGCCGCCCAGCGCGCGCGACCCCTCGCCTCCGGGCTTTGGATCCCCGGGGCTCGACCGACCCACCGGTCTGAGTAGAGCCGGCCGGCGTCCGGCAGTGGCGAGATCCGGGCCCGGGCCAACCCGTTGCGGGCGTGCGAGATCCTTTTCGCCCGCAGCGCCCGTCGGCTCTCGATTGAGTCGAGCGGTCGGGGGTGGGACCCGCTCGGAGCATGAAAACGATCGAGCTGTTCGACGGCACGCCCGTACCGGCCTTGGGGCTGGGCACGTGGAAATCGAAGAAAGGTGAAGTCGCAGACGCGGTGCGTGCGGCCCTGGACATGGGCTACCGGCACCTGGACTGCGCCGCCATCTACGGCAACGAGGCCGAAGTCGGTGAAGCGCTCTCGGGGCGTCTCGACGGAATCCGGCGCGAAGATCTATGGGTGACCAGCAAGCTGTGGAACGACGCCCACCACCCAGACGATGTGCGGCCGGCTCTCGAGAAGACCCTCGGGGACCTGAAGCTCGACCAGCTGGACCTCTACCTGATGCATTGGCCCGTAGCCCTTCGCAAGGGGGTGCCCTTTCCGCGAAGTCGTGAAGACTTCGTCTCGCTCGAAGAGATCCCACTGGAAAAAACGTGGGAAGCCATGCTCCGCTGCAGAGAAGACGGGCTGGTTCGGCACGTCGGCGTATCGAACTTCAGCGTGAAGAAGGTGAAGCAGCTGGCTGATGCCTTCTCGGAGCCCGTGGCCATGAATCAGGTCGAGCTCCACCCGTATCTGCAACAGAGCGATCTCGTTCGCTCTTGTCGACAAATGCAAACGGCGGTCACCGCGTACTCGCCGCTCGGGACGCCGGACTCGGCCTCCTTGTTCGGTCGAAACGACGATCAGCCTCTGCTGTCCCACCCGACCATCCTCGAGATCGCCGAGCGGCTAAGAGGAACGCCGGGACAGGTATTGATCGCCTGGGCCCTCGCCCGCGGTACCCTGGTGATTCCCAAGTCGACCAAACCTCACCGGATTCGAGAGAACTTGGAGGCGGCCGACCTTCGGCTGGAGCGCGAAGACCTCGAAGCCATCTCCGGACTCGACCGGCACATGCGTCTGGTCGACGGGTCCTTTTGGTGCAACGACAGTCCCTACACCTGGGAAGGGCTGTGGGACGAGGGCACCTGAAGCCGTGGCCGCACCGGACATTCCCACGATTCATCGGTGCCACTACGGCTGGGATCGGAGCTTGGCTCCCGTGTGTACGGTGGAGCCGGGCCAAGAGGTCGAGCTTTGGGTACGCGACGCTTCGGACGGACAGATCACCGAGCACGCGACCGCAGCGGACTTGGTCGCCATGGACGCCCAACGGGTCAATCCGGTGAATGGACCGGTGGCGGTCGAGGGAGCTCGTCCCACAGATGCACTTTGCCTCGAGATCCTCGAACTCGAAGGCACGGGCTGGGGCTGGACCGGCCTGATCCCGGGTTTCGGGCTGCTCGCCGACCAGTTCCCGGAGCCTTTCGTTCACGTGAGCCGATACGACGGCCGCTCGGTGGAGTTTTTGCCGGGCATCGAGATCCCTCAGCGTTCGTTTCCCGGCACCGTGGGGGTGGCCCCGGCCGAACCGGGTTCACACGGCATCATTCCGCCCCGGCGGGTCGGCGGGAACATGGACTTTCGGGGGCTGGTCCCGGGGGCGAAGGTCTGGCTGCCCGTCGAGGTATCGGGGGCTCTTTGGTCTTTGGGCGACACCCACGCCGCCCAGGGCCACGGCGAAGTGTGCGGGACCGCGGTCGAGACATCGATGCGCGTGCGGGTGCGCTGCGAGCTCGAGCCGGGGGCCGCGCCCCGATTTCCCCGGTTTCGGGTCCCCGATGGACACTCGGTGGCCGCGGGTCCCCAGTGGGTCACCTCGGGGGTCGGGCCCGATCTGTGGCAAGGGTTGCGCGACGCGGTGCGGGAGATGATCGACCTGGTGATGGCGCGGCACGGCTTGTCGGCCGAGCACGCGTACTGCTTGGTCAGCGTGGCTGGGGATCTGGGCCTGGCCGAGGTGGTCGACGCGCCCCACTGGATGGCCACGGTGCATCTGCCCGAATCGGTGTTTCGCGGCTGAGCAGACCCGGAAGGGCTCCTCCGCACTGACAAATTCCGGTCTGGCGGGGCCGGCCCGTTCCCATTTCGTAGACCCTGGTGCTACCTCCAGGGCCCGTGACGGACCGAAGTATCGTCGGCCGCGGGGCCGTGTTCACCTTGGTTTGTTCCCTCGCGGGTGCAGGTTGCGACACGTCGGGTCAGGGGCTGGGCCCCGGCGCCTTCCGAGACGGTGCCGTCTCCGATGCCGACGTGGACGGAGGAAGCGGCTCGACCGATGGGGGCGTGCCGACCGTGGTCCGGTGCGACCCGGGCGTCGAGTTCGTTGCCGAGCCGGGCGATCTGGGCCTGGGGCAGGTGTTGGTCGGTACCACGCGCACTGCCACGTGGACCGTGTCCCATTCGAATCGCTGTACCCTGCGTCTCGAAATCTCGGCCACCTCCGAAGTGCCGGCGTGCGGCGCGGGAGACCCAGCTCCTTTCTGTCTCGAAACGTCGAAATCTCTCGAGTCGAATCCATTCGTCGATGTTCCGCCGCAGAGCAGCGCGGAGATCGTGGTTCGCTTTCGGCCCGATCGGCCGGGTCCGGTGGGGGCATTCGCAAGGCTCCGCGGGGCGGGCGGTCCCCAGGTGGAGCTGGCTCTGCGGGGGTCGGGCATCGACACGGGCTTCGCCTGCGTCCCTGCTGTCGACTTCGGGCTGGAAGCGGTGGGGCGGTGCGCCGAACGACCCGTCACCTGCTTCAACCGGGGGAATCGCCCGCTGAGGGTGGTCGAGGCCCTGGCCGATGCCCCCTTCGGCTTGGAGGCTCCCCTGCCCCAGGTCCTGGACGCGGTCGCGGAGCCGGGAGGGGCACAGGAGCTGGTGGAGCTGTCGGTACGCTTTTGTCCCGAGCGGGAAGGCGCATTCGAAGGTCGTTTGGTCCTTCGCGCCGAGGAGGAGGGGCGACCCGTGCAGACCGAGGTGGCCCTTTTCGGCAGTGCCCTCGGTCAGTCCATCGACGTCGACGTGGCCGAGATCGACTTCGGTGACACGTCGGTCGACGTGCCTTCCTATCACTCCGTCACCTTGCGAAACGTCGGGACCCAATCGCTCCGCTTCGATGAGATCATACCCGACGCCGATGGCACCGGTCGCTTCACCATCAACCAAGGCTCGTTTCAGGCGACGCTGGACCCGGGAGGACGAATGACCGTGTTGCTCCGGTTCGATCCCGTGGACGTCGGCCCGGTGCAGTCCACGCTCCGGATCCGCTCCACAGACCCGGTTGCGCCCGAGATCGACATCCCGCTTCGGGGCGAGGGGATCGACGCACCGGGCTGCCTGACCCAGCAGCTACCGAGCCGGGCCAGTTTCGTGAAAGGAAGCATTCGAAGGGTCTTTCGGGTCCTCAACCGAAGCACCACCCAGAATTGTCTGGTGAGCAGCGCCCGCCTGGCGGGCTTTTCGGACCTGGCCTTCTCGTTGGTCGGGGGTGAGCTCCGGTCGGTGTTCATCCCGCCGGGCGAGAGCTTGGATCTGCGGATCGAATTCGATCCCACCCGGCGGGGACGTTTTTGGGGGGCCCTCGAGGTATCGATGGCCAGTCCGGTGGGGCCGATGCAGCGCGTCGAGCTGAACGGTTTTCACTGAGCACGGCCCGCGGCGAGGGCGGACCCATCGACCCGTGGCTTCGTTTTCGAAGCGAGAACCGGACGGACCGTACCGAGACTTCAGTTGCCGACCAGGTCGAGTACCGGGTCTACGTCTCGTCCCGTGGCGTTTTTGAGGCGAACCAAGGCGGTGCGCGCTCGGATCCGAGCCTGGATGGCGTCGAGCTTCGCCAAGACCAGGGTGGTCTCGGTCTGCAGAAGGTCCAGCAGCGTGGCCGCACCGACCTCGTAGGTGAGCTTTCGCTGGTCGTAGGCGGCCCGAGCGGCCGCGAGACCGTCCTGGGCATCCTGAAGGTTCGCCTTGGCGTCCATGACGGCTCGGCGGGCTTCGACAACTTCCCGATGAAGGGCTTGGCGAAACGACTCCAACTGGGTGCGCAGGCGCTGAGTGTCGGCCCGTGCGCCCCGGGTTTCGGCCAATGCGCTGAATAGGTCGTTCGGCGACCACCGAAGGCGCACGCCCGCCTCCCAAGTGGTGTCGAACTCTTCTTGGTTCGGGATGAAGCGCGGGTTTGGGTTGGCGCTCAAGATCGAGCCAAACAGCTCCAACTTGGGATATCCCCCCGCTTGGGTCAGCGCTTCGCCTGAAACGAACGAGTCGATCGCGAACTCCAGCTGGCGGATTTCGAGGCGCTTTTCCACCGCCTCATCGAACAGCTCAGGCACGGGTGCGATCCCGTTCGGAAGCTCCGCCGGCTCCAGGTCTTCGGGCAGGTCGTAGTCCGCGTCGTAAGGGTCCAGCAGCGCCGTTCGCAGGGACTCCTCCGCGTTTGCCGCGGCAGTCCGGGCTTGGGTCAACTCCAGGCGCGCCCGGGAGAGGGCGCTTTGGGCCTGAAGAACCTCGGTCTGGGCTGCGTCTCCGGCTTCGAAGCGTTCGCGGGTGACGCCCAGTCGTTCCTCGGCTTCTTCGACACGCTTTTCGAACACCTCGATTTGGAGTTGGGCGGACGCCCACCGATAGTACGCCAGACGGGCCTCGGCGGCGGCCCGCACCCGCGCGGCCTCGACTTTGGTCCTTGCCGCATCCGCGTCGGCATCCACCGCAGACAGGGCCGCCGCCAGCTCGAATACGTAGCCCGACAGAGGTACTGTCAACTCTGCCTTCAGCCGGGTCTGGTTGAGCAGAACCGGAAAGTTGCCCCCGCCGGCAGGCAGAGGCGCCAGGTCGTCCGGCATGAGGGGTCCGGCATCGGCCTGGGTCACCACCAAGGTCCCACCCTGAAACAGCGACGGCTGCTCGATGTCGGACAGCCGCTTGTAGCTGGCACTCAGCCCCAGGCGGGGAACGAATCCGATGATGATTTCCTCGTTTCGAGCGCGGGCCTCCTGAAGCTCCGTCTCGGCGCTCTCCGCATCCAGCGTGCGCAGAGCCGCTCGGCGAGCGGCTTCGTCCGCGGTCAGCGGCTCTCCCGCTCGGGCCGCCGCCGGTGCCCCGAGTCCCACGCCGATCAGAAGAACCGTTGCCTTTCGCAACTGCTGCCGGGGAAGGCGGTGAAAGATCGCGTACAGGATCGGGACCAATCCAAGGGTCAGAAGCGTACTGACCAAAAGTCCGGACATCAGCGCCACGGCCATGGGGGAAAAGAGCGGCCCACCAAACAGGCTCAGCGGAATCAGTCCGGCCACCGTCGTGGCCGTCGTGAGCAAAATGGGCCGCAGTCGCCGCTGCGAAGCATCCAAGATGGCCTCGGATTTTTCCTTGCCTTCCGAGATCTCGATCTGAACCCGGTCGAGCAGGACGATCGCATTGTTGATGACGATACCGAACAAGGCGATGACGCCGAGCAGCGCCATGAAGCCGAACGGCTTTTGGGTCGTGAACAGACCCAGCGCCACACCGATGATGGCGAAAGGCAGAGTCAGCAATACGATCGACGGCTCTCGAATCGTATTGAACTGAAACACGAGGCACAGGACGATGACGAGAAGCGCGATTGGCTGCTTCGCTTGAATGGATGCATTGGCCTTGCCGGAGCTTTCGACCTCGCCGCCGAACTCCCATCCGTAACCGAATGGCCAGGTCTTCTTTTGGGCATCGAGCCATCCGCGCATCTGATCAGCCACGCTGAACGCGGTCACCGAACGCGGTGCGTCAGGTGCGATGTCGGCTCGGACGGTGATCGTGCGTTGCCGGTCCCGGCGACGGATCACCGGCGGCTCGAAGCGGGTGTCCACATCGGCCACCTGCAGCAGAGGAACGGACTGTCCAGAGGTCTGGCTGAACACGCTCGTGTACCGAACGTCGTCCACGGTGGCGCTCGGAGCGTCCCGGCGCCTCAATTCGATCGGCACCACGTCGTTGCCGTCGCGGTACTGGCTGAGCCGGCGCCCACGGAAGGCGGTGTCCAAAGAGGCGGCCACGTCGGCGTGAGTGAGTCCGGCCTGCTGAAGCCGGATCGGATCCACGTCGACCCGGATGGTCGGCGTGTCCGGGCCCCAGTCGTTGCCGATCCGAACCAGGCCCCCGAGGGAGCGAAGCCGTTCTTCGGTCTTTCGAACGATCTTCCGAAGCTGGCCGATGTTGCTACCGCTCAGGCGGATCTCGACGGGATATCGAAGGGGAGGGCCGTTTCTCAGCGGGAGGACCCGTGCGCTCGCCTCCGGAAATCTCTCTTGGATGTAATTGCGGATTCGGGCCAGCACTTCGTCCTGGTGGGCGTAGTCCTCCGCATTGATCAACAGGTAGGCGAAGTTCTCCCTAGGTTGCTCCGGTGCATATCCGAGGACGTAGCGCGGTGCACCCTCACCGACGTAGGCGGTCCAGCTGACCACCCCCGGACGGTCGGCCCGCTCGAGCTGAGCGGCCACTTTGCGGCTCGCCTCCTTCTCGCTCCAGTCTTCGGCCAAAAGCTCGTCGGCCAAGAACCGCTCCACGTCTTTCACCACCCGGTCGGTCTGGGTCTGGGGTGTTCCTTCGGGAAGCTCGAGCTCCACCGTGACCTGCGGCCAAGGCTTTCCCGGAAAAAACTGTTCGGGCACGTACCCGAACAGAACGGTCGCTCCGTAAAACAAAGCCACCGCGCCGGCCACACCCACCCAGCGCCACCGAAGAAGCAGGGACAAAAAGGCGCGGTAGCGAAGCTGGGCTTTGCCCTCGGGCGGGCCGTTCCCTCTTTCCGCCGTCTGTCCGCCGGCCTTGCGCGGCCCCATGAACAGCACGCAGCACAATGGAACGAAGGTCAAAGACAGGACCCAGGAGGAAAGGAGCGCGATGCCCACCACTTCGGCGATCGGCGCCGTGTACTCGCCGGTGGTGGATTCGGCCAGATAGGTCGGGAGCAAGGCGGCAACCGTGGTCAAGGAGGCGATGAGCAGCGGCACCCGCAGCTCGCGGCCGGTCTCGATGGCCGCTTCGGTCAGGTCTCGACCCTCGTCTCGCTTGACGAGAATCGATTCACTCATGACGACTCCATTGTCGACCAAGAGGCCGAGCGCGATGATCAGTGCAGTCAGGCTCATCTTGTTGATGCTGATGTCCGCGACGCTCATGATCGTCAGCGTAGTCAGAATCGTCATCGGAAGCATGGCACCGACGATGAAGCCGGTCCGGACGCCCAAGAAGAGCAGCATCACCACCAGGACGATCAGGACGCTCTGGGTGAGGTTGCCGACGAAGGTGTTCACCGCGTCGTCCACCACCGCCGTCTGGTAGCTGGCCACGTGCAGCTCCAGGCCCAAGGGCAGGTCTTTGGTGATCTGGTCCACCAGCTGGCGGATCCTCGGACCGAGCTCGGTGATCTTCCCGTCGGGCGTCATGGAGACCGCCAGGCCGATGGCCGGGCGCCCCGTGTAGGTCATCGAAGGCGCGGCCGGGTCGTCTTCGTAGCCTTGCCGCAGGGTGACGAGCTCCCGGAGCGGAAAGGCCCGATCGCCCGCTCGGATCAAGGTGGCGCCGAGCTCTTCGACGTTCTCGTAGTTGCCTTCGGTCTGAAGCTCGAACACTTGCTCTCGGGTCATGACCCGGCCGCTGGCGCTCAAGATGTTGCGGGCCTGCAGCTCCCGAGCGAGCTGCTGGGCGCTCAGGCCGACTTCGGTCAGGCGGACTTCGTCGTATTCCAAAAAGATTCGGCGAGCCGCCTCCCCCACCAGCTGCACCTTCGCCACGTGTTCCAAGCGCAGCAGTTCGCGCCGCACGTCCTCGGCCACGTCCTCCAGCTCGGCCATGTTGAACCCGTCCCCGGTCAGGGCGAGCACCGTTCCGAAAACATCGCCGAAATCGTCGTTCACGAACGGGCCGATGGCCTCGGCGGGAAGCTCCCGGGCTTGCTCGGCCACCCGCTCCCGCATCTCGTCCCAAAAGCCCTCCACGTCATCGAGGGTCTCTTCCGCAGCAACCGTGATGACGCTCTGACCGGCCCGGGACGCGCTGCGGATGAAGTCCAGGCCGACCAGCTGCTGCAGCCCCTCTTCCAGGGGGTCCGTCACCAGCTCCTCCACCCGGGAAGAGCTCGCCCCGGGGAATTGGGTGATCACGATGGCCTGCCGGACCACGAAACCCGGGTCCTCGGCCCGGGGCAGGGTGCCGTAGGCCATGGCCCCGCTGGCCGCCAGCAAGAAGAAGATGACCCCGGAGATGATTCGCTTGTTCAGGGCCCACGCCGTCAGGTCGAAGCCCATCATCGACCCCCTTCGTCGACGGACACGCCGACCGTGGTGCGCGGTTGCTCCACCACCACGTCGTCTTCGACCAGGGGTGGAAGACGGGCGATCCGGACTCGCTGGCCGTCCGACAGATAGTGGACCCCCGCAGTCACCACCTGCTCTTCGGGCGCGACCCCCGACGACAGAACTGCGGCTCGACCGGTCAGCTTGGCCAGGCTCACGCTCTGCCGGCGAGCCCGATACAGCGGCCCGTCATCGCTTTCGTTCGTTGGGGCCGAGCCGTCCGGCTCGGACTCGGCGCCCTCGTCCGGCTCGAGCAGCCAAACGAAGGTGCCCTCGGGATCTCCGACCACCGCGGTCGGCGGCACCGAAACCAGGTCGCCTTCCAGCTCCGTGACATGGGGCATCTGAACTTCCGCCGACATGCCCGGAACCGGCCGGGCGCCATCGTCGGTGAGCCGGAGGAAGACCGGATAGAGCAGCTGCCTCCGGGCGGTCCCGCTGGAGATTCGAACCACGCGGGCCGACCGAAAGCGGTTGTCCAGGGCGGGGAGCCGAACCTGGGCTTCGGCGCCCAGGCGCACGTCCTTCAGTGCGGTCTCCGGCAGATCGACCCGCACCTCGATCCGGTCCCCGCTCAGTTGCACCACCGGATCGCCGGCCCGCACGTTGGTGCCCGGATCCACCGGCCGGGCGACCACCACGCCGGCCTCGGGCGCGTTCAGTTTCGTGTACGACAACTCCTGCCGGGCCAGCTTCAGGCGCTCTTCTGCCGAAGCCAGCTGAGCCGCCGCTGCCTCGGCAACGTCCTGGCTTTGGTCGAAGGCCGCTTCGCTGATGGCGTTGCCGGCGAACAGGCGAGCGTTGCGATCGGCGGTGCGCTGCGTGCGTTTGGCCTCGGCCCGGGCCTGGGCCACCGCGGCCTTCGCTTCGTCGACCCGGGTGCGGTAATCGCTCGGGTCGAGCCGGGCCAACAGCTGACCGGGCCGAACCCGGTCCCCCACGTCCACCGTCAGTTGGACGATGCGGCCCGGAACCCGAAAGCTGATGGCAGGTTGGCTTTCGGAACGGACCCGGCCCGGGAACAAGGAGGCCCGCTCCCCCCGGTAGACCTGGGCCCGCTGCGCCCGCACCGGCCGGGCCCGGCCGGAGGTGTCGGACCCTGCCGCTTGGTCGTCCCCGGCGCACGCCGCGGCCAGGGTCAGGGCCATCAGGCTGGTGCCGCGAAGCGTCGCCTTCGGTTTGCATCGGGGCGAAGGCCCGGGTTGCGGTCTGCAGCAGCGCATGCGCCGGCTTTGGGCCACGCTGTTCGGCTTGTCCAGCATAGGTGATTCATTTTTGGCATGAGTCTATGGTGGGCTCGATTTCGCACTCATTGGGGTTTTTAGGCCATCGCAGCTCGCCGGTTCGAACGAGGATGACTCGATTCATGCCGATTCTGTATCGCGCCTGCCCATGGAGACCCGGTTGCTCGAAATGTTCGGTTCCTTGGCCGACACGCTCCATTTCGGTCGGGCTGCCGAGCGTTTGGGGTTGACCCAGCCCGCTCTCAGCCGGGGCATTCGAAGGCTCGAGCAGGACCTGGAAGTCCAGCTGTTCGTGCGCGACAGTCGAAATGTCCGCCTCACGCCGGCCGGTGTGGCGTTTCGCGGGGTGGCGGCCGACTTGGTGGAGCGGGCGCGTCAGGCGGCCCGAGCCGCCCGGGTCGCCGGCGGCCTGAGCAGCGAGACGCTCGTGTTGGGGGTGGGCGTCGGCGCGTCCCAACCTCCCGTGGGCCGGCTGATCCGCCGCTTTCGCGAACGCCATCCCCAGCTGCGGGTGGCCCTTCGATCGGTGGAAGAGCATGAAGTGGCCCAGGCTCTGGCAGAGGGCACGGTGCACGCGGTGATCACGGTGGATTGGGCGCTGCCCAGCGGATGCTCGAGCCGTTTTCTGTACGAGACGGAGCTGCGCATGGCCGTGCCGTCCGGCAGTCTCCTGGCCAGCCAGGCCGCCGTCGGGCCCCAGGACCTGGACGGCCTGGAGGTGCTGGTTCCCTGCCGGCGGGAGCAACCCATGATCTTCGACCGTTTTCGTCTGTACTGCGAGGAGGCCGGGGTGGACCCGGTGCTGGCCGTGGACGCCAAGACCCTGGACCAGGTCTTGGCGGTGGTGTCGGGCGGGGCGGCAGCAGCCATCCTGCCGGCACCGTCCGAGCTGCGTTATCCGGGCGTGGTATGGAAGGAGATCCGGCCCCGCTACCCCCTGTCCTTCATCGTTGGGTGGCGGCACGTCTGCGACATGGTCGATCGGCTGGTGCCGGTGCTCGACGGCGTCTGACTCTGCCCAGGACGTGCCGCGGTCACGAACCGTCGCACACCGGGGTGTATTCGATCTCGATTTCGGCGCCCGCCGCCCGGGCCGACGGGTCTGCCAGCTCGACCGAGCGCCCGTCGACCGCGAAGTCATCGGCCCCGAGCGCCACTCCGTCCACGCGAACATCCACGGAGCCCATTTGGGGCTCCCGAGGCAAGGGATGGAAGCGCCGGACGCCCCGGGCCCCTTCGGCCGCGGCCTCCAGCACCAAACCCAGGTCCGCCTCGCACACCGACTGGCGGGGGCCGCCTCCGAGGACCGAGGCGGCGGCGTAGTAGTTGGGTGCCGCGCCAGCGTTTCGGATCGTGGTCTGATTGACGCAGTCCTGGTCCGGCGGGCCGACGATCAGCGACATCCCCTGCCGGTTCCGGTTCGCCGAGCCCCGCACGTAACGCAGAAAGCGGGCGATCTCCTCCGCGCCCTCGCTGGTGGCGAAGGCATCCTCGTTGTCGAGGACCAGCCAGTGCACCGTAGCGTCCTCCCGGAATACCTCGTCGTTCCAGTCCCGGACATCCGGATGGGCCGACAGGTACATGTTGAAAAGCGGCCGCGTGAAAGACGGCGGAAACGGTGGTGCCCGGTCGACCTGAAGCTCCCAGACGAACTCCTCACCGCCCATTTCCTGGGGCTCGATGGTCTTCCATCGCTCGGCGAACACCCCCCGGGCTCCCAGGCTCAGGTAGCCGCAGGATCCGTCGTGGTTCAGGGCATCGGTGGGATCGGCCGGCAGCTGGTTCCCGAAACAGAAGGGATCCTGCACGCCGGTAATGAAGCCGATCCGGTAGTCCAGGCCCGCGTCACCCAGGCTCCCGCCGAAGGCTTCCCAGTTGACCGCGATCAGGTCCAGCAGGGCCTCCACGTCTCGGTCGGCGGCGGTGACGTCCTGCCGGTCCGGCACGACCACGATCACGTCGACCGCGTTGCTCGGGGCCTGGGTGAAGCGCTCCACCGCCCGGTTGACCGGTCGTGTTTCGGCGACCAGCGGCACCACGTACGGGTCCATGGCGTCGGACAAGGTGATCTCGAGGGCGGCAGCCCGAACCTCGTTGCTGCCGTCCGGTTCGAACCGAACTTCGAAGGCGCCAGCGTTGGGGCGGGGAGACACGTTGATCGGAAGGTTCAACTCCGGGTCGAGCGAGAACGAAGACCGGTCCGCCCCGACAATTTCGATGTCGGTGACCCCGACCGAAGCGCTGCTTCCATTGAACACCTCGATGCGCTGACGGTAGGTGGAGCAACTGCCGAGGCTGCCGCGAAAATCGACGACGTTCGGCCCGATGAACAGGGGCGTCAGGCTTCGCGAGCCCTCGATGTCGACGGCCCGGGCCGCGGGGTCGGCCGAGCTGTAGAATCGTAGCTCCGCCGATGCGCTCGAAGGCCCGTCTTCGGTCGGGCTGTAGCGCACTTCGACCACCAGCGCTTCGTTGCCCCCCAAACGCACCTGTTCGCGTATCTGGGGCGAAACGAGCTCGATCTCGGAAGACGAGTCGGGACCGAAGCGAAAGCCGTTCAGGATGCAGTCGTTGGACTGGGTGTTTCGGAGCACCAAAAAGGCCCGGTTGTCCACGCCCGGCGCGGAACGTCCGAAGGACAACTCGGTGGCCGACTGCTCGAGCTGGCAGGTGAGCAGGTTGACGCCCTCCCCGGTGAGCGGCACCTCGAGCCGTGCGTTGGGATCCCGATCGGTGTTGCTCTGAAGGACGGCCGTGGTTTCGTAGGTGCCCGGTGTCTCGGGCGTGAATTCGAGGTCCAAGGCCACGGTGGCCCCGGCCGGGATCGTGGTCTCCCGTCCTTCGTCGGCCGCCGAAAACTCTGCGCTGGCCGGCTCCAGGCTGAGCTCGCCCCGAAACTCGACCGGGCCGGAGTTGGTGACCACCAGGGTGTCGGGCCGGGTCGAAAACAAGCGCACGCTCTGAAAGTCCAGGGACGCGGGCTCGGCGCTCAGCTCGGGACGTCCGTGTCCGGCGCCGACCGGGATCAGCACCGGCGGCCGCTCCGCGTTTCCGCGCGGGTCTCGGACCTGGATTTCGATCTCGTCGTCGGTGCGCGTGCCGGGGGGCACCGTGGACGGATCGAAGCGCACGCTGAACGTGAAGCTCGAGCCGCCCTCCACCTCGGTACCCGTCACGTCGTCCGCATCGATCCGAATGCCGCTGGCCGTGCGCGGCGGACCGACGATGTTGTCGATCCGCAGATTCTCCCGGACCTCGCAGGTGATCGTTTGCTCGAAGGTCTCGGGGGGATTCAGGTTTCCGATCTCGAAGCCCGGCGGCTCCATCTCGTCCGGCCGTCCGCCGATGGGCATGCCGTCGGAGCTGCAGGTGATTTCGTCAGCCACCGGTGTTCCGCGAAAGGTGACGGTGGTGCCGCACAGCTCGAAATCGGGGCAGGGGCCCAGATCCCATTCGGCCACGTCCCGGGCTGCGCCCTGGGCGTCGGCCGAGTACACCACCCGCAGTTCGATCTCCTGGCCGGCCCCCAAGGGGTTTCCGCCGGACAACCGGTTCTGCGACACGGCCGTATCGATGTCGAAGCGGCCGACCCCTTGGATCTGGGTGGCCGAGGCGGACCCGTCTCGGGTCTGGACGAAGACCGGGACCGGACGGGCCAAGAGGTTTCGGATCGTCAGCGTACCTTCCGCGGGCCATCCGACGGTGGTTTCACCGAACTCGAGCTCGGTGGGCTCCACCAGCAAGGCCTGGTCCGTTCGGGCGGTCAGGGTGATCTCTGCGGACTCCCCGTTCGTGAGGACCAGTCTCGCGACGGCCTCTGCGCCCGAGACCTCGCCCGTGGCTTCGAATCCGATCTCGACGGGGGTTGGGTTGCCGAGCGGCACGTCGAAGGGCCCGGTATCGCCCAACTCGAACCGGTACTCGGCCCCTTCGAAGCCGGAGACCGCCTCGAGCCGTTCCACTTCGATGGGCTGGGTACCGCGGTTCGAGATTTCGAGACTCTCGGTGACCCGCAGGCCCACCGGCACGGCGCCGAACTCGATGACGTCCGGAAAGTCGAGGTTCACCAGAAGGTTGCCGCCGACCATGCCGGGGCCATCGCCGCCGCCGTCGTCGCCGCAGGCCAGAACCAGGCCCACGATGCCGAGCCCTGCCGTCCAGGTTTTCCAGTGCATGGGCCTACTACTAAGCGGCTGGACCGTTTGGCGCCAGTCTCCGTTGCCGGTCCCCAAAATGAAAAAAGGGCGGCGGTTCCGAAGATCCGCCGCCCGCCGGTCAGAGTGACCCCGTGGGGTCGTTCCGCGGCTCAGCCTCTCAGAGAGAGAGTCGGGCTAGCCTTGGCGCTGCGCTTCCCCTCTCAGGAGACCGTCTGAATTTTGCACGCTAGCGTTTCCTCCCCCGGCAGTCATCGCCGGCGCCCGGGCATGGGTGAGCCATCGCTCCAACCCGCACCGAGCGTTCCATGTTGTACGGAGGGTCCTCCCTCCGGAAGTCTCGCGACGGAAATTCGTTGATTCGACTTCGGCCCATCCGGAGCGACTTTCTTCGCTCATCCGCCGCGGCTGGGACGGTACCCCAGTCGATCTCTCAGCACAACGGGGAGGGGGCTTTGGATTCTGGGCCGGGCGAAGCACCGATCCCGTGAAGCTTCGATCGCCGAACGAGCAGGTCGGCTTGCGCGAGCAGAGTCACCGAAGCCACATCGGTCCGCAGGACGGCTTCACCCGACCGAACCGGTAAAAAGCCGGAAGCTTCGAAGCGCGACACCTCGTAGGGCAGCCACCCTCCCTCTGGCCCGATCGCCACGCACACCGGGCCGTCGACCCGATCCAGCTCGCACAGATCTCGGGCCGCGCCAGGGTCGGCCACCCACCGGTTCCCGTCGGGCAGCGGCCCCTCGAAGAAGGTCTCGAATCGCTCCACCCGGTGGACCCGGGGCAGCTGGGTCCACCGGCCCTGGCTCATGCCGTCCAACAATAGGGCCCGGATCGAATCGGGCTGCAGCACGGGCGACCGAAAATACACCGGCTGGGTCCGCCAGGCCCGAAGGAGCCACAGCTGCCGCAAGCCGAAGGCCGCCACCCCGGGCAGCAGCTTTTTGAGCATCTTCGGTCGCGGCACGGCCAAAACCAGCGACAGCCCCGGAGCGGGCGCTGCGGCCTTCGCGGTGGCCGTGAGTTGGACCGCGCCCGGTTCGACCGAAACGACCGTGCCGGTCCCCACCGGGCCGTCGATCCAGCCGACCCGCAGGGAACGGCCCGGCTCCACCTTCAGGACCTCGATCAAGTGGCGGGCCCGATGGCCGGTGACCCGCCATCCCCCGTCCCATCGGTCGTCCCCCGCAAGGAGCAAGAGGTTCAAGCCGGCGCTCCGGTGTGCCGGGTCTCGAGGCGGGCTGCGGCTCGGGCGGCGACTTCTGGCGTGCCCACCCACCAGACGGCCTGCCGGGCCCGGGTGAGGGCGGTGTACAAAAAGCTCCGGCCGGCCAGCAGGTGGTCCCGCAATGGGAGCAGGATGGCCACCCGTTCGAATTCCGAGCCCTGGGCCTTGTGAACCGTCAGCGCGTCGGCCGGCTCCAGGTCCTCCACCAAGTTTCCCAGGTCGGTCCATCGGACCGGCATCGAACCGCCTCGGGGGTTTCGGAACAAGGCGCGAGGTACCCCGCCCGGACCCTCGACCACCACTCCCATATCTCCATTGAAAAGACGGCGGCCGTAGTCGTTGCGGGTCATGATCACCGGTTGTCCGGGCACGAAGGGCCCACTGGACCAGGACGGGGTCCGCCGGCGGCGCAGGCGACCGAGCAGTTCGTTGGTGGCTCGGCTGCCCTCCGGTCCGTCCCGCAGGTGGGTCAAGACCTTGCAAGCCTCGGCGGAGGCGAGGGCCAACTCGGCTCGCTCCGGATCCAGGTGATCCATTCGAAAGAGGTGGGGTGCGCTCTCGAGAAAGCGGTGGTGCCACTCTCGCAAGAATCGGATTCGCCCCGTTGGGTCTGCCACCCGAACCCCACCGCCCCCGTCGATCGGCCCGTCGCTCCAGTGGAGCTTTGGCAGGCGGCCCGCCCGAACCGCCTCCGCCGCTTGCCGCAGGGCCACCGCTTCGGGGCGCAAGCGATGGTTTTGAATCAAGCGGGCCACTG